>JAHFEU010000082.1:0-2087 GCA_023248295.1 Nitrospirota bacterium | reverse complement strand
ATGGCGGAGAGGGTGGGATTCGAACCCACGGTCCCCGAAAGGGGACAGCGGTTTTCGAGACCGCCCGATTCGGCCGCTCTCGCACCTCTCCGTTTTTCTTGAAGACGTCAGCAGTGAAACTTGAAGCCTTAACCGTGAATCATGTGGAGATCGCTAGCGATGATGGTATTTCTGCCAAAGGAGCCAACTGAGGGCTCCTACACCGATCACAAGCAGGAGGCTATAGAAGATTGTGAGATGCGTCATCATCGTCTAGCCCTCCGTTCCATCCACGACATATCCCACTGCGTAGAACACCACTCCCACTGCAATACCTAACCAAAAATTGAGCGGCTCGAAGTGCGTCGAGAATGCATTGGTGACTCCTGCTACCGTGACGACAATCTTGCTGAGATCATAGCAGTATTTGGCTGCGCTTTCCCGTTGTCGTTTTGTCATCCTTAGAAGCCCGCTCGTTCGTTCACATCCTCGCGCAGGGTTCGAAAGAACCTCTGCATCAGCTCCTGGCTTTCTCGCTCCAGAACCCCGCCGCTGACCTCGACCTTATGATTCAGCCGGCGTTCCTCCGGCAGGTTGAAGACCGAGCCGCAGGCACCGGCTTTGGGATCCCTCGCTCCGAAGACAAGCCGTGAAATGCGGGACTGAATGATGGCGCCCGCGCACATGGAGCAGGGTTCGACAGTGACGTACAGGGTGGCGCCGGTTAATCGCCAGGTCCCTAACCGGTTTGCCGCTCCGCGGATCGCCACGATCTCGGCATGCGCAGTGGGATCCTGCCAGGCTTCTCTGAAGTTGTGCACCTGGGCGAGCACCTGGCCATCCTGGACGAGGACCGCCCCGATCGGCACCTCTCCCAGAGCCGGCGCAAGCCCGGCCTGCTCCAGGGCCAACCGCATGTACTCACGGTCTTTGTCTGCGATGAATGTCATGTCAGACTTTCTCCATTGTTCTATTCGAACATTGATTCAATGCTGCAATGGTCCGATGAAAGAATTCGTTCGAACGGGCGGTATCTTACCACAGCGACGCATGTGGAGAAAGCCACACGCCGGCCCCGCTCACTGTGAGGAGGGGCACAGACGTGACGGACCCACTCATCGAAATAGTTGCGCGGGAGGATGGCTGAGGCGTCTTCTAACGTGTATTGGCCGCCGCAAATGGGTTCAGCCTGCTTCCGATCCGTTTCGGCACATCAAACGCCAGACGGAGCTGGATCGCGAAGTATTTTTGGACCAAGGAGCTTCGGTCCACGGGCCGGTCCTCCTCACGGTAGAAACTCAACTCGTAATTGTGCCAGCGTAGCGCCAGGCCGACGATCCAGTCGACCTCGGTCGGACTGACCTTGTTCCCTTTCTCCCTATCTGTGAACATATTGACGTCGGCATAAAGAACCGCCCGGTTTCGGTACAGATCAAGATCAGCATGCGCGACGTAGCGGAACAAGGCCCGGCCGGTGTTGTCCGGTCTGGCGAAGTAGTTGCTGTTCTGAAACAACCAGCCGGGGCCGGCGTAGGCAATCAGGTTCTGATCGGGAAGCGTTGTTTTCCACCAAACGGATTCCCGCCCGGCCTGGTAGCGCACGGTCACCAGCGCGTCGGCATAGGCTTGTTTCACACCGCTCCGATCCACCGGCGCGTCTCGCTCGTACTGAATGCGCCATCCAAATCGGTCTACCAGCCCGGTCAAGGCATAGGTGCCGTCCCACTCGGTCAGCTTGATCCAGCCTTCCCGCCGATCGGAGAAGAAATTCTGATCCGTATAGAGCGTCAGGTATTGCTTGTAAAGGTCAGTCTCCAGATGCAGCATGTGGCGCAATGCGACCAACCCGGTGTTATCCGGTCGTGCGGCAAACGTGGGGTTCGAGACGAAGGCGGCGGTGAGGAAATATCCGCCGAAGAGCGTCTCCTCGGCTTCCCGCTCCTCCTCTCCCGGCTGTTCCATGGAGGGAAGCGGCCGACCATACTTCTCGAGTGCCCAACCAGGGGCGGGCTGAAGCATGAGAAGGAAGATTACGAGACGAATCAGAGAGGCGGGCGTGAAGAATCGGCTGAGAAGCTCACGAAGCACAGACTACGAAGATCTCCTGG
>JAHFEU010000081.1 GCA_023248295.1 Nitrospirota bacterium | reverse complement strand
GAACGCCTCGGCGTAGGTATCCTCGATCTCGACGCCGTTGACTCTGAGCTCACCCACCTCTTTATCCGCCCGATACCGCTACGCGTTCGGCGTGAGGCAAATAGTCCATATCCACCGCGTAGTTCTCGAACTCGATGGTATAGAAGTCGGCAAACCACTTGCGGATCTCCGGCTCGATGCTCCGGTCGTACTCGGGCTCGACGTAGAGGGTGCGGCCTTGCATGTCGCGGCGGATCTCACCATCCTCGACGATCACGTGGCCGGCCTTGATGACGATCTTCGGCGTCGCAAACGTCTTCTCCCAATCCGCATCCAGGTCGTAGATCGTGATGTCGGCGTCCGCGCCGGGGCCGAGATGCCCTTTCCGCTTCATGCCAAGGAGCCGAGCCGGCGCCGCCCGCGTGATGATGGCGATCTCATTGAGGGAGTACTCCCGGTCAAGCTCGGGCAGTTGCGTCGAGGCGATGGCCTTCGGGTTGACGCCCCGGATCGCCTCCCTGCGGAACTCCCGATCCATCAGGAGCCGGATGACGTACGGATAGGCGGTGAAGGAGCCGCCGTTGGGATGGTCGGTCGAGAGAGCGATCCGCCAGGGGTCGTTCATCAACAGGAGCCACTCCAGCCCGATCGCCCACTGCGTCGTGTGCACATGGCTCCGGCCCCGGTACCGGATCGGGACGATCCCGCAGCCCGCTTCCATCTCGACGTCGGCATTGAACCACTTGCGGCCGGTCACGCCGTGGAGGTAGTACCCCAGCGGGCCATCGCCGGTCAGCGAGGTCGTCTCGCCGAACACCACCTGCCCCACGTCCACACTGATGCTGTCGTGCCCGTTGACGTACTCGACGAGCTCCGCGACCCGGGAGGACAGGCGCCCGCCCGGCTCGCCCCCATACGAGTGAAACTGGACGTGCGCCAGATGCGCCCGCCGCCCCTCCAGGGCCTTCATGGTCTGAAGCGTCGTCTCCCAGTTGCCCGCCAACCCCAGGTTGTTGGCATGAATGTGGACCGGGTGGGGCAGACCCAAATCCATGGCGGCCTGGGCCAACTCCGAGATGACCTGTCGCGGGGTCACCCCGAAGCCGGGCACCGCCTCGTCGATGGAGGAGACGTTCCGGCCCCCCGCCTTCCAGGCTTCCACGCCGCCCGGGTTGACCAGCTTGATGGCGTACCCTTTGGCGGCACCCAGGAGCCACGCTGCGAAGTGGCGCGTCTTTTCCGCCTCGCCGGCCCTCACACATCGCAGGATGAACTCGTTGTTGCCCATCAAGACGAAAAAACCTTTGTCGATCAACGGAGTGTCGTGAAGCTCTTCATGCGCGTGACGGGCCCCCAAAGGCGGCACCGCCGCGTCGAAGACCGTGGTGTACCCGAGCCGGGCGTAGGTGTAGCCGGTCGCGAACGTGGACGGATTGCTGCCCATCACGCCCGAGCGGGTGACGACGGTTCGCTTGACGGGCTCGGCCCGGCGGTGATCCTCCGGCCGCATCTTCCGCGCCGAGTTGACCTTGGGACCAGCAATGTGCGAGTGCATATCCACGGCGCCCGGCAGGACGATCATCCCGCGCGCGTCGAGGGTCCTGGCCGTCGCGTCCAGCTCGCCCTCGGGGACGATCCGGCCCTCCTTGACGGCGATCACCTTGATCTGCCCGTCCACCCCGTTGGCCGGATCGTAGACTTTCCCGTTGACGATCTTGAGCATCAGGCAAACCGGACGAAGGGGACCTACGCGCTGAGGGCTTCCCGGCGGAGCTCCCGAACCCGCCTCGCGATTCCCTTCAGCACCTCCTCGTCCGACGGGTACCGCGATGAGAGGGCTGGCCGCAGGCGGATCGGGACGTCGTCCATCCGATAGACGGTCCCCGCGACGTTGATCCCATAAATCGCCGTGGTGAACGCCACCCGGGCGATCTTTGCCGTCTCGCTCGCCTGCGGGTCCAGGACGATGGTCGGAATACGCTTGAGGTGCTCGATGGCTGACTGGGGAAAGTTGGCGACGGGATCCGCGGAGATGATCAGCGCCGCATCGGCCTCGCCGCGGGCCAAGAGATCCACCGTGGTGAACTCACCGGGGTTGAATCGAGGATACCCGCGCCCGAAGCTCACCCCGAACGGGTAGCCGGTGGCCCAGGCCACCACATTGTCCGCGCCGGTCACGTTGCCGTGACCGCGCATCGGCTTGGCCACAAAGCGGGTGTACTGGTTCAGATCGCGCGCTAAAGCCAGAATCGCGGCGGCGTTATAGTGCTTGCCCCGCGTCATGGACAGCCCCATGCCGAACAAGAAGACCCCGAACTTTGCGCGCTTCATCCGCTCGACCAGTGCCCTGAGCGTCGCCAGCGACACCCCTGTTTCGGCCTCGATGCCATGGTCCACCTCGATACCTTTCACCAGCGCGCGGAGAGCCCAGAGCAGCTCAAAGTCCTTGCGCGGCTTGACTTGAATGAACAGGTCGGCCGCGCGCGCGCTGGGAGTCTTCCGCACATCCACCAGCACCACGTACCGATCCTTCCGGCCGTTGGGGACAAACATTCCCTTGGGCATGACCGAGTACTTGGTAAAGTGCCGGGGATGCGATTCGGCGGGGTTGCCTCCCCAGAAAATCACCATGTCGGCCCGATTCTTGATCTCCCCCAGCGAGCAGGTCGCCTCACCCACTCCCTGGAACGCGATGCCCGACGGCCCGTGACACACGGACGTCGTCGTATCGAGACAGCCTCCGATGAGATCAGCGATCTCGACGGCAACGCGCTGAGCTTCAACCGTAGTATCAGAGAGGCCGTACACGACCGGGTACCGCGCACTGGTCAGGATGCGCGCGGCCTCCTCGATCCCCTCGCCGACCGTCGAGGGGCTCTCTCCAATCATGGCCTCGGGGCGAGACTCCGCGGTGGGATACTCGAAGAACCATGCCTTGCCCAGCACGCAGGCGTTCTTGGCTTTGGTGATCCGGTTGCCCTCCACCGTGAGGTCAATGTCGTCGCACACGCACCCGCAGAAGGTGCATGTGGCATGCTCGATAACCCGGACCTCACCCTCCACCGTCCCTCACTCCCTTCCCGGCGACCCCCCGGCGACCGTGAGCTCCACTTCGATCCCCTTCGAATCGGGCATCCCCGTCCCGTGGGTCTCTCCGCCCATCAGCTTCGAGGACTCGGGACCGTAGGCGATAAAGAGGACCCCCGGCGGCAGCTCGTCCTTCGCAGACACGCACGACACGACGATCTCCCCCTGCGCGTTACGGAGCCGGACCTGCGCCCCGTCCGTCAGGCCGAGTCGCGCCATGTCCTCCGGGTTCATCCTGAGGAGCCTCGTGACGCTGCGGTACTCCGGCGACGCTTTATCGCCGACGCTCGTCCCCTGCTCGGTCGTGCGACCAGGGATCAGGATGAACACTTGAGAGGAGACAGCCTTCACGCGAACGGATGCTTGGCCGTATCTTTCTGGCTCAGCACCGTATCGATCGTCGGGAGCCCTTTCATCGCGCGCGCGATGGACTCCTTGGTCGCCCGATAGTTAAAGTCATAGATCTTTTTCTTATCGCTTGCCTCCCAGTGGATGAAGACCCCGACGACCACAGCGAGGTTGTCCACCTCTGACTTCGGGATCGTACCGTCGGCCACGCTGTCCACCACGGCCTTGGCCACCGACGATTGCGCCGGACCGAACATCTGCACCGCCTGGTTCGCGCCCTTGATCGTGACCTTGTTGAACATGACCGTGTCCGGCTTCGCGGGCACGTTGGGGGCGATCACGGCTAGCAGCCCGTTGTGCCCCGACGTCTGCGCAGCCAGCCGCTGAGCAAAGGCGGCTCCGACCGGCCCGTCCTTGGAACCGATCATGAGGTCGATGTGGGCCACCTCATTGCCGTCCCCGACCAGCGATTCGCCCACCAGCAACGTATACTTGCCCATTGTTCCACCTCCTGTGTGTGGGTGACAAGTTGCCCTCTGCCGATTTTACCAGTCCACTTTGCTCGGGTCGCCCCGATACAGGGACCGGATGTACGCGATGATCTTCCACACCTGGTCGTCCGGGAGCCCCGTCCACACCTTCGGCATGATGCTCTCCGGAATCTCTCCTTTGAGGAGCTTGAACAGGGTCGCATCGTCGCTGCCGAACTTCCACACGTCGTCGTTCAGCGGGACACCCATTCCCCCACCGCCCATCAACCCGTGGCAACCGGAGCAGCCGTTCTGAATGAAGAGGCCTCTGCCTTCCTGGATCGCTGCCGGGTCGCCGGTGAACGGGTTGAGCTTCTTCGGCTTCGGTTGTTCCTGCGCACTACCGGGTACGAAATGGCCGACCATCACTCCGAAGACGAAGAGACTGACAAGTCCTCCAGCACGGGCCATCCTACTCATGCCGGCGGTGGGTCCCGGGAGGATCACGCCGCTCGGCAGGGAGAGGGTCCTTTGACGATGAGTCCGCCTCCGCGCGCGGCAGGAGCGGGACCCCATAGTCCTCCAAAACCTTCGTGATCTCGGCCCGGCGTCGATCAATCGCCTCCTCCAACCGGGTCTTGAGCTCCTTGTCGCCCTTCCTGACCCCCATGGAAATGTCGAAGATCATCGGGATGGCTCCGTTGTTCTGGAGCGGCACCAGCTCGAGCGGCGGGCCATTCGGCCTCTTCCCGAAGTATCCGACGATCGGACCCCACGCGATCGCGACGTCAATGGTCCCGGCAAAGAGATCCTCGATCAGCCTTCCGGGACGCCTGGCCTGATCGACGCCACCATAGTCGTAGAAGAGCGAGTAACCGACGACGTTGTCGGTGATCCCGCGCTCGCCGAGCGCATCATACGGCGGGGTGTTGAGATAGACGCCGATTTTCGCATGCTTCAGGGTTGCATCGTCCAGGGACCGGATCTTGAAGCCCTTACTTTTCGGATAGGCGATGACGTAGGCGGTTCGGTAATAGGGTTTGGTCCAGAGGACCGGGTCGAACCCCTTGGGAATGCCGATCAAGACGTCGCACTTCCCCGAGCCGAGCGTGTTTCGGACAAGCCCGCGCTGGTGTGGCCACCAGTAGTAGGTCAGCCTCGCGCCAAGGTCGTTGGAGATCAGCTCGGCGATCTTGTTCTCGAGCCCTTCCTTCCGCTCGTTCGAGAAGGGCAGGTTGTCGGGATCGGCGCAGACTCTGAGCTCCTTCGCCTCCTCTCCGAACACGCTCCTGCCCAGCAGGGACGAGATCACGACGAGCATCCCCACGAGGCCGATGCGTGCTCGTTTCACCATACCGCTTCTCATCCGATCACCCCGACACAGCGGAGGGTGAGCCCAAAGGCTGGAAAGGACCCGGCGCCGGAGGGTCAACATCCGGCGCCGGGTGAGCGTCAACCGCGCTTACTCCAGAGAGAACACGTGGAGCGTGCCGCCGAGGGTCGTGGCTCGATCGAGGCCGGCGTCGTACGCGACCCCGACCGCGCCCAGCGCGCCGAACGGATCATCCCGCGGGAGCGCCGCCGCCACGGGGAGGCCGAACCATCCGCCAACCCCCGAGTAGATGGCCACGTACTGCTTACCGTCTGGGCCGAGGTAGGTCATCGGGTTCCCGATGGTGCCGGACGAGAGCTTGTGCTTCCACAGCACCTCCCCGCTTCGGGCATCAACGGCCTTGAACCAGCCGTCCATGGTGCCGTAGAAGACCACGTCCCCCGCCGTGGCCAGCACGCCACTCCAGACCGGCAGGGGCTCCTTGATCCCCCACACCTTCTTCCCCGTGGTAGCATCCCAGGCGATAAACTCGCCCAGGTGGCCACCCTGCCCCCGGAACATCAGCACATTCGCCCCGACGTACGGCGCCCCCGCGATGTACTTGGCCTCGGCTCCTTCGTAATTCATGCACATGTTGTTGGTGGGAACGTAGAAGAGGCTGGTCCGGGGGGAGAAGGCCGCCGGCTGCTGGTCTTTTCCGCCCATCGCGCAGGGGCAGATGTTCTTGATGTCTGCACCTTGCTTGGTCCGCTTGGTCGGATCCTCGATCGGCCGCCCGGTCTTCTTGTCGATGCCCGTCGCCCAGTTGACGTACACGAACGGCTCGGCCACGAGGAGCGTGCCGTTGGTGCGGTCCAGCGTGTAGCCGAAGCCGTTCCGGTCGAAGTGGACCAGGGCCTTGACCTTTTTCCCGCCGATGGTGAGATCGGCCAGGATATGCTCGTTGATGCCGTCGTAGTCCCAGGCGTCCCAGGGGGTCATCTGGTATCCCCACTTCGCCATCCCGGTGTCGGGATCCCGGGCGAAGATCGTCATCGACCACTTGTTATCACCCTTCCGCGGCGTGGGGTTCCAAGTGCCGGGATTCCCCGTCGAGTAATAGAAGAGATTCAGGTCGGGATCATAGGAGTACCAGCCCCAGGTGGTGCCGCCACCGACCTTCCAGTGCTCCCCTGGCCAGGTCTTGGTGCCCTCGCCGAACCTCCCGTAGTGGGGATTGGCCGAATTGAAATCAGGCGCCAGGAGCAGATCAGAGTCCGGGCCCATGCTGTACGCCCGCCAGGCCTGCTTGCCGGTGTTGATATTGTAGGCCGCCACCCAGCCGCGGACTCCAAACTCGCCGCCGGAGACCCCCACGATGAACTTGTCCTTGATCACCAGCCCGGCCGCGGTCATGGTCTCGCCCTTGGCAGGGTCGGCATTCCGGATCTTCCAGATTTCTTTCCCCGTGTTGGCGTCCAGGGCGATCACCTGCCCATCCAGCGTGACCATCAGAATCTTGCCTTCAGCAAAGTTCAGGCCGCGATGGACCACGTCACAGCAGGCAACCGGGACCGCCCGCGCATCCTGCTTTGGCGTATAGGCCCACTTGATGGGCGCCCCCTCCTTCGCCAGGTCCAGGGCATAGACGTGATTGGGGAAGGCCGAGTGGACATACATCGTGGTGCCGACGACCAGCGGCGCCCCCTCGTGTCCCCGAAGCGCCCCGGTCGAGAACGACCAGGCCACCTTGAGCTTCTTGACGTTGTCCGTCGTGATCTGACCCAGCGAACTAAAGCGGGTCCCCGAGTAGTTCTTGGCGGGCAGCGCCCACTGACCATCGTCCTTCTGCATCGAGAGGAGCTCCGAGTTTGCCGACGCCGCCGACGGCAAGAGCAAGAGGAAGAGCGAAGCTACCCAAATGCCACCCCTCATAGGTACTCTCCTTTTCGGCAAGAACAGCATCCTTCGCTCACGGGCCCCTCTGCGGACAGGACCTTGGCCACCCCCGAAGTGGCACGAGTTTATCTCCCCGTCCATCCCGATGTCAACGAGCCGAGACATTCTCCCAGGTCAGCCGGCGCACCTTCCCTCGGCCGGGGGCCGCCCACATTTATACCGCTTATTTCTCGCCTTTGACTTTTTCCTCTCTTGACGCCAGGTAACGATGGACCTCATCCGGATAGAGGACGCGGTCGTCTCCCGGATAGGGCCTGTCCCATCCCTTGGTCGAATACCAGATCACCCGGTTGAGCAGCTTCGTATCGGCGGCATCCGGTTTAGAGAAATCCAGTGTGTACATGGCGCGAGCCCATTCCTTCTGGATACCGTCGTTCATGGCGGCGAGCGGTGGATTCAATGTGTCCAGGGCAACTTGGTTCGGCAGCGTCTTGTACGGTGTAAAGTCCGGTTTGTCGGTGAACACATCCTTCATGACCTGCGGATCTATCGCCATGTCCATCTGGGTCATGGGGGGCAGACCCAAGATCTGCTCCATACTGCGGATGATGTCGAGCTGTGTATAGTAGCGGCTGTCCACCACCCGGCGCTTGGTGTAGGGACTGATGACCATGCCGACGGTGCGATGACCGTCCACGTGATCGACGCCATCCTGGGCGTCGTCCTCGATCACGAAAATCACCGAGTTCTTCCAGTATGGGCTGTGCGTGATCGCTTCGATGACGCGGCCAAAAGCCAGGTCGTTATCAGCCACCATCGCAGTCGGGATCGGATAATGAGGTTTGTTGCCTTCGGTATGGTTGTTGGTGAGAGCCATGATCACGAGGTTAGGGAGATCGCCGTTCTTGACATACTCCCTGAACTCCTTCAAGAACACTTCAACCCGGTACTGGTCCGGGATGATCTGATGGTACGGGGGATACTCCTTGTTGATGATCCGTTCCAGCGAGGGGATGTCCGAACGGGCTTCCAGTTTCATATGGATCTTGCCAGGCAGCTTGCCGGCCAGGATCAGCGAGTCTTTGTAGAAGTTGCTCCACACACCGAACTCCTTTTCGCTACCACCCAGCCATGGACCTTTAGCTGGGGGCATGTAAGGAGTCCACCAGGCGCCCATCCTCTCGCCGTCGGCATACAGCCCGCTCACATACTCACCGTAAACCCGGACGGATTTGCCAAATTTTAAGGCGTTTTCCCACAGGAAGCCGGTCTGCGGGTAAACCAAGGCGTCACCGGCGTTGAAGGGATAGGTGCGAACCCAGCCTCCGAAGGATTTTTCGATGTAGTCAACCACGAAGGCCTGGGTGAGCCATTGGTGAGCATCGGCAGAGTTGGAGCCGGCCTCGTACATGTTATCGAACAGAACGAACTGTTCGGCCAGTGCATGTTGGTTTGGGGTCACGTCACGGGCAAATTGCACCAAGGTAGGATCCCCATTCCCCTGGGGGAGGTCGCCGAGTACCTGATCGTACGTTTTATTCTCCTTGATGATGTAGAAGACGTGCTTGAACACGGACGGGTCACCAAGTTCCATCGGTACGGGGATCGCCTTCTTGGCTCTGGTCGTCTCCAGACGCTTTTTCTGCTCCTGGACCAGCCTCTCCCAGCTGTTGTTCTTGAGCACCTGCGCTGTGTACGCTGGAAGTTCGTTCGCGGTGGGGAAGCTGATGATGGAGGTGCTTCCCATATTGGAGTGGACCCACTTGCCCTTCGTCGTGGTGGGTTTGCTGCCCCGGATCTGCGGACCGGCGACCACCTCCGGACCAAGGGAGCCCACACCTTTAGTGTTGGCCACGATCAAGCGGCGCTTGTCGGCATCCGCGGCGATACCGGCGGGATACCAGGCGGTCGGAATCAGGCCCATAAACGCTACACCGCCATACAAATGGTCGCTCAGCGAGTAAACGGCCAGGGCGTTGTTACGCCCCAGGCTGACGACCAACCGTTGACTGTCCATCATCGCCAGGGCGTTGGGTGAGCTCCCGAGCAGCGCGCCCGGAAAGGGTTTGACCGCGATGGTCTTGATGACTCTATCGGTTGCCACGTCGATAATGGACACTGTGTCGCTGTTGGTATTGGCCACAAACAGGCGGCGGGCGTCCAGCAATAACGCGGTGGGGTGCAGCCCGACCTCTATGGTCCTCGCCTCAACGCCAGCCTTCAGATCAACGACGGACACGGTGCCCGTGATGGCGTAACCGGACTCCCGCTGGGCGACGATGGGGGTGCCGCTGGAATCGACCGTAAAATCACCCTCGTGCGCCGGACGTCCGCCCCGATTGGACACGTAGGCTTTGTCACCGCTAACGACGACATTGGTCGGTGCATTGCCGACGGGAATCTCTTTGACCACCGCACGACTGGAAAGGTCGAAGACGCCGAGCGTGTTACTACGGTTGAGGCAAATGTACAAGGTCTTGCCGTCTTCGGACAGGGCCAAGCCGCCCGGGTATGGATTTCCCTGCGTCCCCGGATAGTGGACTGTGCTCAATGGTAGCTTCACGACCTGATCAAGAGAAATAGTGCCGTCATCTGCAACCTTGGCGATGATCAGATTGCCGGTTGCCTGAGAGGCATAGAGGGTTTTCCCGTCTTTCGAGTACACAATCCCGCTGAATGACGCGCTGGGACCTGCGGCGTCAAACTCTTGTTTAACCGCCCCAGATTCTGGATCGACCAGGATAATCACCTTATAGGCCCCATTGAGGAAGGCTGCAGTCTTGCGGTCCGGACTGAGCGTCACGGCGTTTGGACGGCCTCTAAACTCCACCTGGCGGCCTGCTGGCGTTATGACCTGATTCGTCGACAAGACCACCAAGCCATCTTTCTGCCGCCCCACCTGCTGCTTCTCCCCCACTTGTGCCGGGGCATCATAATTGCCGAAGGCTAAAATCCCCACAACCACTAGAATCCCTACCGCTACAGAGGCCACGATGGTTCTGTATTTCATTTTCTGGCTCCTTATCAAAAGGCCGGACCGTTTTCTACACGCGAGCGGCTACGTGGGATGAGTTATTGACAGAAGGAGCAATGGCGGTGCCAACATCATTGATTGCTCCAACATGCTCGCGGCCGCGAGTGGAAATGGACATACTTGCAGGCGCTTTCAGCGCGGCCTGGCTGAAGGAGGGGATTTTCTAGCTCTCACTGGGCCCGGCCCACCACCGCATCGTAAATCCGCACGTAGCTGGTGAAGCCGGTCTCGTCCTGCTTGCGCCCCACGTCCAGCCGCCCCGTCACCTTGATGGGCCCATCGATATAATCCGTCCCCTTTTTCAGGAACACTGCGCCGAAGCTGGCCCAGTCGAAGTCAACGGAGTGGAAAGGGCAGCCAATGAGGGGCTCTTTGAGGATCATGAAGAACATCCCGTCGCGCGGCAGGATTCCATCCATGAAACCGAAGATCTCGACGCGCTGCCCGTTCAGGCGTAGAAGCTTCGGCGAGATTTGCAGTTTGGGTCCCATGCCGACTCCGCCCTGGTAGGTTTCTCCGATATAGAAGTCGGAAAACTTGACCCTGGCCTCGGCAGCGGCGGGCGGGGGGAGGCTCAGGACCAGCGCCAACGTCACGACGATTGCCCATTTCGTCACCGCATCAATCCTCGCGATTGCCACTAGACGGAGGGGCTAAGATGTTGCGCCACGTCCTGGCGGTAGGCGGAATAGGCCGGGACGGCTCCGGCAAGGAGTCCAAGCGCCAGCGCGATCAGGACCATGAGAAAATCCTCCCAAGCGATGGGGCGCAAATCGAGGCGCAGACCGCTCATACGTTCTACTAGCGAGGCCAGCACATACGCCGCCCCACGGCCGGCGACGATGCCGGCGATTGCCCCGAAGGTCGCAATAAGACTTGCTTCCAGCAAGACGATTTTCACGATGACCCACTGACCCGCGCCGAGGGCCCTGAGGGTGGCAATCTGTCTGCGCCTGTCAATCGTCGCGGCCAGCATGGAAATCATGATAGCAAAAAAAGCGACAACGGTCGTCAGCCACGAAACGCCGAGGATCACGCTCTCCCCTATCTTCAGATAATCCACTAACCGCGTCACGACCCGTGCCGGGAATATGGCCTGTGCAGATGGGGATTTACTGATCGTGCTCGACAGCCTCAGGAGATCCATGTAGCTCTTTCCCTGAACCAGGAGCGCGGTGATCTCGCTGGCCTTCTTTCGCCCAGCGCCCCGATCCCTGTGCGCTGGTTCTGCCGCTGCCAGAGGTGTCTCCCACGCATCAGGGAGATCCTGATGATGGATAGCCCATATGGTTTCAACGGTCGTGAAAATGGCCTTGTCCGCGGGGGTATTGGTTTTTTCGAGCAGCGCAACCACCGTATAGGGAAGCCTCTCGTGGGGATCGGCCAGGTCCGCCGGGAGTTCGATGAAGCCGTGCAGGGCGACAAAGCGGTCGCCGACCTTCAACCCGAGGTCCCCCGCCACGCCGGCGCCCACCACCGCTTCGAACGGTTTTTCGAAGACGCGGTTCTGCGGTCGGGTGTGAACAGGCCGGCCGATCATTTCGCCGATCAGGGCGAAGTACTCGGGAGTCGTTCCGACGATGTAGAACCCGCGGTAGCTGTCACCCAAGTTGAGCGGCACAAGGCGAGAGACCCCCTTGTCCGCCCTGAGCTGCCGGTACACGCCGATGGGCACGTTGCCGGTTGGCGCATCGATGAAGAACAGGCTGCTCATCACGGCTTGCACCGGGCTGCCCTTGGCAGCCACCAGAAGCTGGTATCCACCGGCGCTTTGCATGACGCTGGTCTTCGTCGAGTTAGA
>JAHFEU010000080.1:9883-11967 GCA_023248295.1 Nitrospirota bacterium | reverse complement strand
GTTGCACCCATTGCAACAGAAGCGCAATGGGTACCCGGCGCTCCGCCGCGAGGACCAGGCGTACCGGGGACCCGTTGCTCTCGAGATTGCAACGGGTGGTCAGTACGTTGAGGGACTGAGCAGCGAGCCCGCCCGCGTGCCCGCTCTCCTGAGCGCGGGCAGGCTGGTCGCAGCAGCGAATGGGCGATTGCAGCAGAAGCGTTCATGAATAATCCGGGCTCGGTCAATCGGTCGGAATCGCGACTTTGATCACGTTCCCTTCCACCTGCACGTCATAGCAGGCGACCTTAATTTCCTTGCTCTCCGGTTTCTCGCCGGTTCGGACGTTGTACCGCCACCCGTGCCAGGGACACTCGACGATCTCGCCGGACAGAGTGCCTTCACCTAACGGTCCACCGGCGTGCGGACAGGTATTGTCCAACGCGTAAATCGCGCCATTCACGTTGAACAACGCCACGCCAATCCCTTCCGCCTCTACCGAGAGGCAGGATCCCGGCTCCAAGTCGGTCACCTTCGCGACAGGAATCAGCTTCATGGTCTCGGGCCTCCGGTCAGGGAGCTAAGTATAACCGGTAGTCTACTCGGATGCTTTCGCGCCGGCAAGCCAGGGTCCTGAAGCGCGGCGAGCACAGCAGGCTTGATTTCACGGAGTGAATATGGCATACAGTAGGAGCTTCGTAGAATAGGTGCATGCCGGCTGACCGGCGCGGAGGCGACACAGAGGACGGGATGGAACTGACGCTGTTACTCAACTCTACCTACGAACCGCTCCGAGTCGTCCACTGGAAAAAAGCCATTACGCTCCTGTGGCAGGGGAAGGTGGAGGTCCTGGAGGTCTACGACCGGGATATTCATGGAGTGTCCATCACGGTCAAGCTGCCGGCAGTGATGCGGCTGCTCAAGATGGTCAGGCTGAAGGATAGCCACCGGGCGGTCAAGTTCTCGCGCATCAACATTTTCACGCGGGATGGCTATACCTGCCAGTATTGTAACCAGAAGTTCAGGACCGAGGATCTCACCTTCGATCATGTCGTGCCGATCGCCAAAGGGGGACGGAAGACCTGGGAAAACATCGTGACCGCGTGCTGGCGCTGTAACAACCGGAAGAGCGGACGCATGCCGGAAGAGACCGGCATGAAACTGGTCAGGAAGCCGCTGAAGCCGCGTTGGAATCCGGTCCTGACGATCACCATCGGGATTCGGAACGCTCCGGAAAGCTGGCGCGACTATCTGTATTGGAACGTCGAATTGGACGCCGACCTGCCAGAAGACTAGCGAGCAGCAATTGGGTATTCCTGCCGGCTGCTAGCTAATACGTCTTGTTGATGACGATCTCGATGTCTCGGGCTCCCACGAGCGTGGGATTCTTGTCGGATTGCCCTTCCAAATCACCACTCTGAGCAGGGCCTGCGCGGCCGTCCTTGTCCAGCCGGGCGACCACGTCCACCATCCCCCGCAGTTCCGAGCCTTCCACCATGACGTCATGATTGGTGATCTCGAACGAGACCGGAAAGCGGGGCCCGTCAATTCGCTTGACCGCAAGCGGGCGCGGCGGGCCTTGCGGACGGCGGACGATGACGAACAGGACATCTGTCGGCTTCACGTTCGCAGCCAACCCGGGGTCAATACTCACGCGCCCGGCAATCACGCCGTTGCCTCGTGACGGCTCACAGCTATGGGCCAGTCCCATCCAGGCCGCGATCCCCGCGAGCGCGATGACGCCAGAGGCCATCGCGACGACCCTGGTCGTCTCCTGACTCATCAACTTCCCCTTAGGTATCTTGTTCCACTTAAAGCTGCGACACCGGAACTAAGCCCCACGCATTATACAGGGGCCGTGGCCGGAATGGGAATGGCGGCGTTTACGCGGGCAACGCGCTGTTGTATGATACAGCGCTTGTCAGCCCGACATGGTGGAGGGGCGATGCCTGCGAATCCTGGTCTCCAAATTTCACTGGATGTAAAAGGCCGGTCATGCCTGGTCCTCGGCGGAGACGACGAGGCGGCAGAGAAAGTGCAACGGCTGTTGGAGGCGGGGGCCAAGGTGACCGTCATCAGTCCAACCTTGAACGACGCCCTGCGCA
>JAHFEU010000080.1:7127-9783 GCA_023248295.1 Nitrospirota bacterium | reverse complement strand
AAAGGCCGGTCATGCCTGGTCCTCGGCGGAGACGACGAGGCGGCAGAGAAAGTGCAACGGCTGTTGGAGGCGGGGGCCAAGGTGACCGTCATCAGTCCAACCTTGAACGACGCCCTGCGCAGGCTGACGGCCTCCGCGAAGGTTCTGCATCGGGGACGGTTGTTCAGGGCGGCTGATGCGGAAGGCGTCGTCCTGGTCATCAACACGCTGCGAGGAAATCCGGATTTTTCCAAATCACTCTATGAACTCGCGAAGCAGGAACGATTCCTGCTGTGCTCAACCGATCAGCCTGAGACATCCACGGTGATGATGCCTGCCCTGGTCAGCCGCGGCCACCTCCGCCTGGCGATCAGCACCAGCGGCGTGGCCCCCGCATTGGCCAGCCTTCTTCGTCAGGAGTTCGAGCAGGTGTTTGACGACGAGTTTGCTTCGTTCCTGGAATGGTTGGCCACCGTTCGGGATGAGACGAAGGCAACCGAGCCAGACGCTGAGCAGCGGCGCGCCCTGTTGCGAGATCCGGTAAACGGCTTCAGGCTCACCGCCAAGGTGGAGTATCCCAAGGCGTGGTTGGATGAACGGGAGAAAACGTAAGCCATAAGGTGTCAGGCGTAAGGGGGGGGTTGCGCCTTGCGCCCATCGGATGACGGGAGGAACCATGGTGCTGTTGGAGTTCAGCATGTCGCCGCTTGGGAAGGGTGAGAGTGTCGGGAAGTATGTGTCCCGGTCGTTGGACATCATCGACAAGAGCGGGGTGGACTACCGGCTCAATCCCATGGGCACGGTCTTGGAGGGTGACTGGAATGACGTGTTCACGGTGGTGAGGCAATGTTTCGAGCGGATGCGGAAAGATTGTAACCGAATTTCGTGCACGATCAAGGTGGACTACCGGAAAGGGCATTCAGGCCGGCTCTCCAGCAAGGTGGCCAGCGTCGAGAAGCATCTGAAGCGAAAAGTGAGGGTATGAGAAGCAGGTGGTCTGCAGCCCTTCACTCCCGTTCCTCTCGCGGCAACGGGTGAGCGCGGAATCCGAAGGAGAGCCTCGGCTGGCGAAGGGCGGAAGGGCGGGGCGACCAGGCTAATCCCCCGTGCTCGCGCATCGCGCACTTCGGAAAGTGCTCGCTGGACGCGCGCAATAGGGGATCAGCCCGGCCACCCCTTTCATGAGTGCCGTCATACCGAGCCTCTCCATGGCCATCCCTCCCACCCGAGGCACGGGGAGCAGCGGCTGTCACTTCTAGCTTTCCTTCTTTGGTCGACGGGCGAGGCATCGCCGCTCCGGTGAAGCCTGCGCTCCACCTTGCCACATTGCACAGATCCAGCGATTGAGATTTCCGGGAGTTCTGGTATAGTACCTCGATGCTTGAAGGCTTCTGGTACATCGCCGCTGAGAGCTGTCACATTCGGCCTGGACGTCTGGTCGGCACCACGCTGCTGAATCACCCCCTCGTGCTGTTCCGTGACCGGTCGCGGACTGTCCGCGCCTTGGAAGACCGCTGTCCACATCGTGGCGTGCCACTCTCAGCAGGTTGGCACGAAGGCGATTCCATTCGATGTCGCTACCATGGCTTTCGATTCGACTCTTCGGGCTCCTGCGTGGAAGTCCCCTCATTGGCTGAAGGTCCGCCGCCGACATCGATCTGCGCCCGGTCCTACTCCGTTCAGGAGCAGGACGGCTGGGTCTGGGTGTATATCGGCCATGACCCCTACGCCAAACCAACCACCGCACCTCCATTGCTCCCCTTGCCGTCGAAGGCAAGCCGTCTTTCAACTGCGCGCGCTTCTGTTCAGGTCAACGCGAGGATGGATTTCGTGGTCGACAGTTTAGTGGACCCGGCCCATGTTCCGTTCGTTCATAATCGATTTTTCAGGCAAAAACGTGTCGCGAAGCCCAAGGAAAAAGAATTTACCCGCCTGCCGCTCGGATTCCGAACGGTATCGGAACACACTCAACTGCCGAACACTTTTGTTTTTCGCATTTTTGGGGCCGGTGCCAAGGAGGCCACCACCAGCGTCGATTTCTTCCTGCCCGGCATCCACCTTGAAACACTCCAGGTCGGTCAACGGTTCGGTTCAATCATGCTGATTGCCACGCCGCTGACCTCGGAGATCACCCGCCTCGACATCACGGTGGGATGGAATTTTCTGCAATGGTCCGCTCCCTTCAGCAAGGTACTGGTACGGCTGACCGCTCGAACCACGCTCGGACAGGATCGTGCGATTCTGGAACTGCAGGAACAAGGCAATCGACAGACGAGTACGATGAACGTGGGGCTGGAAATGGATACGCTGGCGGTCTGGTATCGACGTCTGAAGAAGTATTATCTGAATCAGCAGGCTGGTCTGTCCAACCTCGAGCACCCTGTCCCGGAAAGGACGACCTTGCGCTGGGTCACCTGAACGGCCTTGTGAGAAGGGTTCCAAACTGTGCTCACGTTGTGCTCGGCGCCACCATTCTCCAACTCCTTCCAGCCACCTCCAGCCAACATAGCTCCCTGACCTAACTCTGATCCGAAATTTATCGATGATGGCTGGATAAGCTCCAGCGGGTCCTGTCGTGGCGATCACCCCCGTCGTCCTCGCTCCACCCATCCCCCCGTGGGGGTCACTTTGGGGTTTGACATTGCGCGGGCGCTGCGTGATTGTACTCGGTGGCAAC
>JAHFEU010000080.1:0-7117 GCA_023248295.1 Nitrospirota bacterium | reverse complement strand
TCACGTTGTGCTCGGCGCCACCATTCTCCAACTCCTTCCAGCCACCTCCAGCCAACATAGCTCCCTGACCTAACTCTTCAAAGTTCAGCAGGTGGTCCGCAGCCCTTCGCTCCCGCACCTCTCGCGGCACCGGGGACCCGGTGCTCCTCTATTGCAACGGGTGAGCACGGCGCTCCAAAGTGGAACCCTTCTGGAATTCCCGCAGCTGCGACGGGGACCCGTTGCTCGTAGTTGCAACGGGTGATGATCGCGGTGCTTTAGTCAGTTCCAGCTTTCCTTCTTTGGACGCCGGGCGAGGCACCGCCGCTCCGGTGAAGTCCGCTCAGGACTCCAGACCACCTGCTCAGAGCACGTGGAGCAATCTACGTGGTGTGCACCTCTACGCCGGCGAAGCTCGTTCTGCACCCTGCCATATCCACTCTTGAATTCCCCCGTTCTCGGCTAGTCCAAAATCTCCTCATCATAAGCCCAACAGGGCCGGTCGATTTTCCAAGGCTTTTGTCGTATGCTTCAGGAGGTATCAAGAACAAATGTTGTGATTGAATTGATGTCATCAATTTTTGCGATCTATGACCATGAAAGCTGAAGGGCTCACAATCCTCGCACCCGCTCAGAACCGGACCCAGTTTATTCAGAGAGGCCGAAGGCTCCAATACCTAACTATCGCTTGGAACTCTGCCGAGTTCGTAATTGCGCTTGTGGCTGGATTCCTGGCGGGTAGCATTGCCCTCATCGGCTTCGGCTTTGATTCCGCTATTGAGGTCGCAAGCAGCTTTGCCGCTCTGTGGAGATTAGGGCGTGATCGTGATGAGGAATCAAGAGAGCAAGCCGAACAATATGCCCTTCGACTTATCGGCGTGTGCTTCCTCATGCTGGCCTGCTACATTCTCTATGAATCGGTCCATGATCTTGTCCACCGGATTCCTCCGCAGCACAGCATCATTGGCATCGTATTGGCTGCGCTGTCCCTGATCGTCATGCCCTGGCTTGCTCACCTTAAGCGGAATGTGGCAACGAGTCTGGAGAGTGGAGCACTCGAAGCAGAAACTCGTCAGACTGAGATTTGTGCTTACCTCTCGGCTATACTGTTGCTTGGGCTTAGTTTGAACGCGTGGTTGGACTGGTGGTGGGCTGACCCTTTGGCTGGGCTCGGCATGGTCCCTTTCATCGCTTGGGAGGGATGGGAAGCGATTCGGGGCCGCACATGTCGTACCGGTGCGCCGATCTCTGCTTGACGCATTCCCAAAACAGTTAATTTTAACCCTTCTAATTTTCGAAACATTTTCCTCGTTTTGTCTCACCTTTTAACTTAAGATCGGACCATGGTTTTTGAACATCACCAACAACACGCTCATGTTCCGTCATAGCGATCCACATCGGCACGAAGAGACGCATCTGCATCAGCCTGACGACCATGACCATACTCATGGTGCACTCGAACCAGCGCTATTGGCGACAGACAAAGGGATTAGGGCTATCAAGCGGTCTATGCTCGGACTCCTGGTGACCGCTTTTCTACAAGCGGTGACGGTTGCTTTTACTTCCAGCGTGGCCCTTCTAGCTGATACGATTCACAATTTTGGCGATGCAGCTACCGCAATCCCACTTTGGATCGCTTTTCTGATGGCTAGAAAGAAGCCTACCAAGAGATTCAACTACGGATACGGACGAGTCGAGGACGTTGCCGGAATCGTCATTGTGGTGATCATGCTGTTAAGCGGGGTGCTGGCGGGCTATGAATCTTTAATCGCACTAGTTCAGCCTCATGAGATTAAGCACCTTGGAGCGGTGGCTGCCGCGTCTCTCATTGGCTTTGCCGGGAATGAACTTGCCGCGATCTTTCGGATTCGTACGGGAAGAGAGATCGGAAGCGCGGCCCTCGTTGCTGATGGCTACCACGCCAGACTTGACGGCTTAACCAGTTTAGGGGTCCTCATCGGAGTCATTGGCATATGGCTTGGATATCCACAAGCTGATCCCTTCGTTGCGCTGGCAATCACGGTTGTGATTTTCAAAATAGTGTGGGATTCGGGAAAGGCCCTCTTTACTCGCCTGCTCGATGGAGTTGACACGGAAGTCATCGACGAGGTAAGGCATGCGGCCAACCATATTCCCGAGGTGCGCGATGTGACAGAAGTAAGGGTCAGATGGGTGGGACACCGCTTGTGGGCAGAGGTCAACGTCGCGGTCGATTCTCACATGACCGTCGAGCAGGCCCATAAGATTGCCAATGAGGTGCGGCACCAGCTCTTGCACCACCTGCGGTACCTGTCCCATGCGATCATCCATGTCGACCCGGTTACCGCCTCTGGAGAGAGCCATCATCGGATTGGCGAACATGCCCATGACGAGTTCTCTACCCATTTTCACTGAACCCCACAATCGGTGAGGATGGTCACTGATTTTTGCAGTCGAAGTGGCTGTGGCAAAACGATGACTATTCATTTTGCCACCAGTATTCAGCCGCAGCAGAATGCCTAAAGATCGCTGTCCTGCGTATGCTATACTTTCAGAGGATTTTGAATCTCGTGGAGCCGGGCTTCCCTCATGGCTCGTAAACCCGTCAGTAACCTTTTTCTGATCGGCTTGATCCTGCTACTGGAAATCCAGCTAACAGGGTTGAGCTGTCTTAATGAGTGGCAAAGCTTGTCGCCTGTCGCCTCGCCAACGCTCTCCAACCAACACCCGACTAGAGCCGGTGATTTTGGTGAGAGAACCGATGATGGCTGCCCCTGCCACTTGGCGTTTGTGTCGTATCTCTCCGCTGCTCCTGCAGTGTGCTGTCCGATCTCCTTGACCGACATGGATGTCCCTACGACCTGGCTGGATGGTGATCCTGTCCTGCCGTTCCATCCTCCTCTCAGTCTGTAACTGACAGCTGAGTCTCAGGCTATTCCTGAACAACCTGTGAGTGTTGGCAACGCGCACGTCCTGCGCGACCCAACACGTCACGATCACGGTATCCGCACTGCGGCCTCATGACCGTGAGCGAATACCATGTATCGAGAGGAGATGGCAGTGGCTTGGGAACATGAAGATGGTTCTTTCGTCTCTCGGGTTTTGCTGTTCATTGGAAGGATCACCCTGTGTGGGATCCTCGGAGGCTGCGGCACTCTGGGAGGGCAACCGCCTTCCTCAACACCTTCGTCTCTGAAAGTGGTGGTGGGGCCGGTGATCCTGGAGGCGCCGATCACGAAGAGCACACAGATACACTCGTTCGAGGAGGACCCTTCACCGGGGATTGAACCCGTTCTTCTAGCCCAGTTGAAGGAAGAGATCCAGACCGAGGCGCAGCGGTTGCTTGCCGAGCACCTGGCTCGCCAGAGTGGACTCGTCGTGGTGCCCTTCGATGAGACCCGTCGGCTGCTGGCGGACCTCGGCCCCCTTGGTCTCCCACTTACAGATGACCAACTGAAGGCCCTTGGCAGGCAGAGTGGGGCGGATGTCGTGGTAACGGCTCTCATTCATGATTATGGGATCGTCCGTTGGCAGTATTGGGTGACCGGCTGGCTGTTACATGTGTCGGTCGCCACCACTGTGGTCGGCGCGGCCACCGCTTGGAATCCTGTAGCGATTGGCGCCTATCTCGTCGTTGACGCGACCACGGATTTCCCACTCTGGTACGGTGGGGCTTCTGCATTCGGCTGGACCTTCCGGCCTGTCCGTGTGCATCTGGATGCCACACAGATCACGAACTGTCAGGGATTGATCTGGACCGACGAAGAACTAGCCATCAAGGTCCCGGGCAAAACGCTGGCCGAGTATCCGCCGGAAGACCGAGGGCGAAAGGAAATTCAACTGGAGGCGAACCTCAACCGGACAATGGCTGATCTCGCAGAGACAACGGGGCGCAAACTCAAGCTCCAACACTGCGAGGATGATGGAAAACCCAAAAAGATTTCTGGCTTTTCCATCCTGTATTTGCTTGATTTCTTAATTCCTCTCCCTCATTAGGACAGAGGTCAATCGGGCCGGACGGACACTGTGCTCATTTTGTGCTCAGCTCCATCACTATCCAGTCATTCCAGCCAACGGAGGAGCGGGGACCCATTGCGTTAACATCCCCCAAATTTTAGCAGGTGGTCTGCGGTCCGGAGCGAACTTCACCGGAGCGGCGGTGCCTCGCCCGGCGTCCAAAGAAGGAAGGCTGGAACTGACTAAGGCACTGCGATCATCACCCGTTGCAACTACGAGCAACGGGTCCCCGTCGCAGCCGAGGGAATTCCAGAAGGCTTCCACTTTGGAGCGCCGAGGATGAGGTGCCGCGGGAGGTGCGGGAGCGAAGGGCTGCAGACCAGCTGCTGTTTCCTTTTGAGGTGCTAGAGGAAAGAACGGAGAGAGTTAAAAGACCGAGAACCTGAAGTATTTGGTCGGGTTCTTCTTCACATCATCGACGAGGGCTTCCACGTCGGAGAGCAGCTTATCGGCGCGGGTGTACAGCTCGTCGCGCGTCACCAATTTGCCCAACGTGCCTTGGCCGCTCTCCATCTTGTTCAGCAGTTGCTCCCCGCGGCCGGTCAAGGCATCCAGCCGCTGATAGAGGGCCGGATCGGTGAGTTTGACCAACGTGCCGTCCCGATTGTTGAGCCTCGCGGCTAGATCGGTCAGCTCTTTCACGGCCTGACTGGCACGGTTATAGATCTCCTTGTCGGTGACCAACCGACCGATCGTCCCTTCCCCGCGGTCAACCTTGTCCAATAACGCGATGCTCTTGTCAGAGGCCACTTCCAGCTTCTCGATCACCCGCTGGGAACGGTCGTAGAGCGCCGGGTCCGTCAGCAGCTTGCTGGCGGTGCCCTGTCCCTGGCTGAAGCTCGCGAGAATCTGCTGGACCTCCCGGATGGCGTTGTTGAGGTTCTCGATCGTGGCGCTGGCCCCGGCCGTGATCCCGCTAAAATCATTCTCTGCCTGCCCAACCAGCAAGCTCCCAGGGGCAAGGGGAGGCTTCGACGGCGTGCCGGGGAGTATTTCCAAAAACTTGTCGCCAAGGAGGCCCATGGGGCGGATGGTGACCGTCGCGTCCTCCCGGATATGAGCCGCGACGTCGCGATTCACCGAGAACGTAATTTCCACCTTCGGCGTATCCTGCGCGATCGCGATCTGACGGACATTGCCGATGTCCACGCCGTTCATGCGAACTGGCGCGCCCACCTTCAGGCTTTGGGTATGGGGCACCACCGCCCGGAACTTGTGCTGACTGCCGGGCAAGCCCATCCCTTCTTCCAGACTCATGATCATCGTCACGAGAATGGTGAGCGCGACGAGGACGAGCAGCCCGACCTTCACCTCAGCCCACCTCAGTTGTCCATACCGAGTCATGGCCCACCCCTCTGCCTGCTCATGGTACCGTGCTCGCGCTCATTAGTCCACAGGGTTGGGGGGGTTGGCGAACGTCTCCCACCCGTTAGTCAGACTGCCCGGATCGATGAACCCGCGAATGGCCGGATCATCACTCTGCTGGAGTCCGTCCGGTGTTCCGTCGAAAATCACACGCCCCCTTTGAATCATGACGATCCGGTCCGCCACCCGATACGCGGCGTCCAAGTCATGTGTGACCACCACCTGGGTGATCCCCTTGGTGCTCAGCTTTGTAATCAGGCGGCTAATCATGCAGGCGTTGATGGGATCCAGGCCGCCGGTGGGCTCATCATAGAGCAGGACCTTCGCCCCGCTCGCCAGGGCCCGTGCGATGCCCACCCGCTTTCTCATTCCCCCGCTGAGCTCAGCCGGCATCTTGTCGACAGTATCCGCCAAACCCACGAACTGGAGGCTTTCCTGCACGGTCTGCTCGATGGTCTCGTCGGACAAACGACTATGTTCCCAGAGTCTGTACCACACGTTTTCACGGACGGTGAGCGAGTCGAACAGCGCGGCGCCCTGGAACACCATTGCCATATCTTGCCTGACCAGAGTCAGATTGCGTTCATCCAACTCCGTAATCTCCTGGCCGTCCACTCGTATGGAGCCCCGGTCGGGTCGGTACAGTCCCAGAATCACTCTGAGAATCGTGGTCTTGCCCGACCCGCTGGCGCCCAGGATCACCTTGGTTTGACCCGCTTGGACATCGAACGAAATATCATTCAATACGGGTCGCTCTCCGAGCGTGAGCCACACACCTGAAAGGGCAATCACGTGAACCCCCGGCCTGCCGTCATGGGAAGGCCATGAACAGCTTGGTCAGCAAAAAGTCGCTGGCCAGGATCAGGATCGAGGAAGACACCATGGACTGAGTGGTCGAGAGGCCCACCCCAACGGTTCCGCCCTTGGTGTGAAATCCGGCGTAGCACCCGACCATCGCGATGATAAAGCCAAAGACGGCCGGTTTGACCAGCCCCACGACAATGTCGCGCTGCTCAATCGCCTCGAAGGCCCAGGTCCAGTAGAAGTAGGAATCAATCCCGAGGTAGAGCCGGGCAATCAGCCATCCGCCGAAGATCGCGATCCCGTTCGTGATGATGGTCAGTACCGGAATCATCAGCACGCACGCCACCAACCGGGTCGTCGCCAGTTTCTGAATCGGATCGGTGCCCTCTGCCCGAAGCGCGTCAATCTGCTCCGTCACCTTCATCGAGGCGATTTCCGAGGCAATGCCGGACCCGACACGGCCCGCGATCATGAGCGCGGCCAACACGGGACCGAGCTCCCGCACCACTGACGTGCTGATCAGACGGGACACGTAGATGGTCGCGCCGTACGGCTCGAGCTGGACCGCTCCCTGCAGCGCCAGCACCATCCCGGTGAACATCCCGGTCAGGACCACGATGAAGACCGACCCGACTCCGATCCGATCGATCTGATAAATCGTCTCTCGGACGTACCACGGCGGGCGCACGAGGCCTGCGATCGCCTGACCGCAGAGCGCGGTGAACTCCTGCACCACCAGCACATAGCCGATCAGGGTGCTTCTCAGATCGAAGGACCCGGTGAGCATTGAATCTCCGGGTGTGGAACGATGCGGCTGTTCACGAGGCGCGGCCATTATCGGTTCCCTGTCTAGCCCGGATTATTCATGAGCGCTTCTGCTGCAATCGCCCATTCGCTGCTGCGACCAGCCTGCCCGCGCTCCGGACGGCGGGCACGCGGGTGGGCTCGCCGCTCAGTCCCTCACCGTACTGAC
>JAHFEU010000079.1 GCA_023248295.1 Nitrospirota bacterium | reverse complement strand
AGAGATCGCAAGAACCAGGTGACGACGTTCCAGTACGATGCCTTGAACCGCCGCATCCGCGCGGACTATGCGGGAGGCAGTTTCACCACCTTTCTCTACGATGCTGTCGGGCGGCTCACGGCGGCGGAGGATTCGCTCGTCGGCCGCATCGAGTTCGTCTATGACGTGTTGGATCGGCTCATCAAGGAAGTCAGCGCGCAGGGGGTGGTGGAATACACCTACGATGCCCTCGGTCGGCGGACGACCATGGAAGCGAACGGGGCCACCCCGGTGACGTATGGCTATGACGCGGCGAGCCGACTCATTCAGGTGGACCAGGCGGGGTTGGTGGTCGGGCTTTCGTACGATGCGGCAGGCAGGAGAACAGGGCTGGCCTATCCGAACGGCACAAGCACGACCTACTCCTACGATGACGCTTCACGCCTGACGAACATTCTGCACAACGGCCCCGCCGGGCTCATTGAAAGCCTGACCTACACCTACGACGCGGCGGGGAATCGCATTAGCTTGACTCGCGCCAACGGCACGGCGACCCTGCTGCCGGCTGCTGTACAGGCCGCCTATGACGTGGCCAATGAACAGGTTCAGTTCAACAGCGTCGCCCCCAATCAAACCTTCGATGCGAACGGGAATCTCACATCCGATGGGACCAACACCTACACCTGGGACGCGCGCAACCGGCTGGTGGCCATCTCCGGCTCCGGTGTGAGCGCTAGTTTTGTCTATGACGCACTAGGCCGTCGGGCGGGCAAGACGATCAACGGCGTGACGACCAGCTTTCTCTATGATGGCAATGATATCGTGCAGGAAATCGGCGGGAGCGCTGTGGGAGCCAGCTATATGCGATCACTGAACATTGATGAAGCGTTTGTACGACAAACTTCAACGGGCAACGAGTTCTATCATGTGGATGCGTTGGGCAGTACGCTGGCGCTGACAAGTAGCTCAGGGGTAGCCTCCACGGTATACGGATATGAAGCGTTTGGGAAAACGACGATCACCGGAACTTCGTTGAATTCGTTTCAATATACGGGGCGGGAGAATGATGAGACGGGGCTTCTATACTATCGCCAACGCTTCTATTCTCCAACCGTCCATCGATTCATCACGGAGGATCCTGTGTCTTTTCTTGGAGGGATAAACCTTTATAGCTACCTTCGGAACAACCCTGTACGGTACGTAGATCCGCTAGGCCTTGATGTGACAATCAGCCTATACGAAGGGCAGGATGGAAATTTCTTTGAACATATTGGGGTAAACGTTAACGGGAACCCCCCAATTGGGTTCACCACCGATTTCCCAGTTGGTTTACATGGATTTGATGTGCCCGGGTATTTTGCATTTCCCAACGCCCTGATACTGGACCAAATCACGATTAAGACGTCGCCACAGCAGGACTCCATGATGCAATTCGTCATAGACAACGCCGTAGGCGGTAATCGCCCAATCTACAATGTGTTTAGGAACAACTGCGCCACCTTTGTGCAGGATGTTCTTATGGCGGGAGGATTGCAGGTTCCAAATACGATCTTCCCCGAAACACTAATGGACTTTCTCTGGCAGGCTTACGGACAACAACCGCGCTTGAACACAATATCGGGCTTCCCAGATGTCTCATCGACTCAACTCGTATCGAGGAGGAGATAAGTATCATGAAACGCTTTGTCACTTACTGGGCCTTAGCTGGGGTACTCATTCCTATACTGCTCTACAGTGTTCGTTTTCTTTTTCACCCAAGATTTAACCCATATTTAATTGTGGCAATGTGGCCGAGCAGCATTCTCACGATGGGTGCACAAAATGCTGGGGCGCTTGGGGGGAGCGTCATAGTACTAATAGCTATTGTGATTAATGCTGTCCTCTACTCGGTAATAGGTGCTCTGATTTGGTGGGTGATGCGGTGTTTCAAATAACCAATTCACTTCCGGCCTGTAATTCTGTGTTGAAGGAACGAGAAAAGCAACTGTCTTGACTAGCAAGCGCACTGAGCGTTCTCCCGGACAGAGAAAAGGGACAGAGAAAAGAGGACAGGCTGAGCTTTGAAGTCTCCTGAGTAGTCATGGCGCACAGTTTTTCTGTTCAAACCATCTTCAGGACGCTGTTACCTCTAATGGTTGCCATTGTTCTGGCTTGGCCCATGCCGATGCTAGCCGACCAGGCCCAATATTTCTATGACGAGCTGGGGCGGTTGGTGGGCGTGGTAGACAGTGCCGGGAACGCCGCGGTCTATGTCTATGACGAGGTGGGGAACCTGCTGCGAATCGACCGCTTCACTTCCGGTGCGACCGGTATTGGGATCTTCGTCGTCGCTCCGAACAGCGCGCGACTGGGCACGAATGTCACGATCCAGGGATTTGGGTTCACGAGTCCACCATCGAGCAATCAGGTCGCCTTCAATGGGACCACCGCGACGGTCGTCTCAGCCACAGCGACGTCCCTCGTGGCCACCGTGCCGACCGGTGCCACCACCGGGCCGGTGACGGTGACGAATGCCAACGGGACTGCCACCAGTCCGCATGCCTTCACCGTGCTGGTGCCCCCGATCATCACCGGCGTGGATCCGGATCAGGTGCCGCAGGGAGCCGGCACCCGCATCATTCTTGAAGGGTTCAACCTTTCCAGTGCCACAGCGGTGACGTTTGCTCAGAGCGGGCTCTCGGCCACGATCCTTCCCGGAGGAACTTCACAGAGTTTGCTGATCAATCTGACCGTTGGCGCGGCCGTACCGCTCGGCTCGTATCCGTTTACGGTCCACAGCCCCCTCGGCAACGCCGAAAGCGGGGCGATTACCGTGACTGTCACGGCTGCTATCCCAAGCTTCAACGTGACCAAACCCGTGAGCGTCTTCGCCCCTGGACCGGCGCAGGTCGCGCCCTCTGGCAGCAGCCTGAGCGTGGCGCCGCCGACTAGCGTGGTCATCACGCCCTGAGAACGTGTGATGGACGGGAGAAGAGAAACAATCCGGGTGAGCAGTGGCCAGTCCAATCGGAGTGACACCCGGCATGACGGCGAATGTGTATAGCCCAGAACGGGAAGAAGGAAGGTGGGGTATGAGCAGGCGAACCCATTTGCTAGAGATGAGTGGACTGAGTTTCAGCATCTGGCTGCTGGTCGCGAGCTTCGTTTCCGCGCAGACCTTTTCCAGCGGGAGCACCGGCGCGGATGGCGCGTTCAATCCGACGTGCGCGCCGACGCCCTGCACGGTCACAGTCCCCATACCGGCCAGTGGAGTCTTTAACTACACCACGGTGACCATTCCGGCCGGGGTCACGGTGACCTATACCAAGAACGCCGCCAACACGCCGGTCACGATCCTGGCGACGGGCGACGTGACGGTCTCAGGGACGATCAGCCTGGCAGGGGAGAATGGCCGGAATGCCATCACGGGCCTCGCTCCGAATCCCCCCGGCGAGGGAGGCCCCGGGGGATTTCGCGGCGGCTTTAGTGGAGCCAGCAACAATACGCTCCCACCGGGCAATGGGCAGGGACCTGGCGGCGGGGTCTATCCTGGGCAGGGCTGTTCAGGCTTCGGGTGCTTCGAGACAGGGAAGGCCGCAACCTACGGTCCGCCCTCGTCCTCGTCGTTCGTGAGTTTGCTGCCGCTCTTCGGCGGCTCAGGCGGGTCGGGCTCGCAGGTCGTCAGCTCGACGCAATCCGGCTATTCGGGGGCGGGTGGCGGAGGCGCCATCCTGATTGCCTCTTCGACGACGATCACGCTGGCAGCCGGAAGTCTTATCAATGCCAAAGGGGGTAATGGGTTCGTCTTTGGTCAGACCTTCTGCAGCCAGGATGGTGGCCCCGGCAGCGGTGGAGCCGTTCGACTTGTGGGGCCGCACATTACAGGGACCGGCACGCTGCGTGTGATCGGAGGTGGTGGACAATGTGCCGAGAGTGGTGGCGCCGGGCGCATACGCGTGGAGGCCTTTTTGTTTACGGGGTTTAATCCCACGGTCGATCCCTCCATCAATCAATTTTCGTATTCACAGGTGTTCACGCCGGGACCCGTGACGGCGGCGAGCAATCCGGCCTTGATCAACCTGCCAACCCTCACGATCAGTTCGGTGGGTGGTGTGGCAGCCCCGACCGTGCCGACGGCCTCGTACGATACGGCGGACATCAGCTTGCCGCAAGGCAGTCCGAGCACGCTCCCCGCCACAGTGACTGCCACGAACACCCCGATCGGCACGATCTTCAGACTGCGGGTGATTCCTCGGAACGGCGGGGTTACGACCGTGGACACCGTAGCCTCGACTGGCACGTTTGCTAGTTCGACGGCCACGGCGACGGTGAACATGCCCACGGGCCAGGTGGTAGTCCTGAACGCGGATGCCACTTTCACGCTGCCCCAACTCGCCAGCCTATTTCTGGAAATAGATGGAGAGCCCGTGGACCGCATCATGGTGGCGGCCAACTATGGGGAGCCCTCCAGCGTGACGCTGCGGACCAGATCGGGACGAGAGGTCCCGGTCGCGCACTTGTCGCTGGTCGAGCAGGTGCGGTTGGCGGCCGCCCTGGAGACTGCGTTCACACAGCGGTGAGCTGAGCTGGCCCCACTTTCGTGGACACCTCAAAAAGGGGACAATAGCCCCCGGGAGGTGTCCGATGGGCAAGCGGCTCGGTTCCTTGGATAGCCCTGCTGATTGCTAGTGAACAAGGAAATAGTCAAGCCGCTCGATCCGCACGACCGGCATGATGAGGCCGCGGCCTTCTTCGTCGTGACTGAAGTCGTACACGATGGATTCCTCGGGGATGAGCCGGCCGGTCATGGCCACCTCAACCTCGACATGCTCGCCCTTCTTCAGTCTCGCTTGAAGGGTGGCGCGCTGAGTGGGTGACGGGATGGCGATCAAGTTTGAGGGCACTTCTTCGGGTTTAAACCGGATGATCCCCCACCGTGTGGAATGGAATCTGGGGCCGATGGCGACGCGAAAGCCGCCAACCTTCGGTTCGTACTCCGACAACTCACCCAGCCAGATGAAGGTAATGTGCCGCTGAAGCGCCGGTTTCCCCTCCCGCAATCGGTCCCGTTCCCGATTCAGCGTAAATAGCCGCTCATCATGACCTGGGTCGTGATGCCCATGCCCATACACGGTCTTCCAATCGGGCGGCTCACCGTCTAACTCATCGAGGAATTGTTCGATCGCGCTGATGCGGATGAGCACGTGCGAGTCCTGGGGAAGCGCGGCCTCGACCCGACCCGGCGCAGGCCCCAGCAGCGGACGCTTACCGATCGCCTCTTCAGCATGGACCAGGAACAGACCCGGCGCCAGACATCCGAGCCCGACCAGCAGAGCGACCACCCACATGGAGCGACTCGTTACGGTGACGGCTTGGCTTCGGCGAGCCGTTTGTCAAACAGGGTGCGAAGGCCGAGCACGGCCCGGTGATCGGCGGCCAACACGCCGGCGTCGATCAACACCGCCAAGCGAGGCGAAGGGTCGAGCCTGACGAGCGCCGCTCGGTCAAGCTGCACGGTGTCGAGGACCTTGTGGTAGGTGCCTAGCCACGCCTCGGTGATGGCGCGCAGGCCGGCATCGGACGGTTTCATACGCCCGAGCTTGACCTGTTGCAGGAGCTTGATGATGGGATCTGACTGCGAGAGCGTGTTGATAGCCTGGTCGAGGGTCATGACACGTTGAACGACGAACTCTCCACATCAGTTCATTGAGCAGGAACCAGGACCGCGGGGATCGCCGCAGGTGCCGCAGGGCCCCGGCCCACTCGATGTGGCCCAGTCGGCGGTAGCCCCAACCCCGAACGGAGAGAACTGCTTTTGCAGCTTGGTAGCCTTGCAGGACGGACAGGCAGGGATGGTTGAGCCTTGGACCAGCAGTTCAAACCGATGGTGACATTCCTGACAGATGTATTCGAAGATGGGCATGGTGCCACTCCCCTGTTGATCGTGCCGAATGCTATTATAGGTCTTCACGCGGCCTCTCGCAACGGAGGCCGGCATCCCAGGGAGGAGTGCATGTTCCAGGAAGAGAAGGAGTTCAATTTGCGATTCAGTTTGGAGGCGAATTTCCCGGAGGACTATGAGGGCGAAGAAGATGAGTACGCCTGGCTGAAGGAGTGGGAAACTCGGGTCAAGCCTGAACTCTTGAAGACGATTTTTGACTCTCTGCGGCGCCATCCGGCCTGGATCGTGCATGTCCGCAACCGTGGACTGTCTCCCAACGATGAAATTGAGATCGCCATGGTCAAAGATTTCACGACGGGCCCGCCCGTTTGACGTGAGCGAGCATGGGGGTCCAGCGAGGGTCCGGCGATAACGGCGCAGGAAGTTGGCCAGCCGAGACCTTCCCAATGCGGGGCGGGGCGCCGATTCCTCTGGCGTGCGGCCAGGAAAGTTAATAGAAAACAACGACATTTCAATCAGTTCACGTCCAATGCCGCAGGGCCATGCGCGCGGGGTCTACTGGCGGAGCCGCGCCATGTCGCTGTGGTGAACTTCGAGCTTCGAGACCCGGACCGTTCATGTGGCTCCCCTCCGGCTTAAGGCTCCCCAGACAGGTCTATAGGTCCGACTGCAGGATGCTCTTGACAAATCTAGGAATTCGTCCCATTATACGAACCCCTCCTGGCCGCTCCGAAGGAACTTGTGGAGCGAGGATATCCGCGAGGGAAAGGCTCGGGCGCTCTGCCTCAAAGGCTATTGCAAGGAGCGTGACGATGCGGCATCGAAGACACACGGAGATTACGATGCCATCTTCTGCGGTCCGCATGCGCGGAAGACAACTGAGCTCAGGCCCGGAGAAGATCCCCCCCCAACAATCGCCTCTGGCTCCCCACCGGAGAACTGAGCGGGAGAGCGTCAGCATTCCCTTCCGTCTCCGCACGTATGAGAAAGAGGTGTCCGGCTCCACGCAGGATCTTAGCCCTCACGGCCTGCGAATCATGAGTGACACCGCCCTTCGCGCCGGCACTCCTCTGACTCTCCAGTGCTCGTTTGGAGAGATCTGTTACCTCAACATTTCTGGACAAGTGGTCTTCTGCCGCACGGCGGGAGAGGGAACGTATGCCACGCATGCGATTGGCATCAAGTTTGCCGCCATGCGGGAGTGGGAAGAGAACATCCTGGCCTCCGCGCTTCAGGCACTTAAACAGAACCCCGCCACACAGGGTCAATCGCTCCTGACAATCCTGGTTTCAAAGGACACGATGGCTCAAGAGGCGGCCAAGTTGTCTCCAACAACTCCTGCTCTTTCTCCGTTCAAAGGACGCAAAGGAGAACAGGGACAGAGAGCGTTCAACCCAGATCCAAATGACCCAGCTTGGGTCTTGGATTTCAAACACCGGATCGAACCGTATTGGAAGGCGATTCTGGAATGCCGGCTGGTCCAGAAAGCTTCAGCCGGGACTCTTTCCTTACCGCAGATGAGGGCTTGGATCATTCAACTCTATCCATTTATAGAAACCTTTCCCAAATGGATTGCGCTCAACATAGCGAAGACCCGTGACCCTGTTTCCCGTGGCTACATGATCGATAACGTGCGCGTCGAGAAAAAGCACGCGCAGCAGTGGGTTTATATGGCGCAGGGATTCGGCCTCAATCCGGATGAATTGTACACTGTTGAACCCCTTCCTGAAGTCGATGCCCTGACCCACTGGCTGTGGTCCATCAACACGCAGGGAACGTTGGCCGAAGCAGTTGCGGCTACCAATTACGCAATCGAAGGGGTCACCCAGGGCATTGCGAAGTTGACGATCAGAGGCTTCCCGCACTATGAGGGATTGGACGGAGTTCATTTGGATAAGAAAACCTATTGGTGGATGGAGGCCCATGCCCGTTACGATGATCTGCATCCCTTGCAGGCCCTCGAAATCATGAAACTGTACACCACAACGAAGGAACTCGAAGAAAAAGTGACGTTTGCCACCCGCAGAAGCCTCGAATATCTCCTGCTGGCCCTTGAGACTTGCTATACTCACTTCCAACCTCACGGCGAGCGTGAAGCTTCAGTGGCTACCCCTGGCTCAACTCAGTTCAGGCGACCGGTAAGGGTTCATTAATCGCCAACTTCGTGCCACATGGGCCGAGGTACCACGAGGAGTTTATGCAGGACCTCGGCCGTTCACCCATTCAGTCCTTCCTGGTGAAAGTCCTTCGGGTTCTCAGAGTTCTTGTCCACTCCTCAGCAGCATCGCGGCTCAGTCACGTCCACCCGTAAATTGGGCGCTTGATGAATCCTTTTGCACTCTCAGGGCTATTGACAGGCGTCACCTCGTTGGCCTTTGGGTCTTTTGTCTATTTGAAAGGCCCGACCCGGCTGTTAAACAGACTCTGGTTTCTCTTTACGGCCTCGGTGGCCATCTGGGGATTTGGGGGCATGTGGATCGGACTTGCCCAGACCGAATCGGAGGCCTTGTGGGCCTGGCGTCTTGCGTTCGCATGTGGCGTTCTCTGGATTCCCATTCTGTTCTACCATTTCGTCTGTGTTTTTTGTGGGCTTTCGCGCAAAAAGTCCCTGGTGTTTTGCTATTCCCTTAGTGCTCTGTTCTTTCCCTTTATCTTTACCGACATGTTTTTCTCTGGTGTCCGGCTCGCCTTTTCATCCTTTTACTATTCCAGACCCGGCCCTTTCTTATTTCCCGTCTTTGTACTTTGGTGGATAGGGATGGTCGTCTACAGTCATTATGAACTGTTACGAGCGTATGCAGACACATCCGGCCAGCAAAGAAATCGGATCAGCTACTTCTTTCTTGCAACCGCCATTGGGTACTCCGGAGGGTCCTTAGACTATCTGCCTATTTTCGGAATCGACCTCTATCCGTATGGAAATTTTGCAATAGTCTTATACCCGATCATTATGACCTACGCCATTCTCAAATACCGTCTCATGGACATCACGGTGGTTGTTGAGAAGGGGTTGACCTATCTGTTGCTCCTGCTCGTCGTGGCCATTCCGTTCTACCCCATTCTTGTGGCGGCAGAGCAAGCTTTCTTCGGATTCGCCAGCCATGGGTTTTCGATCCTGATGTTCCTGCTCTTCGCGCTGGTCATGATGATGACGTACAGGTTCAAGCCGGAAGCGCAGGTCGCAGTGGCCCGCACCCTGTTCAGACAGCGATTCGACATGTATCAAACCTTGTCTGAGTTCTCCACCTCGCTGGTGACGAGGCTCGACCTCAAGTCACTCACTGAGGAGATTGTCCGCAGGCTCGTCGAAGTGATGGGCATCCGGACCGCGTCTCTCTATCTTTTCGATCAAGAGAAGGACCTCTATCTCCTTGCTGCGTCGCACGGCCTGAACGTGGACTCGGCGAAGGCCCCTCGTTTCATGAGGGGAGACTGGCTGCCCCACTACCTGGAGTCTTCCCGGGCGATCCTGGTGCGCGAGGAGCTGGAACACGTCCATGGTCCCAGGCCGATGCAACCAATCCTCGCGGCGTTGCGTCAGTTGGGCTCCGAAGTCTGCATGCCGCTGGTCAGCAAGGACCGCCTGATCGGGTTCTGTAACCTGGGGCCACGCGCCGGCAACCAAATGTATTCAGAGGAGGACTTGGACCTTATGACCGCGCTGGCGCAGAACGCCGCGATCGCGCTGGACAATGCGAGGCTGTACGAGGAGCTGAAGCTATCCCAGAGCTTCATGCGGCGCACCGACCGCCTGCGTTCCCTGGAGACCATCGCCGGCGGGTTCGCCCACGAGATCCGCAACCCGCTCACCTCCATTAAAACCTTCATCCAGCTCGTCCCCGAGCGGAAGAATGATCCCGACTTCATCGGCCCGTTCACCCAGGTGGTCGCCGAGGATTTGCGCCGCATCGAGCGGCTCATCCAGGAAATCCTGGACTATGCCCGGTACATGGAACCCCAGCTCTCGGAGGAGGATCTCAACGAGATCGTGGCCTCCTGCCTCTACTTTGTGGAGGTCAAAGCCGAGAACCAATCCATCGCGGTTGAGAAAGACCTGGCCCCTGACCTACCCCGCGTGCGGCTGGACCGCCAGCAGATCAAGCAGGTGCTACTGAATCTGCTCCTGAACGCGATGGAGGCCATGGACCATCGCGGCGGCAGGCTGACCGTGAAGACCCATCGGCTCATCAAGCCCGCCGGCGACCGGTGGGTGCAAGTCGAAGTGGCCGACACCGGGGCCGGCATCTCGACCGCCGATCTGGAGCACATCTTCGATCCGTTTTACACCACGAAACACGAAAGCGCGGAGCGCGAGGGGACCGGGCTCGGCTTGACGATCGCCCACCAGATCGTCCAAGAGCATGGGGGCACGATTGAGGTGCACAGCACGGTCGGGCACGGCACCACCTTCTCGGTGAATCTCCCGGTCAATCCCGTGCCGAGCGGACGGACCGCCGCCATGGCCCGCAGCTCTCAGGAGAGGTGAGGCCATGGACATCGGCCTCTACATTCATGTCCCCTTCTGCCGGACCCGGTGCCATTTCTGCGCCTTTTATCTCCGCATCCACCGGGAGGACCAAGCACGGATGTACTTGGAGTCGCTTGCGCGCGAGATTCAGCTCTCTGCAGCACTGCACAGCCTGGGTGGGCGCCGGCTTGATTCGGTGTATATCGGCGGAGGCACCCCGACCACGCTCAGACCCGACCAGCTTTGCAGCATCCTGGACTTGGCCCGGAACTATTTAGGCGTTCTGGAGGGCGCCGAGGTGACCCTAGAGGCGCATCCGGATAGCGTGACGCTGGAAGGGCTCCGGCGCCTCGCCTGCGCTGGATTCAACCGGATCAGCTTCGGCGTCCAGTCGCTCGATGACGGAGAGTTAGTCCGCATTGGACGACGGACGCCGAGCGAGTCGGCGCGCGTCGCCGTTGCGCTGGCTCGGACAGCCGGGTTCGTCAACATCAACCTGGACCTGATGTACGGGTTGCCCGGGCAGACACCCGAGAGCTGGCTCTCGACCCTGGAACAAGCCATCGCATTGGAGCCGACTCATCTCTCCTGTTATGCGCTCACGATCGAGGACGGAACCAGGTTGCAGGTCGATATCCGGCGAGGTGAGCCTGTCGAGCCCAACGCTGCGCTGCAAAACGCGATGGAGGACGACGCGGTACGCCGCCTGGCCAAGGCAGGGTTTGAACGGTACGAGATCTCCAATTTCAGTCGCGCCGGATATGCCTGCCGGCACAACTTGCACTACTGGCGGGGCGAGGACTACCTGGGATTGGGACCCAGCGCGCAGTCCTATCTGAACGGGTGCCGCTTCGGAAACGTAGAAGACCTCGAGGCGTATCACCGTGCGCTTGAAGCCGGACGCGCGCCGGTGGCGGAGAGAGCGTATCTCAGTCCGGAGCAATGCCGGCGGGAGGCGGTCGTGTTTGGCTTGCGCCTCATCGAGGGGATCAACGTGGCAGCACTCCGATCCGGGGCAGAAAGCGGTGAGCTTCTGCACGAGTGGGACCGGACGCTCCATCGGCTGCGCGACCAAGGGCTGGTGGAAGAACGAACCGGGTGGATCAGCCTGACCGATCTGGGGCGTCGCTTCGCCGACTCCGTGGCGGTGGAGTTGATGTGACCTGGTTCCAGCCTCGTCCTACCTCACCGTGTCAGCAGATAATGGAGCGCGGTATCCGCCAGGATCGCCGCCAAGGCTGACATGTTGAGCAACACGAGTGGGCGGTGCCCGCGTCCCCAGATATGAACTAAGGCCAGCGCGATGGCGAGCTGGGTCAGGAGAGAAAAGGGACGGTGGATGTTGGCGGACAGGGCGCCGCGCTCGCTGGCCATGGCCGCCACGGCGGCCAGCAGGTAACATGCGAGCGCGCCCCCTTGCAGCCAGACCGCCGTGGCCCCGCCTGATCGCCGGACCACATACACCAACGCCCACGTCAGGCACACCACCACGATCAACAGCAAGAGCGGAAAGAGCGGCCAGAGCACCTTCGCGCTGAGCGTCATGGGACCCCGTGCTCCTTCATGACCTTGTCAGGATGACGGACAAGCGGGCCAAATCTAACAGCCGGCCTGGCACGAGTCAACACGCCGCTGCTGGGTCACACAGGGAAGGCGCGGGCCT
>JAHFEU010000078.1 GCA_023248295.1 Nitrospirota bacterium | reverse complement strand
TTTCCTCCGACAATCAGCAGCAAGTACCGGTTCTCGGTCGGTGACAGGCTGAACAGGCTCATGACAACCGTATTGAGGTCAACGACCATTTCATCCTCGGCCTGCCACTGCGTCCCGTTGACGATCCAGAAGTGACTTCGGGCATCGGGGAATTGCTTTGCCATGAAACCCTCGATGACCCCGTAGACGTCGCCGGTGGTCCCTTGCACGGGCACCGCGCCCCACAGGACCATACACAGGCACAACAGGACAGCCCATTTGGTTCGCATAGTTGACCCTCCGTGCCTCTCCTCTCGTTCAACCGGCCCGCCCGGGTGAGAGCCTGGCCCGGTTGTCTGTCGGCGAGCCTCTGTGGCCATGACAGAAAGTATAGCACGAAGATCGGCGCAGTCGAGCTTTTGAGCGGTTCTTCCCGGGTGTACGGGCGAGGCCGTCAGGGAGAGGAAGACGCGACCTTGCGGGCGAGCCCCGCTGATGTTCGAAGCGGTCACCCGAGCGAGGTCCGACCGTCCATGCCTCGGGTACCCGTTGCTCTTCCGGGTACCCGTTGCATTCTGCAGAGCAACGGGTGCCCAACGGGTGTAACAGGCATGGACGGATCGGAAAACCCCCACGACGTGGGGGATGGGGGGAGCCGCAGCCGGGTAACGGCTCGTTACAGCAGCGCGGCGAGCCTGCACTGAGCGGAATGCCTCGCCCTGACGGCCTACACATGCCCCACACAACTTCCAGAAGAGCCAAAAAAAGCCCCATCCTAGTCCAGGATGGGGCTTGTCGTGTGGGCCTCTGATTCGCCGGCGAGAACCCGACCGCGGTCGGCCCGCGGCGTTTAGTTCCTGACGCCGCTCCAGACTTTCGCGTCGTCAATGTGCTTCTCCGGATTCAGCTTCCTGGCTTTCTCGAGCAGGACCTCGGTCGCTTCAGGATAGGCCGGATCCGAGATGCAACAGTTGTCAACTGGGCAGACGGCGGCGCACTGCGGCTCGTCAAAATGGCCGACGCACTCGGTGCAGCGGTCATGGGTGATGACATAGATACTATCTCCCTCGCCCTGGCCGTCACCCACATGGTACCCTTTCGTCTCCGCGTCGCTCCGCGTCTCAAAAATGGCCTCATTAGGACATTCCGGTAAGCAGGCTCCGCAGGAGATGCATTCAGCGGTGATTAACAAAGCCATAATCCCGGCCTCCTTACGAACAGTATTGACAACTCCGCGCGCCCCCGACCATAGTCGTGTGGCAAGATGAATTTATTTTAGACCCGGTCCCTTTTCCAAGTCAACAGGGAAAGTGATGATCAGAAGGCCCATGTCGTTGATCTGTATGGGCCATTGGGCCTAGGCCGGTTGAAATTCTGGGGAGAACGGGTGGAACCATCGATACCATTGAAGTCCTCGCCGAAGCACAGCCGCGTGGCTGTGCTCCTGGCCCTGTCCCTCCTGTTGATCGTCGGCAGTCTGTTTCTGACCAATTGGAACGACACCGACACCATCATCGTGACGTTTCCAAGCGGGACGGAGATCGATGCAGAGGTGGCCGATACCCCGGAGAAGCTCCTGTTCGGTCTGGCATTCCGGGAGGGATTGCCCCCAAACTCGGGGATGCTGTATATCTTCGAGACCTCCGACCGCCACCGGCTACGGACCAAGGGGTTTAAAATTCCGGTCGACATGATCTGGGTGGATGAAAGCCGGCACGTGGTCCACCTCGTGGAAAGCGCGGACCCCTGCCCTCGGGACCCCTGTCCCTGGTACGGTCCGCCCTCGGAAAAGGCCAGGTACGTGATCCAAACGGCGGCGGGGTTCCTCAAGCAAGAGCGTTTGGCGCCCGGCACGGAGTTAAAATTCACGCTCCGGTTGTGATCCGGGTCGCCGCGGCCCGCCGGTCCTCGTCACCAGAAAGGTGGATGGCCTTGGAGCAGGAGAGAACACGCATGGATGGATTTCAGATGGCTGCCCGGATTGACGAAATCCCTCCCGGCACATCCAAGGTGGTCCAGGTGAATGGAAAATCGATCGCGGTCTTCAATGTCGAGGGGACCTTCTACGCCATTTACAATACCTGCCCTCATGAAGGTGGTCCGCTCGGCGAGGGACGTCTGAAGGGCTGCGTCGTCTCTTGTCCCTGGCATGACCTGTCGTTCGATGTCCGCAATGGCCAGGGGATCGACAACGGGGGCTATTGCGTCGGAAGTTACGAGGTGAAGGTTGCGGGTCACGAGGTGTACGTCGGCGCTCGCCGAAAGGTGTAATCGCCCTGGGGGGTGGTGGCTCAAGAGGGGCGTACATACGATGGGTGCGGGGCGGTGTGCCAGTTTGTGTGAAGGATGAAGGCGCCGGCGCTCCGTGACCAGGTCGCGCTTGTCACCGGGGGAAGCAGCGGGATCGGTCTGGCGATCGCGCAGTCCCTGGTGGATGCTGGGATGCGCGTGGTGGTGGTCGGGCGGAACCGGGCCCGCCTGCGCGCAGCCGCGGGGAAGTTGCTCGCGGGAGTACAGGGTAGGAGCGATGCGCGGGGAGCGACGTCCCCCGTGCTCGCGGTGGCGGCGGATGTCTCGAAACCTGGCGACGTGAGACGGGCCGTCCAGCAGGCTCTCGCTCGATTCGGCCGGATCGACCTGCTGGTGAACAATGCGGGGATCTCCGGACGTGGCCGCGTGGAGGACCTCTCGGAAAGGGACTGGGATCGCGTCTTCTCGGTGAACCTGCGGGGAGCGTTTCTCTGTACGCGTGCCGTGCTGCCGTCGATGAAGCGTCAGCGGCGAGGCTATATCGTCAACATCTCTTCCCTGGCGGGGAAGATCGGCATGGCCGGCAGCGCCGCCTACTGTGCCTCAAAGTTCGGACTGGTGGGACTGAGCCAATCGATCGGAGAAGAAGGGGCGCCGTGGAACATTCGCGCCACTGCGATCTGCCCGGCCTACGTCAACACGCCGATGGTGCGAGGCGCGCCGGTGGATCCCTCGCGGATGATCCAGCCGCAGGATATCGCCGCGGTGGTCCTGTACCTCGTGCGCCTCACGGACTATGCGGTGGTGAAGGAAGTCGTGTTGGAGCGCCAAGGAGCTGAGTGAAGGGGCGGTGCGGCAAGGAGCGGGCGCAGGGTGAGCGCGGCATCAATGAATGACGGATCCGTCGGCGGACCGGATCCAGACGCGAAGGCCATCACGGCGGCCAACGGCGCCAGCTTTCAGATCCATCTGTGGGAGGATCGGACCCGCGGGGAGCTCTGGATCCCGATGTACGATCCGGCGTCGCTGGTCCTGGTGAGTGACGAGTTCCTTCCGATCGCCAGCAACAATGCGGTGGAGTCGGGACGTCGAACGTTCGAATTCCGGGCGGTCGCCCCCGGCAGACATCGACTCGTGTTCGAGAAGCGGATGGGATGGAAATTCACGCCTGAAGACCGGCGCGTGTTCCTGGTGGGAGTCGCCGACGGGCCCGGTCTCGCTGAGGCTCACTGATGCCCGACATTGGATTTCTGAACGGCCGGTTCATGCCGCTGGACGAGACGATGGTCCCGGTGGAAGATCGCGGGTTCCAGTTCGGCGACGGGGTGTACGAAGTGATCCGGACCTATCATGGCAGACCGTTCCAGCTCGACGCGCACTTGGCGCGGCTGGAGCGAAGCGCCAAGGGCATTGAATTGCCGATTCTCTTTCAGACCCAGGAATGGCAACGCTATGTGGTTGAGGGGATTCGGGTGGGCGGGTATGCGGAGAGCAAGGTGTATATCCAGCTCACGAGAGGGGTGGCGCCCAGAGACCATCTGTTCCCGGTGGCGGCCCGTCCGACGGCCGTGATGACCATTCGGGAGATGCGGCCGCTGGACCCGGCCCTCCGCTCGGCCGGAGTGGCGGCGGTCACGGTCGAAGACCTGCGTTGGGGGCGGTGTGACATCAAGAGCGTGAACTTGCTGCCCAACGTCATGGCCCGCCAGCGCGCCAAAGAGAGCGGGGCCTTTGAAGCGATCTTTGTCCGCGGAGGAGAGGTGATCGAGGGAACGATCAGCAACGTGATGCTGGTGCGGGGCGGGATGCTGATCACCGAGCCTGCGGGAGCGCGGATCCTTTCGGGCGTGACCCGCTCGATCGTGCTCGCCCTCGCGCGCAAGGAGGGGGTCTCAGTCCACGAACGGGCCGTCGGCTTGGAGGAGCTGCGCGGAGCGGACGAGGTCTTTCTCACCGGCACCACGGTGGAAATTCTGCCGGTGATCTGTCTTGATGGGGCGCTGGTTGGGACCGGGAAACCGGGGAAGCTCACCGTGCGGCTGTACGCGTGCTTCCAAGGCTCTCTGGGTTAGCAGGACCCGGCCGGCCCGCCGCTCACCACCAGCTACCCGTAGCGCCCTGAGCCCCCTTGCGTTGTCCTGGGCAACATGGTAGTCTTTGCCGACTGGAAGTGGGCTCTGGCCCACTTTTTTGTTTGGATCGAAGTCCGATGGCGGACCTGAGCAGTCCAGAACCGACCGGAGTCGTGGAGGCCCGCAATGCTCGGCAGCTCGCCGAACGCGTGCGAGCCGTCGCGGCGCCGATCGTCCGCGCGCTCGAACTCGAGTTGGTGGAGGTGCAGTGTGCCGGCCACGGGACGCGAACGGTGGTCAGAGTGTTCATCGACAAGCCGGGCGGAGTAGGCCTCGGCGATTGCGAGCAGGTTCACCTGTCGCTCGGTCACGCGCTTGATGTGGAGGATCCGATTCCGCACGCCTACACGTTGGAGGTGTCCTCGCCCGGCCTTGATCGACCGCTGAGGCGGCGTGAGGATTTCCGGCGGTCGGTCGGCAAGCTCGTCTCCGTCAAGCTTCGGCGCCCGTACAATGGACAATGGCGCGTGGTGGGACGGGTGATCGAGGCCAAGGAATCCGGAGTGACGTTGGCCATCACGGAGCCGGACTCGGGGACGACCCTGGAGGTGGAGTGGGAGACTATCGCGGACGCGCGGCTCGAGGTGGAATTCTCATCGCGGTGAGAGCAGACGATCAAGGGGGCTGGCATGAGTGGAGCATGTGACATATGAGCCGGGAACTGATCGCGGTGATCGACCAGATCGGACGCGAGAAAGGCATCGATAAAGCCAAGGTGATCGGGGCGGTGGAGGCGGCGCTTCAGACAGCGGCCAAGAAACGCTTTGGGCAAAGCGAAAACATTCAGGTCCAGATCGACCAGAAGACGGGCGAGATCTCGGTGGTCTCGCTCAAGACGATCGTGGACACCGTCACGAATCCCAAGTCCGAGATTTCGATCCAGGAAGCGCGCCGCGTGGATAGTGAAGCGGAGGTGGGCGACGAGATCGGTGCCGTGATCGAGATGGACGAACTGGGGCGCATCGCGGCACAGACAGCCAAGCAGGTGATTTGTCAAAAAGTGAGAGAGGCTGAATGGGAAGCGGTCCAGCGAGAGTACGCCACCCGCCAGGGCGATCTGATCAACGGCATTATCCTCGGGCAAGAACGCCGCAACTACCTGGTGGATCTTGGAAAGACCGAGGCGGTGCTGCCGGGGCAGGAACAGATCCCCCGCGAAACCTACAGGCGCGGAGACCGGATCAAAGCGTACTTGCTCGAGGTGCGGCGGACCCCCAAGGACGTGCAGGTGGTGCTCTCGCGGACGCACCCCCACTTCGTGGCCAAGCTCTTCGAGCTGGAGGTCCCTGAGGTCTCCGAAAAGATCGTGGAGATCAAAGGCATCGTGCGGGAACCCGGAGACCGGACCAAGATCGCGGTCGCGTCGCGGGACAAGGCCGTCGATCCGGTCGGGGCGTGCGTGGGCATCAAGGGCTCGCGCGTGCAGGCGGTCGTGAGGGAACTGCGCGGTGAAAAGATCGATATCATCGCGTGGACGACGGATCCGCGGGTGTTCATCGCTGAGGCGTTGAACCCGGCGTCGATCGAGAAAGTCGGCATCGACGAGGAAAAGAAATCGGCGCTCGTGGTGGTGGCTGACTCGCAGCTTTCCCTGGCCATCGGGAAAAACGGCCAGAACGTGCGTCTGGCCGCCAGATTGACCGGCTGGAAGATCGACATTATCAGCGCGACGGAATACGAGAAAGAGAAAGTGGAGCGGGACAAGGAGATCAGGGCGGCCCTAGCCGAAGAGGCGGAGGCCCAGCGGGAGGAGGAGGCTGCACGGGCACAGCGTGAGGCAGTCGGCGGCCTGGAGAAGCAGGAAACGGAGGTGCAGCCGGCACAGCCCGAGCCGCAGTCAGACTCGTACCCCGCGGGCTGAACCGACGCTGCAGCAACTGGCATGAGAGTGCACGAGCTGGCCAAGAAGCTCGGGATGGAGAATCGGGATCTGATCCCCGAGCTGAAGCGACTGGGCATCGCGGTGTCGTCGCACAGCAGCGCGCTGGACGACGCAGCGGTCCAGAAGGTTTTGCAGAAGCTGACGCCCAAGACCAAGCCGGCGCCCAAGGCGGGAACCAAGCGCGACGACGTGGAGTCCGAGGCCAAGCCGCAGGAAGCCAAGCCGGAAGCGCTCAAACGGGAAGAGGTCAAGAAGGAACCAGCGCCGCGCAAGCGAGCAGCGCCACCCCGCGAGCCTGCCAAAGGGCCCACCCAGAAATCCCCTCCGGTTGTCATCGAAGAGCCGCCGAAAGTGGACAAACGGCGGATCCTGTTCAAACGAAAGAAGGCCGACGAAGAAGTGGGAGCCGAGCCGGCTGCGGTTGCGGGCCCGGCCATCGACACGCTGGGACCGCTTGGAGCGCCGTCCCAGGCAGGCGGCCATGCTCCGGCTCTGCCGGGATCACCTGCCACGGTCGGGGCAGCTCCTCTTCCGGAGGCCCCGGCGATCGGGGTGCTCCCTGCTCAGCTGCGGGCCGATCGCGCAGGTGCGGCACGCGAGGCCGGTCCCGCGGTCGCGTCTGCACCGCCTGCGGGCGCCCTGCAGGCCGCTCCGGGCCCGGCGACGGAGACGGAAGAGCGCCGCCTCGACAAGAAAAGGGGCTTGCTCGAGCCGTCATTGGGAGAGCCGTCAGAGCTTCGGGACAAAGCCAAACGACCCAGGAGGCCCGGCCGAGCGCGTGACGAGGAGGAGCTCAAGGTTCGGGAGGACATGGCGCGCTGGCAGGACCTGCGGGCGATTCCCGTGCATCGGCGCGACGAGCGGTCCCGCCACGTTCAGCCGTCCGCGGTGGCCGAAGTCACCAAGCCCCGCAAAAAAGTCATCAAGCTCACCTCCGGACTGACGGTGAAGGAGTTCTCGGAACTGGTCGGCCAGCGGCCCGCGGACACCGTCAAGAAATTGCTGGAGATGGGCCAGATGCTCACCTTGAATCAGGCCATGAATTTGGACGTCGCCCTGCTGATCGCCGAAGGGCTCGGGCTGAAGGCCGAGGTCTTGACGGAAAAACAGGGAGAGGAGCTGCTGGAAGAAGCTGCCGAGTGGACCGAGACGGAGCGGCTGGAATTAAGGCCTCCGGTCGTCACCATTATGGGGCACGTCGACCACGGGAAGACCTCGCTGCTGGATGCGATCAGGCAAACCAAGGTCACCGAACAGGAAGCGGGCGGCATCACCCAGCACATCGGTGCGTACACCGTGCAGGTCCATGACAAACGGATTACCTTCCTGGACACACCCGGCCACGAGGCATTCACCGCCATGCGGGCGAGAGGCGCGAAGATCACCGACATCGTCGTGCTGGTGGTGGCAGCCGACGACGGGGTCATGCCGCAAACCGTGGAAGCGATCGACCATGCGACCGCGGCGAACGTGCCCATCATCGTCGCCATCAACAAGATCGACAAGGCAGGGGCGAACCCCGATCGAGTGAAACACGCGCTGGCGGAGCGGAATCTCATCCCGGAGGCCTGGGGCGGCCAGACCATCTTAGTGGAGGTGTCGGCCAAACAGAAGGTGGGTCTCGATTCGTTGCTGGAGATGATCCTGCTCCAGTCCGAAGTGCTGGAGCTGAAGACGGACGCCCGCCGTCCGGCCAAAGGGGCGGTCGTGGAGGCCAAGCTGGACCGCGGCCGCGGCCCGGTGGCAACCGTGCTCGTGCAAAGCGGCACGCTGCGGGTGGGCGATGCGTTCGTCGTGGGAACCTTCAGCGGCCGGGTGCGGGGCCTCATCACGGACACGGGACAGAAGGTCTCTGAAGCAGGCCCCTCGATGCCGGTGGAGGTGATCGGCCTGCCCGGTGTGCCTGAGGCGGGCGATCTGTTCGTCGTGGTCAAGGATGAGCGTATGGCTCGAGAAATTGCAGACGATCGCCTGGGTAAGCGGCGCAGTGCGGAGCTCGCGGCGGGGTCCGCCCGGGTGACGCTCGACGACCTCTATGCTCGCATCAAGGAGGGAGCAGTCAAGGAACTCGCGCTGTTGATCAAGTCGGATGTGCAAGGATCGGCTGGGGCGCTTTCGGAGGCAGTCGAGAAGCTCTCCACCGGAACGGTCAAAGTCCGGGTCATTCACAGCGGGGTCGGCGGCATCACTGAAACCGACGTCCTGTTAGCCTCGGCCTCACAAGCCATCATTATCGGCTTCAATATCCGGCCGGAACCGAAGGCCGCGGCGCTGGCCGAGCATGAAGGGGTCGACATCCGGCTCTACACCATCATTTATGATGCGATCGCCGACATCAAAGCCGCCATGGAGGGCTTGCTGGAGCCGACGCTGAAGGAGCGCGTGCTGGGCCGCGCGGAGGTGCGCCAGATCTTCACGGTCGCGAAGGTCGGCACCATCGCGGGCTGCTATGTGGTCGACGGGACCATCTCCAGGGCCAGCGCCGGCGTGCGGGTGGTCCGGGATCAGGCGACCGTCTACGAAGGCAAGCTCAGCTCGCTCCGCCGATTCAAGGACGACGTGCGGGAGGTTCAGCAGGGATACGAATGCGGAATCGGCGTTGAGAACTTCAGCGACCTGAAGACGGGCGATGTCCTCGAGGTATACACGTTCGACAAAGTGGCGGCGAAGCTTTGACCCCGATCCCATAGTTTCTCCATCCGCGTTGCCGCCGGCATGATTATAGGGCTCTGCACGGTTGAACTATACATCCCGGACGGCCATTCCCTGAAGGCGAAGCGACAGGTCCTCTTGAGCCTTAAAGACCGTCTGCGCGACAAGTTTAATGTGTCGGTCGCCGAGGTCGGTGATCTCGAGTTCTGGCAGAAGGCGGTCCTCGGGATTGCCTGTGTGGCGAACGAGGGCGTGCACGTGAACCAGGTGTTGGACCAAGCCGTCAATCTGATTCGGTCCGTCCCGACGATCGAAGTGGTTCAATTCCGCATCGAACTGCTCTAAAAGAGCGAAGAGCGAAGAGCCAGAAGAGACTCGAGGGTGTTCGCTGCACGCGTTTAACTTTCGGTATGGCGAAGGCGACGTCCAAACGAGCGATGCGAGTAGCCGACCAGATCCGCATGGAGGTCGCCGAGATCATCATGCGCAAGACGAAGGATCCACGGGTGAGCGATGTGACGGTCACGGACGTGGAGCTGACCAACGACCTCCGACTCGCGCGGGTCTATGTCACGACCTTGCAAGACGGCCAAGCTGAGGCCGATGCCTTTGAGGGGCTTGCAAAGGCGGGTGGCTTCATCCGCGCGGAGCTCGGGCGACGGTTGCACTTGCGCTACACCCCTGAGCTGATCTTTCAGAAAGATCTGAGCGGCCCTCAAGGAGACCGTATTCGGTCGCTCCTGGAGCGAGTTCAGGCTGAGGCTCAGGGCCGATCAAGACCGGACTCTTCTCCATGACCCTCGACCCTTCAGCCGGATCAACGCGTATGACAAGCACAACGGGCGTGAAGGTCGCGACAGGGCCGGTCCTCGGAGACGGCCTCCTCAACGTCAAGAAGGCGGGCGGATGGACGTCGCACGATGTCGTGGCCAAGTTACGGAGCCTCCTTCGCGGTCCCAAAGTCGGACACGCCGGCACGCTCGATCCGGCAGCTACCGGCGTCCTGCCGGTGCTGATCGGGCGGGGGACACGAATCGCCGAGTACCTGGTGGACTGGGACAAAGAGTATCGGGCAGTGTTGCGCCTGGGTGAAACGACCGACACGCAGGACGCCACCGGGGCGATGTTGTCGCGGTCCCCCACGGATAGTCTGACCCAAGAGGCGATCCGGACGGTCATCGAGCGGTTCCGTGGACGGCTCACGCAGGTGCCACCGATGTATTCGGCGGTGAAGGTGGGAGGGGTTCCACTCTACAGAGTGGCGCGAGCGGGGCGGACCGTCGAGCGGGGACCGCGTGAGGTGACGGTCCACGACATCGAGGTGCTCGGCATCGACGGCCGCGACGTCCGCTTGCGCGTGGTGTGCTCGAAAGGCACCTATGTCAGGACGCTCTGCGCCGATATCGGGGAGGCGCTGGGTGTGGGGGGCCACCTGCTGGCGTTGGAGCGGAGGCGGGTCGGTCCGCTGACCATTGAGCGGGCGCTCACGCTGGAGGACATCGGGTCGCGGCTCCTGCTCGGGCGGTTGGCCGACGATGTGATCCCTCTCGACGAGGCGCTCGCCGCGTTGCCGGCCCTGGTCGTGGATGAAGCGACCTCGGGTCGGGTCCTGCACGGCGCGCCGGTCTCGAGCCGGGCTGTGACGTGGGGCGCGAGGGCCGGGATGTCCGGGCTTGCGGCCGGGCAGACGGTCCGGCTGAAAGATCCCAACGGGCGCCTGTTGGCGCTCGGGAAGGTGGGGGCAGGGGGCCTTGGCCCTGGTGCTTCAGGGAGCACCTCGGCGCGTGACGCTGAACGCATGGTGTCGATCGTGAAAGTGTTGGCGGACGCGTAGCAGCAGCGAGAGAGGAAGATTGAGGTTCAGGTTAGGGAGAAAGATGAGAAGCGGAGCCTGTTGAAAGGATGGAGGAGGGACGATGGCGTTGGTGAAAGAAGCCAAGACCGAGGTGATTCAGCAATACAGACGGCATGGGACGGATACCGGTTCCCCCGAAGTGCAGATCGCGATTCTCACCAATCGCATCTCGTACCTGACGGAGCATTTCAAGTTGCATCGAAAGGATCACCACTCCAGGAGAGGCTTGCTGCAGTTGGTCGGCCGACGCCGCCGGCTGCTCGATTACCTGCGTCGGATCGATGATGGCCGGTATCGGGCCGTGTTGGAGCGGTTGGGGATCCGGAAATAATCAACCACCCGCGAGCGCCCTCGCGCGGCCCGGCGGAGTTCGCCGAAGTCCGGAGCGCGGGAGCCGAGACGGGGCTGCCGACACAGGTGAACACGGACATGGACTGAAATGCAGCGAACAGCGGGCAGCGAGTAGCTAGCAGCCAGAGCTATTCGCTACCTGCTATGCGCTGCTTGCTGGGCCTTTGAGTCCATCTCTGTGGACATCTGTGCGGCAGAGCTAAGAGGAGAATGGAGAAGATGGTGCACGCGATCGAAATGGACCTGGCTGGCCGACGCCTCCGGCTGGAAACCGGGCGAGTGGCCAAGCAGGCGGACGGAGCGGTCCTGGCCACATACGGGGACACCGTCGTGCTGGCCACTGCGGTGGCCTCCGAGACGGTCAGGCCGGGGATAGATTTTCTTCCGCTCACTGTGGATTACCAGGAGAAGGCCTACGCGGCCGGCAAGATTCCCGGCGGATACTTCAAGCGGGAGGGCCGGCCGTCCGAGAAGGAGGTCCTGACCAGCCGATTGATCGATCGTCCCATGCGGCCCCTCTTCCCGGAGGGCTATTACTTCGAGACCCAGGTGATTGCCTCGGTCCTCTCGGCGGATCAGACCGGATCATCGGATGTGGTGGGCATCACGGCCGCCTCGGCGGCGCTGACGCTGTCGGATATTCCATTCGGGGGGCCGGTGGCCGGAGTCAGAATCGGCCGCGTGAACGGGCAGTTCGTGGTCAATCCGGACCTAGAGACGCTCGAGGCCAATGACCTGCATTTGGTGGTGGCTGGCACGGGCGACGCCGTCATGATGGTGGAGGGAGGCGGGAACGAGTTGCCGGAATCAGTCATGATCGACGCCATTGAGGTGGCCCATGCCGAGATCAAGAAGATCGTGGCCAAGATCCGGGAGCTGCAGGCGCTGGCCGGGCGGCCCAAGCGAACGGTCGTGGTCGAGAAAATCGACCCCGCCTTGACCGACGCGGTGCGCCAACTGGTGGCCGGTCCGATCCGGGAGGCGATCCTCATTCCCAACAAGACCGCCCGCCAGGAACGGCTGGACCAGATTCTGGAAGACGCGATCGAGAAGCTCAAGACGGACGATCCCGACCGCAGCCGTCATATCAAACTGGTGTTTCACTCGCTGGAATACACCGAAGTCCGGAACATGATCCTGGAACGCGGCGTACGGGCGGACGGCCGCGGGCCCACCGACATCCGCACCGTCACCTGCGAGGTGGGCGTGCT
>JAHFEU010000077.1 GCA_023248295.1 Nitrospirota bacterium | reverse complement strand
CCCTTCCGCGCCCTTTGGGAAGCCTGGCGCATCCTCAGACCGGGCGGATTGCTGTATATCCGAGTCCCGAATGGGCCGGTTCATGCGAGGCTGAAGCAGCTCCTGTCAGCGGTGCGGTTGGGCCATCTGGTCGTGAGCCACCTGTTCGGGTTTAGCGCCGCGCGTTCCTCTACCACCTGCCCCGCCTGGGGTTCGACATCATCGCCGTGCGCACCGCTCCGCCGAGCCAGCGAGACGCCTATGGACGACCGAGTGGGTGGACCTCTCTGTTGGGGCGGTCTATGAAAGCGACCGACTCTCTGGCCTACCGATTCCTGGGGATGTGGGGCCTTGATCGCAAAGCCTGGGGCTTCTCCATCGAGGTCATGGCCAGGAAAACCGGATCCCCACCGAGCCACGACGGCGGAGGAGGCTGACCACCCATGTGCGGGATCTGCGGGTTTGCCGGGCCGGGCGATGCCGCCGCGCTTGACCGGATGATGCGTCGGCTGGAGCACCGAGGACCTGACGAGGAGGGTCGCCACTTGGAACCAGGCGTCACACTGGGAGTGCGACGTTTGCGCGTCATCGATCCCGCTGGAGGCCATCAACCCTTCACCAACGAGACCGGCACCATCCGGGTGGTCATGAACGGGGAGATTTACAACTATCGAGAGCTTCGGGATGAGCTGATCAAGAAAGGGCATCGCTTCGTCTCGAACTGCGACACCGAGGTCCTGGTGCACCTCTATGAGCAGGAGGGCGAGGACGGCGTCCACCGGCTGCGGGGGATGTTCGCCTACGCGCTCTGGGACCGCGAGCGACAGACGCTGCTGCTCGTCCGGGATCGATTGGGCATCAAGCCGCTCTATTACACGGTGCGGGGAGGCGGGCCGGAAGGGGAGCGCAGGGTGGTCTTTGCATCCGAATTGCCGGCCCTGCTGGCGGCGTGCCCTCCCCCCTCCCTTCGCCCCGCCGCGTTGGCGCAATACTTGACGCTCCTGTACGTCCCCGGCCCCGGAACGGTGTTTGAAGGTGTCCAGCAACTGCTTCCGGGCGAATTGCTGAGAATCGTCAACGGGAAGATCGAGACGCGTCGGTATTACCGCCCGGAACAGTCCCTGGCACGGTGGTCGAGCCGGGCTGCGACCGACGCCCCGACCCCGTTCCTCGACCTCCTCTTCGAGACGGTCCGCGCGCATCTGGTGAGCGACGTCCCGTTAGGGCTGTTGCTGTCCGGGGGGCTGGATTCCGGAGCGATCCTCGCGATGATGCGCCGGGCGACCAACGGCTCGATCCGCACGTTCACCATCGGGTATGAAGCGCCCGCCGACCGATCCTACAACGAGCTGGATGCGGCCCGCGCCCTGGCACGCCACTTCGGCACCGAGCACACCGAGGAACGGCTCCGTCCCGATGCGGTCAAGCTGCTGCCCCGCATCGTGGCGTCGATGGGCGAGCCGTTCGCCGACTCTTCGGCGATCCCCACTTATTTGGTGTCGGAAGTCGCGCGCCGTTCGGTCACGGTGGCGCTGTCCGGAATCGGCGGTGATGAATTGTTCGGAGGGTACCCCCGCTACCTCGGCATCCGCGCAGCCGCGCGTTACGCGCGCGCGCCCGAGACCCTCCGCGCGTGGGTGGCCGCTCATCTCGCCCCGAAGCTTCCCGAGGGCGACGGAAGCCGGAACCAGATCGGCCGGTTGAAGCGGTTTTTGTCCGATGGCCATCGCTCCCTGTCGGAGCAATACGTCCGCTGGATCTCCTTCCTTCCGCCGGAGTGGGGGACATCGGCCTTCACCCCCGAATGGCTGGCGCAAGTCGGCCCGCTGGCGACGGGCGAGGAGTACCGGTCGGCCTTTACCCGATGGCCGTCGGAGGAACCGGCAGACCGGGCCATGGGTCTGGATCTGCAAACCTACCTTCCCGATGATCTCCTTCGGATGGGCGATCGGCTCAGCATGGCCCACTCGCTCGAGCTGCGGGTGCCGTTCTGCGACCATGAGATGCTCTCCTTCGCGCTGGCGCTCCCGGCCTCCGCGCGACTGGCGGGGGGGACATTGAAGGGATTCATGCGCAAGGCGCTGCGTGGTCTGCTCCCCTCCACCATCCTGAGCCGGGCCAAGTACGGCTTCCGAGTGCCGCTCGCCCGCTGGCTCCGGGAGGATCTCCGGGAGATGGTCCATGATCTGCTCTCGGAGCACGCGGTCCGGAGGCGCGGCTATGTGCGACCCGATTATGTGCGCTGGTTGGTGCACGAGCACGAGACCGGGGCGCGAAACTTCGCCGATCAGATCTACGCCTTGTTGGTCCTGGAGCTCTGGCATCGGGCGATCGGAAGCGGACCAATCAACACATGATCAAGGGGCGGAACATCCCGAGCATTGATGCGACCACGCTTACTTGACCTGTTATGCTGCCCGGCCTGTGGCTCGGGTCTCCAAGCCGAGGCGTTTGAGGAGAAGACCGGCCGAATCATCAACGGCCTGCTCTCATGCGTCTGTGGCCAGTGGTTTCCGATTATCAATTCGATCCCCCGGCTGCTGTTACACAATTTGCGGGCGCAGCTCGTCGAGCGGCATCCGGAATTTTACAAGGATCACGCAAGTCGTCTGCCGGAGGAGGTCTCGTTGCACAACAGGGATGTCATCGGCACGAAAGTAAAGACGCAGGTCAGCTTCGGGTATGAGTGGACGATCTTTTCCGACTACGCCGTCGACAATTTCTCAGAGTTTATTCGTCCACTGGAAGGAGGGTTTTTTGAAAAGAAGTTGGGGTTAGACGTAGGCTGCGGCGCTGGTCGGCATGTCAAGCACGCCACGAGTTTAAGGGCGGAAGTTATTGGGATGGACCTGAGCCATGCCGTCGATAGTGCCGGCCGCCTGAACCAAGACAACCCGCTAGCTCATTTCGTTCAGGGTGATGTAGTCGATCTGCCGTTCCGTCGAGGCGCGTTCGATTTCATCTATTCTCTTGGCGTATTACACCATTTGCCTGATCCGGAGCGGGGGTTCCGCTCTTTGATTCCGGCACTCAAAAAGGAGGCGCCCATTTTCATCTGGGTCTATCAGAGAACCAAGCGAAAGGAATGGCTGGAATACGCACGGCGAATGACGACTCGAATGCCTCTGCCTGTGATCAAAGAGCTTGCGTGGTCTGCGACGGTGATCGACTATGGGATCGTGGTGAACCTGTATCGGCTCTTGCAGAGGGCTGCCCTGGTCGCGCGGTGGACCCCACTACGGATCAAAGAATACGCGAAGTACGATTTTGCTGCCAGCTACGCGGATTGGTTTGATCGGTTGTCGGCTCCCACCAGCCATTTTTACTCCCAAGCGGAACTCCGTGCCTGGTTTGAGCGAGCCGGGTTGAAGAATATCGAGACAGCCCTTGTCGAGGACTCATGGGTCTGGGGGAAAGGGAAACGTCCGTAAGGATGCGCTTGATTATCTTCTCAACCGACTATCCCCCGTTGATCGGTGGCATCTCAACCTACAGTTATCAGCTGGCGAGGAATCTCGTAAAGATGAATCGCGTCACGGTTCTGGCTCCCCACGCACCTGGAGACAGGGCGTTCGATGCCAGGCAGCCATTTCAGACCGTTCGTGTGGCAAATGTTCCTGTCCTTCGAGAACTGCTGTGCATGACGTACATCCTCTGGCTGCACGCGCAAGAACGGATCGATTGCATCGTCAACACTGTGTGGTTTCCCTGCGGGCTCCTCTCCTATTACCTTTCCCGTGTGGCGTCAGTGCGCTATGTCGTTGGCGCATATGCCTCAGAAATGTTGGATGATAACAGGAGCCTCAAACGTCAGATTAAGGGACTGTTGAGCGGATTCAAAATCAAAACCTTCTTGAGTGCGTCGATGATGCTCGCCGTGAGTCAGTACACGAAAGGGAAGCTGGTCGAGATGGGGTGCCCGTCGGAGAAGGTCATGATTCTCAATGCCGGAGTTGACGTGGGGCAGTTTTGTCCTGGGGCGAAAGCAGATGCGCTCGCGAGGAAACACGGTATTGGGAAGGGAGACCTTGTGCTGCTGTCGGTCGGGCGCCTGGACTTGCACAAGGGCCATGATATAGTCCTCCGGGCACTCCCGAAGATTCTCGAGGAAGTCCCCAATCTGATCTACCTGATCGTCGGAGACGGCCCTGAAAGAGCCCATTTGCAAGCCTTAGCGGAGGACTATGGCTTGTCGGCCAAGGTTCAGATCATTGGGCAGGTCGAGGACGAGCACTTGGTCGAGTACTACCGACTGTGCGATGTGTTTGTCATGCCCAGTCGTGAGATCGAAGGGCGTGTGGACCTCATCGAGGGATTTGGAATGGTATTTTTAGAGGCCAACGCCTGTGCCAAGCCGGTGATCGGAGGGCTATCGGGCGGTGTTCCAGACGCTGTCCTTGACAAGGAAACCGGGCTGCTTGTTGACCCCACGAGTCCGGAAGAAGTAGCGGCTGCCGTGATCTTGTTGTGCAAGGACAAGGCCTATGCGGACAAATTGGGCCACATGGGCCTCAAGAGATGTCGGGACGTGTTCAGCTGGCCAGCCATCTGTCAGCTCCTGCAACGCGTCTTGGAGAAGATCGCTGGGACTTCAGAACAAGGAGAACCTGCGAAAGGGTAACCAGGCGGAAAATGCGGCTCGAGCTGAACCCTGAGAAAGACTCCGAGGGGAGCGGCTAGTGTAGCGCCGTGCCATACAAAGTCATCCACGTGATCACCAGGCTGGATCGAGGAGGGTCGGCGCAGAACACGCTGCTGACCGCTCTCGGGCACGATCGGTCCCGCTTCGACACGCTGGTCGTCACGGGTCTGCCAGGGCGATGGGAGGCGCAGGGCGGGATCAAGGCTGCCGAAGAGAGTCACCGGCGTCTGGCGGCGGCAGGGATCAGGTGTCAGGTGCTGCCGACCCTGACCCGCAGCATCGCCCCGATCGACGACTTGCGGACTCTTCGTCGCCTTGTGGCGCTGTTCCGACGGGAACGCCCGGCGATCATCCACACCCACACGTCCAAAGCCGGGGCCCTGGGGCGGCTGGCCGCCTGGCTGGCCAGGGTGCCGGTCGTCGTGCATACCCCGCACGGCCACGTGTTTTACGGGCATTTCGGGCGCCTGGTCTCCTGGCTGTTTTTGCGGGTGGAGCGTCTGCTGGCGACGCGCACGAGCCGCCTGATTGCGTTGACGGAAGGGGAACGGGACGAGCACCTCCAGCGCAGCGTCGGCCACAACGATCGTTTCGCGGTCATCCCCAGCGGGATCGACCTGGAACAGTTCAGGCGGATTGCCGGCACAGTCGGACGGCGCCCGAAGGGAGTGGACTGTCCACCGGATGCCCTCGTGGTCGGCTCGGTGGGGTGGCTGACCCCGATCAAGGGGTACCGCTTCCTCATTGAAGCCATCGCCCGGCTCAAGCCCTCACATCCGAGACTGTTCGCCATGATCGTGGGAGGCGGCGAGTTGAAGGACGAGCTGATGGCCTTGGCCGTCCAGCTCGGCGTGCACGACTCGGTGCGGCTGGTAGGGGAGCGGAGCGACGTGCCGGACTGCCTGGGAGCCATGGACCTGTTCGTGCTGCCCTCCCTCAATGAAGGCATGGGGCGGGCGCTGGTCGAGGCGATGGCGGCAGGGAGGCCCGTGATCGCCACGAGGGTGGGCGGCATCCCCGCGTTCGTGAAAGACCGCCAGAACGGCCTTCTGGTGCCTCCCGGCGACCCCGGCGCGCTGGCGTCGGCGATCGCCGAATTACTGTCCCGACCCGACTGGGCCAAGGAGCTCGGGGCGGCCGCCAGCCAGAGTATCGGGGCCAGGTTTGGAATTCCGGCGATGGTCCATGCGGTCGAGGCGGTGTACGAAGAGGCCTTGCGCGAAACGGGTGTGGCATGAGTCCTCCATCTTGTCTGAGAGTCCTGGGCATGGCTGCGGCGCTCGGTTTCACGGTTCCCGCCTGGGGCGCGGAGACGAGCGAAGCGGGACTCCGTCCGCTGGTCGCCGCGATGCACGTGCACAGCTCGGTCAGCACAGGCAGCCTGAGTCTTGAACAGGTGGTCGAGCAGGCCGAGAAGCTTGGGCTCGATGCGGTGATCTTGTCCGACAATTTCGCGCTGCGTTATGAGTATGGGATGTTTCCATTACGCGGCGTCTTCCGGAGAACCGTCTCCCTGCCGTCCGTCCTTGAGCATGGGGTGGAGCGATACCTGGCCGAGATCGCCGCCGTGCAAGCGCGACATCAACGGGTACTCTTGATCCCGGGGATCGAAGTGGTGCCGCACTATTATTGGACCGGGTCCCTGGTGGGCCGGAACCTGACGATGCACAACTCCCAGAAAAATTTGTTGGTGTTCGGGCTCGCACAGCCGGAGGACTATGCCGCCCTGCCGGTCGCCGGCAATTCATCCTCCTATCGCTATGGGTGGACAAGCGCTCTCAGCCTCACGCCGGGGTTGCTGTTCGTGCCGGCCGCCTGGCTCTGGCGGCGTCATAGCCATCGCACCAGACTCGTGGGTGTGGTTCCATATAAGCTCACCGACCGCTACCGCACACCGGCGCTGTTGCTGGCCGGACTGGCGCTGTTGCTGCTCCTGAATGCGGTACCGTTCGGCCAGCCGGTCTTCAGCATGTACGAGAGCGGGCTGGGCTACCGCCCCTACCAGGCGTTTATTGACACGGCCGTTGAGCGTGGGGGGAACGTGGTCTGGTCCATGCCGGAGGCGCGTGATTTCCACGTGCATGAGTACGGTGCCTTGGGGCAGATCACGATCAAGACCAATCCATACCCGGACGCTCTGTTGTTCACCACCGGGTACACCGCATTCGGCGGGGTCTATGAAGACACGCGGACCGCCACTCGGCCGGGCGGGATCTGGGATCAGGTGATCGGTCTGTACCTGAACGGGCATCGGGCGAGACCACCGTTTGCGACGGGCGAGCTCGCGTTTCATGGGCCTGGGCACGATACCAAGGCGCTGGACCGCGTGCTGACGGTGTTCTGGGTCCGGGAACGGACTGCCGCCGGTCTGGCCGAAGCGATGCGGGCGGGCCGCATGTACGGGGTCCAGCAATACCGAAAAGAATTCGGGCTGCGGCTGGAGGCGTTTCGCGTGGAGTGCGAGAAAGGGACCAGAGGGGCCGGGTCCGGTGAGACGCTGGACCCGCAGGGTGCACGGGACCTCACCGTGCACGTGTCGGTCTCCGCCACCGACCACCGGGCCCACCCCATCAAGGTGACGATCATCCGATCCGGGGAGGTGGTGGCGCGCCTCGCCGGAGAAACGCCGTTCGACCATCGGTTCATGGACGAGCGCGTCTCCTCTGACGAGCGGAGCGCGTACCGAGTGGAAATCGGCGGAGACGGCGAGATTCTGAGCAACCCGATCTTTGTCCGCCCAGTCCACACGGGATAAGAAGGTTGTTCTGGTTTGTTTCGTTTGTTTGGTTCAACCAGATAAACCAGACAAACCCAAAAACCAACTCACGCAATGATGCGAGTGGCCATTCACCAGCCTCAGTTTCTGCCCTGGCTTGGGTATCTCGACAAGATCGATCAGGCCGAGCTGTTCGTCGTCCTGGACAGCGTGCAGTTTAAGAAAAACGAGTGGCAGAACCGGAACCGTATCCGGACATCCCAGGGCTGGCAATGGCTCACCGTGCCGGTGCTGCACACATTCGGGCAGCGGATCATGGACACCCGGATCAACCAGACCGTGGATTGGCAGGGCAAGCATCTCCGCGCCGTCGAGATCCACTACGGACGAGCCGCCCATCGTGATCGGTTCCTGGAGGGGCTGCGCGAGACGTATCGGCGTCCGTGGGAGAAACTCTCAGACCTGAATCTGGCCGTGCTGAAATGGCTGCTGGAGACCTTCGGCATCACGACTCCGCTGCGACTCGCCTCCGAGATGAGCCTCCGCGTCGACCCAACGGATCGCCTGATCGATATCTGTCGAGCAGTCGGCGCGACACATTATCTGGCCGGTTCCGGTGCGGCGGAGTATATGGACCTGCCCCGCTTTGAAGCCTCCGGCGTCACACTCGAGGTGCAAGACTTCCGCCATCCCGTCTATCCCCAATGCTATGACCCGTTCATCCCGGGAATGGCTGCCATTGACTTGCTGTTCACTTCCGGCGATGATGCTCTCCGTCAGCTCCGTGAGGCGCGTCGCACACCAGCGCGATCCATGAGCGCCGGGTAGACGGTGGAGGAGACGATGCGAGCAAACGACTCGGGGCGGCTCCGCATTCTGGCGCTGGGAGCGCACCCCGATGACATCGAGGCCGGGTGCGGGGGGACCCTCATCAAGTACGCCCGCGGCGGCCACCGGATTTTCCTGATGGTGCTGACCGCAGGGGAGCAGGGGGCGGGACGCGGGGTTCGGATGCGCGAGCAGCACCGGGCGGCCAAGAGTCTGAAGGCCGAGAGGATCTACTGGGGCGGCTATCCGGACACGAAGTTGCCGATTGAGCAGCGCTTGATCCAGAAGATTGAACGGATCGTGCGCACGGTGGAGCCGCACTTCATCTTCGTTCATTTTCATGACGACACGCACCAGGACCATCGGCACCTCGCGGTCAGCACGGTGACCGCAACCCGCTACACCAAGAACGTGATGTTCTACGAGGGCCCCACCACGCAAAACTTCTCTCCCACGGTTTTTGTGGACATTGATGCGGTGCTGGAAGACAAGGTCGAAGCGCTCCGGGCGCACCAGTCGCAGGTCAAGAAGACCAATATCGAGGGCTTGACGATCGTGGACATCATCCGGTCCTCGGCGCATTTTCGCGGGATTCAAGGACGGGTCAAGAACGCGGAAGGCTTCATCCCGCTGCGATTGTTCATCAATATCGGGCAGTGACGGCCTCAACGCAGATCATTCCACATTCCCGACCCACCTTGGGAAGCCAGGACGCCCAAGCGCTGACGGCGGCCGCACGGTCCGGGCAGCTTGCGCAGGGCGCCCGTGTGGCCGAGTTTGAACGTGGAGTGGCGGCGTATCTGGGCGTGCACGGGGGCGTTGCGGTCAGCTCCGGTACGGTCGCCTTAGAGCTGGCGCTGCTGGCCTTGGGGATCGGTCGCGGAGATCAGGTGATCCTCCCAAGCTATGTCTGCGCCGCGCCGTGGCTGGCGACGGTCCGCGTCGGTGCGGAGCCGCGGCTCGTGGATGTCGAGCCGCAGGCCTATGCCATCGATCCGGCTAACGCCGCGAAGGCGATCTCGCCCCGCACTCGCGCGATCATCGTCCCGCACCCGTTCGGGCTGCCGGCCGAATTGTCCAAGCTGGAAGCGCTCGGGGTGCCACTCGTCGAAGATTGCGCACAAACGCTGGGGGCCACGGAAGGGGGGCGCCTGGTCGGCAGCGTGGGCAGGGCGACCGTCTGTTCGTTCTATGCCACCAAGCTCTTGTGCACGGGGGAGGGTGGCATGCTGTTGTCGAGCGATCCGCTGATCCTTGAAAAAGGGCGCGCCCTGCGGGACTATGACGAGAAGCCGACGCTGGACGCGGCCGCGTTCAATCGCAAGATGACGGACCTCCAGGCCGCCCTCGGGGTGAGCCAGTTAGCGCAGTTCCGGGCATTCCTGGAGCGGCGCGCGGCCATTGCCGCCCAGTACCATGACGCGCTCGGTCAAACCGGTCTGGGGCTCCCCGCGATCCCGCCGGGTCGCACGCATATCTTCTACCGGTATGTCATCAGGTTGCCTCGGACGACCCGCTCATCCCGCTCGCTCGAGGCGTTGCTGACGCGATTGGAACACCGTGGGGTGCAGTGCCGGCGACCGGTGTTTCGCCCGCTCCACCGCTACCTGGGCCTGACCGGGTATCCCAACAGCGAGGAGGCGTTTGAGACCGCCCTGTCCGTTCCGATCTACCCGTCGATGACGGACGAAGAGGTGAGCCGCGCCGCCCACACGCTCTGCGAGGAATTGCGGTGACGCCGTCAGACCGCCAGGGGACGCAATGGCTGCTCCCCGCCGCCATCGCCGGCCTGATCGGCGTCAGCGTCTTACTGGTCCCCCAGGTTCGTAATCTGTTCGTGAGCCAGGGGGTGCGGTGGCTCTATATCCTGCTGTTCTCATTCACCACCGCCTTTGCCTTGACCCCGGTGACGATCCGGTTGGGGAACCGATGGGGCCTCATCGATCAGCCGGCCGAGCGGAAGATCCACCGCGAGCCGACCCCGCGAGTCGGCGGGCTGGCCGTGTATCTCGGCTTCATCGGCTCGGTGCTGGTCAATTCGATCCTGGAGGGCTGGATGGTGGCGATCCTGCTTGCCGGGTCGCTGCTCCTGGTGGTCGGCATCCTGGATGATGCCTGGGAGCTGCCCGCCCGGTTCAAGTTGGCCGCGCAGGTGGCCGGGGCCGGGCTGGTCATCTATTCCGGCAAAGTCCTCTCGCTTTTCCCGGCCGGACCGGTCGGGGACAGCGCCAACGTGCTGTTGACGCTGCTCTGGATCGTGGGGATCACCAACGCGTTCAACTTCTTCGACGGAATGGACGGGCTGGCGACGGGGTTGGCCATCTTGATGGCCTTCTTCATGGGCATGGTGGCGTTTCAGACCGAGCAAGCGGGCCTCGGCTGGCTGGCGGTGGCCATCATCGGAGCCGGGCTGGGGTTCTTTCCCTATAACTTCAGGATGAAACAACCCGCCTACGTCTTTCTGGGTGACGGCGGGTCCACGTTCCTCGGGTTTACCCTGGCCTGCCTGGCGGTCAAAGGCAACTGGGCCGACAATAACCCGATCGTGTCGTTCAGCAGCCCGCTCCTCATCTTCGGGGTCCTCGTCTACGACATGATCCATATTTCGGTGGAACGCATCATGACCGGCAAAGTTAACACCGTGAACGGCTGGCTGGACTACGTGGGGAGGGATCACCTGCACCACCGGCTGGAGCGGGCGCTCGGCAGCCGGCGGGCCACGGTGGCCACGATCTTCACGCTGTCCATTTGTCTGGGACTGGCGGCGATGGTGCTCCGCAAGGCCAATACGGCGGAGGCGCTCATGCTGCTGCTCCAAGCAGTCCTGATCGTGATGATCGTCACGTTCCTGGAGTATCGCGGCCGGCCAGGGTATCGCCGGGGGATCAAGCAACGATCCACCGACGTGGAAGCGACCCATCGCTAAGGGAAGACATCCCATGGTTCCGACGGTCGAATGGAAAGACGGGGCGGTCCGACTGCTGGATCAGAGCCGCCTGCCCGAGAAAGTCGAGTTCCTGGATTGCCGCGACTATCAGACGGTCGCCCGGGCCATCCGTGAGTTGCGGGTGCGCGGGGCGCCTGCCATCGGGGTGACCGCCGCAATGGGAGTGGCCTTGGGTGCCCAGTCACTGACGGCGACCAGCTACGACGAGTTTGCCAGGGGCGTGACCGCCATCTGCGAGCATCTCGCGGCCACCCGGCCGACCGCCGTCAACCTGTTCTGGGCCATCGAGCGGATGAAGCGGACGCTGGCCGGATTGCGCGCGCAGCCGGTGGTCGAGATCAAGCGCCGCCTCCTGGACGAATCGCAGCGGATCCTGGACGAGGACATCGCGATGAACAGAGCGCTGGGCCGGCATGGCGCGGCCCTGGTGAGGGACGGGCAGACGATCCTCACCCACTGCAACGCGGGTGCGCTGGCCACCGCCGGGTATGGGACCGCCCTGGGCGTCGTCCGCGCGGCGTGGGAACAAGGGAAGAGGATCCGCGTGCTCGCGGACGAAACGCGTCCCGTGCTGCAAGGCGCCCGCCTGACCGTCTGGGAACTGATGCAGGATCAGATCCCGGTCACGCTGATCACGGACAGCATGGCCGGCGCCTTGATGAAGAGTGGGCTGATCCACCTCTGTCTCGTGGGAGCCGACCGCATCGCGGCCAACGGCGACGTGGCCAACAAGATCGGAACCTATTCCGTCGCGGTGCTGGCCAAGGCCCACGGACTTCCGTTTTACGTCGCCGCGCCCCATTCCACGATTGACCTCGCGACGGCATCGGGGAATCAGATTCCGATCGAGCAGCGGAAGCCTCAGGAAGTCACCTCGCTCTGTGGCGGCCCGCCGATCGCCCCGCTCGGTGCGGACGTGCTCAACCCCGCCTTCGACGTCACACCCGCAGAATTCGTCACCGCCATCATCACCGAGCGGGGCGTGTTCAAACCCCACGAGATCGCCGACCAGTTTGGGTCCTAACGGGCGAGCCGTGAAGTGAGCAACGACCGTCTCTCTTGGTCAGCGAACCGGAGGTCCGATCCCAGGACGTCCCGCCATCTACACGGACAGCGATACCGGAAGTTCCGCATCAAAGAAGCTCGTCTTGGTGCGCCCGTTGATGACGAACGTGTCCCCCGCGAGGTGAAGTTTAACGGACCAGGCCTGTAGAGCGGGGACCCGCACCGTCGCCAG
>JAHFEU010000076.1 GCA_023248295.1 Nitrospirota bacterium | reverse complement strand
TTTTACGCCGGATCTGGGTCTGTTCTACATCCCGTTCGCGATCCTGGTCATTGTCGGCAGCTCGAACGCAGTCAACCTGACAGATGGCCTCGATGGGTTGGCGGTGGGTCCCGTGATGATCGCCGCACTGGCGTATACCATCGTGGCCTACGTGGTCGGGAACAGTATTACGTCCGAATACCTGCTGATCCCCTATATCCCGGGGGCAGGAGAACTCTCGGTGTTCACCGCGGCGATCTTTGGGTCCAGCCTCGGGTTCCTCTGGTTCAACACCTACCCTGCCTCGGTGTTCATGGGCGATGTGGGCTCCCTGCCGCTCGGCGCGGCGCTGGGGACCGTCGCGGTGGTCAGCAAGCACGAGTTGCTGCTGCTGTTGGTCGGCGGTGTGTTCGTCATCGAGGCGATTTCGGTCATCTTCCAGGTCGTATCGTTCAAATCGCGGGGAAAACGGATCTTCCTGATGGCTCCCATCCACCATCATTTTGAGATGAAGGGATGGGAGGAACCGAAGGTCGTGGTGCGACTCTGGATCATTGCGATCTTGTTGGCGCTGCTGAGTTTGAGCACGTTGAAGCTGAGGTGAAAGTTGCGGGCTAGCCTGGCTGTTCCCTGTGCTCGCGCACCGCGAACACTCAGAAGTGCCGGGCACCCGTCGCTCGGGGTGCCCATTGCGCGCTCGTTGCAATGGGCCGGTGCAACGGGTGATGACGCGCGCAGTGGGGAACAGCCTAGCCGGCCCGCTGAGGACAAGGGGACCATGTCGCTCGGAGCGGAGCTGAAAGGGAAGAAGGTCACAGTCGTCGGGTTGGCCAGGAGCGGAGTGGCGGCGGCACGGTTGCTCCAAGCCGTCGGGGCGCGTGTCACGGTCGCGGATGGCAAAGAGGAAGCGGCGTTGGCGGAACCGCTGTCGCGTCTGGACCGGCGAACCCTGGCGGTGAAGGTGGGGCCCGGCTACGAGTCGGCGCTCGAGGGGGCCGACGTGGTGGTGATCAGCCCCGGCGTTCCGTCCCGCATGGAGTCGCTGCAAGCGGCCCGCCGGCGGGGCGCGCGGGTCATCGGCGAACTGGAGTTGGCGTCCCGTTTCCTGAGCGCGCCGGTCATCGCCATCACGGGAACGAACGGCAAGAGCACCACGGTGACGCTGGTGGGTCTCATCCTGGAACAAAGCGGCCGGCGGGTCTTCACGGGCGGAAACCTCGGTACGCCGTTGTGCGAGGCGGCCCTGGCGACCTACCGGGCGGGCGGCCGGAACTGGAGCGCCTCACCTGCGGTCTATAACTATCTCGTGGCCGAGGTCTCCAGCTTTCAGCTCGAGACGATCGAGCGATTCCATCCGTGGATGGCCGCAGTGTTGAACATCACGCCGGATCACCTGGATCGGTACCCGTCGGTGGACAGCTATGCGCTCGCCAAGGCCAGGATTTTCGAGAACCAAACGGGCGAGGACTTCGCGCTGCTGAACCTGGACGACGAACGGGTTGCCGGCCTGCGCAAGGGCCTGCGCGCCAGGGTCCTGGGATTCAGCCGGAGGGGCCGGGTCTCGGAGGGAGCCTATCTGGATGGAGACCGTGTCATGGCAACCGTCGGGGGACGCGAGGAGGAAGTGTGTCGGCGGGCCGACATTCGGCTCCCCGGGTCTCACAATCTCGCGAATGCGCTGGCCGCGGTCACGATCGGCCTCGTATGCGGGTGCCGCCCCGAAGTCATTTGCCAGGTCTTGCGGACGTTTCCCGGAATCGAACACGCGTTCGAGACGGTGGGGGAGCGGCGGGGCGTGCGGTTTGTGAACGACTCCAAGGGTACGAATGTGGATGCCACCCTCAGAGCGCTGGAAAGCCTGGAGGAGCCGATCTTCCTGATCGCGGGGGGGCGCGACAAGGGGGGCGATTTTGCCAGGCTGCAAGAGCCGGTGCGTCGGCGGGTGAAGCGGCTGATTCTGATCGGTGAGGCGGCGGCGCGCATCCAAGAGGCGATGGGCCTCTTCGATCGCATCAGCCACGCCGCCACGCTCAGAGAGGCGGTCGAGTTGGCGACCCGTGAGGCGTCTCCCGGAGATGTGGTGCTGCTGTCACCGGCCTGCGCCAGCTTCGACATGTTCACGGACTACCAAGACCGGGGCCGGCAGTTCAAGGAGCTGGTGAAGGCGCTGCCGTGATCAGTGACGAGTGACGAGTGGCAAGTGTCGAGAACGGCTCCTTCATGACCCGTTACGCGTCACGCGTCACGTGAAAGGAATGAATGGCGCGCAGGGGAATCGAGGCGGCGACGCTGGCGCTGCCCTGGCCATCTTCAGACGACCGGGGGCGCAAGCGGAGCGGGAGCGACGGAAGCGTCCTGGCGGTCGCAGTCGTGCTGGCGCTGATCGGCCTGGTGATGGTCTACAGTGCCAGTGCGGTGGTGGCCGGAAACCGGTTCCACGACTCGATCTATTTTCTGAAACGTCAGGGGGCGTGGCTGGCGGTCGGGTTTCTGCTGCTCCATGTGGCCTCCCGCCTCGATTACACGGTATGGCGCCAACTCGCCTTGCCGATCCTGGCCGTGACGACGGTGTTGCTGATCGCGGTCCTGCTGCCGTCGCTGGGCGTCGTGGCCAAAGGAGCGCGCCGGTGGCTCCGGCTGGGGCCGATCTCGCTGCAGCCGGCTGAGGTGGCGAAGCTCGCGGTGGTGCTCGTCCTGGCGAGGTACCTCGCCAGGAGAGAGGGGAAGGTGACGGAAGCTTCGACCGGCTTGCTCATGCCGGTCCTGGTCGTGGGGCTGCTCGGAGGCTTGTTGATGTTGCAGCCGGATCTGGGGACGGCGGTGGTGATCGGGCTGGCGACCCTCGGCCTGCTGTTCCTGGGCGGGGCCCGACTCACGCATTTGACCGGGCTGGTCCTGCTGACGTTACCCGTCGGAGCGGCGCTCATTCTCGGATCGAGCTATCGCCGTCAACGCCTCATGACGTTTCTGGAACCTTGGAAAGACCCGACAGACGCCGGCTTTCAAGTGACCCAGTCGTATCTGGCGTTCGGCAGCGGGGGTCTGTTCGGAGTCGGGCTGGGCGAAGGCAAGCAGAAGCTGTTTTTTCTGCCGGAAGCGCACACGGATTTTGTGCTGGCGCTGGCCGGCGAAGAGCTTGGTCTGTTGGGGACGGGCACGATCCTGGTGCTCTTCGCGATCCTCGTGCTCAAGGGGTTCCAAATCGCGGGACGTGCACGGGGACCGTTCGGCCGGTATCTGGCCCTCGGGATCGCCCTGCTCATCGGAGTCCAGGTGTTGCTCAACGCCGGCGTGGTGACGGGGTTATTGCCGACCAAGGGACTGACCCTTCCCTTGGTGAGTTACGGGGGATCGTCGCTGGTCACGAGTCTGTTGGCCATCGGCATCCTCCTGAGCATTTCACGCGACCGGCGCGGCGGTCGGCAGAGCATCGGGTGCGGTGGTGGGATCCGAGTCCCATGACGGTTGTGATCGCGGCCGGCGGCACCGGCGGCCACCTGTACCCGGCGGTGGCGCTGGCTCGGGAGTTCCTTCGCCAGGATCCGAGGACCACGGTCCTGTTCATCGGGACCTCGCGCGAGCTCGAGAAGAAAGTGCTCACGCACGAGGGCTTCGAGCTGAAGAAGATCCTCGCGTGGCCTGTCATGGGACTCGGGATGCGGAGAGCCGCGGTCGCGCTGCTGGCGCTTCCGGTAGGCCTGTACCAGTCGCTCAGGATCCTCAGATCGCGGCAAGCGGATCTCGTGATCGGGATCGGTGGGTATACCAGTCCGCCCGTGCTGGTGGCCGCATCCCTGCTGGGCATCCGCCGGGTGATCCTGGAGCCGAATGCCTATCCGGGTATGGCCAACAAGGTGCTGGGGCCGCTCGCAGACATCATATTCGTGGCCTTCGAGGCGGCGGGAAGGTACTTCACTCGCTCCAAGGTCCGGGTGGTCGGGACCCCCATTCGACGAGCGTTTCTGGAGCCGGTTTCGGTCGTCTCGCCCGGGCCTCCCGAAGGGGCGACCGGGGCCACCGGGGGCGCAAACAGGATTTTGTTGATTTTCGGGGGCAGCCAGGGCGCGCATGCGATTAATACCGCCATGGTGGCGGCCTTGCCGCATTTGGAGGCGCTGCGAACGAGCTTGTCGGTGATTCACCAGACCGGTGATGCTGACCACGATTCTGTCAAGGCGGCCTATGAGGCAGCCGGCTTCAAAGGACAAGTGGTGCCGTTTGTGTTCGATATGCCGCGGGCCTTGCGGTCGGCGGACCTGGTGGTGTCGCGCTCCGGCGCCGTGACCGTAGCGGAGCTCACCGCCTGCGGAAAGGCGGCGGTTCTGATTCCGTTGCCGCACGCGATCTACCGGCACCAAGAACGCAACGCGCAGGTGATGGAATCCGGGGGGGCGGCGGTGGTGTTGTCCCAGGAGAACCTCACCGGGCTTCAGCTGGCCCGGACGATCGAGACGTTGCTGCGCGATCCTGGCCGGCTCCGCGTCATGGAGGCCCGAAGTCAGGCCCTGGGGCGTGTCGACTCGGCGGAAACGATTGTACGGGAGTGCCTGGCGCTGGTGGGGCACCAGGCGAGGGGCGAGAGGCAATAGGCTATGGGCTATTGAACGATGTTCCGGAAGATCCAGCATATCCATCTGGTGGGGATCGGGGGATCCGGTATGAGCGGGATCGCCGAAGTGCTGCTCACCCTCGGCTATAAGGTGACCGGCTCCGATCTGCATTATTCGGAGACCGTTCGACGCCTCGAGGAGTTGGGCGGGCGAATCTACATCGGACACCACGCATCGAACGTGGGAAACGCGGAGGTGGTCGTGGTTTCGTCGGCGGTGCCGGCGACCAATCCCGAAGTGATGGCCGCCAAAGCCAACGTGATTCCGGTGATCCCACGCGCCGAGATGCTGGCTGAGCTCATGCGCCTGAAGTACGGGATCGCGATCGCAGGCGCTCACGGCAAGACCACGACGACCTCCATGGTGGCCGGGGTCCTCGCTCAGGCCGGTCTGGATCCCACGATCGTGATCGGCGGGAAGGTCAACGCGCTCGGAAGTCACGCGCGCCTCGGACGCGGGGACTTGCTGGTGGCGGAGGCGGATGAGAGCGACGGATCATTTCTGAGGCTCTCTCCGGCCATCGTGGCGGTGACCAATATCGACCGCGAGCATCTGGACTACTACCGGACGATGGAGCGGCTGCAAGACAGCTTCCTGGAGTTCATCAACCGCATCCCTTTTTACGGGCTGGCGGTGCTCTGCGCCGATGATGACCGGATTCGGGAGCTGCTCCCCCGCGTCGTGAAACGGTATCAGACCTACGGGCTTCAGGAACGGGCCGGATCGCCGCCGCCGGACTATCGAGCGAGCGAGATCACCCTCAAGCATTGGGAATCGGCGTTCAAGGCCTTTTACCAGGGAAAGAGTCTGGGGCCGTTTCGTCTTTCCACTCCGGGCGTCCACAATGTCTCGAACGCGCTGGCCGCCATCGCGGTGGGAATGGAGCTGGACGTGCCCGTCGATTTGATTCGAAAAGGGCTCGCGGGGTTTACCGGCGTCGAGCGGCGCTTTCATCTGCGAGGCGAGAAGGGCGGGGTCATGGTCGTGGATGACTACGGGCATCATCCCACCGAGATCCGGGCCACACTCTCAGCCGCGAAGCAGGGATGGGACCGGCGTCTCGTGGTGCTCTTCCAGCCGCACCGATACACGCGTACCCGCGAGCTTGCCAGCGAGTTCGCGCACGCGTTCGACCAGGCCGAGGTCGTGTTCATCACCGAGATTTATCCTGCCGGCGAGCCTGAAATCCCCGGAGTGTCCGGCGGAAAGCTGGCCGAGGCGATTCGGGCCGCAGGACATCAGGGGGTCACCTGGGTGGAGCGGAAAGAAACCCTGGCAGAGCGGGTCCTGCCTGCTCTCAAACCCGGCGATGTGGTGATCACGCTCGGTGCCGGGGATATCTGGAAGGCGGGGATCGAACTCCTGGAGCGGCTACGAGCGTGACCACCATCAGGCACAACGGCGTCCGGCGCCAGCGCGGAGCGGACCGACGGAAGAAGGGGAGCGACAGCGATGCCCACGATCTCACCGCGGTGGTCTCCGGGATCCGAGGGGAGATCAGATTCAAGGCCCCGCTGCGGGACTTCACCTCGTTCCGAATCGGAGGCCCGGCGGATGTGCTCGTCATCCCTGCCGATGTGGATGATCTGTGCAGCTTGGTCGGGCAGGCTCGGGCGGCCAAGGTCCCGGTCTTCGTGCTCGGCGGCACCAATCTCCTCGTGCGGGACCGAGGCATCCGAGGGGTCGTCGTCAGCCTGTCGAAACTGAACGCCATTCAGGATGAGTCACATGGCGTGGTCTACGCCGAGGGTGGGGTAGGGATGCCCACCCTGATGCGGCATGCGATCAGTCGGTCCCTGGCAGGCCTCGAGTGGGCAGCCGGGATCCCGGGCACGGTGGCGGGCTGCGTCGTCATGAACGCCGGGACGCGGCTCGGGGAGATGAGGGACGCCGTGAAGGCGGTGCGCATGGTGGACCCCCTGGGGGGCATCGTCGATTGTCCCGCCTCGGCGATTCAGTTCAGCTACCGGCGGGCCCGATTGCCTCGCGGTATCGTGGTCGGGGTGTGGCTGCAGCTCAAGCCGGCGTCACGGGAGAAAATTCAAACCGTCGTCAAGGAGTACCTTCGGTACCGGAAGGATACCCAGCCCCTGACGCTGCCCAACGCGGGCTGCGTGTTCAAGAATCCGGAGCACGAGGTATCGGGGCGGTTGATCGAGGCAGCGGGTCTCAAGGGTGCGCGTATCGGTGACGCGCAGGTCTCGGAGAAACACGCGAACTTCATCGTGAATCTGGGGCGAGCCCGCGCGTCCGACGTGATCGCCTTGATTAAAAAGGTCGGCCGGGCCGTGGAAGAACAGGCCGGCGTGACGCTGGAGCTGGAACTCAAGATCGTCGGGCAACCCTAGCGTGGGTGGAGCGTATCCGAACGACCGTATCTCGTCACTCGTCGTTCGACCCAGAGGCTCTCGACGGGTGAAGCGTGAAGCGCAGGCATTTTCGGACGAGATACGAGATACGAACGACGTTTTTCTCACGCTTCACGAACGACGACTATGCCACTGACGCGGGCGCGCATCGGGGTTTTGATGGGGGGACGATCGGCTGAACGGGAGATCTCGCTGCGGACCGGCCAGGCGGTCCATCGCGCGCTGCTCCGCCGCGGCTACCAGGCGGTGGCGATCGACGTGGATGCGTCGGTCCAGCAGCAGTTGCGGACGAAGAAAGTGCAGCTCGTGTTCCTGGCTCTACACGGCCCCGGCGGAGAGGACGGAACAATCCAGGGGCTGCTGGAGATCATCGGGATGCCATACACAGGGTCCGGGGTCAGAGCCAGCGCGATCGCCATGCACAAAATCACGGCGAAAGCCTTGCTGGACTGTGACGGCATCCCGGTGCCGCCCGGGACGGTGGTGCGGGCCGGACGGCCGGGAAGGAGGCCGGCGACCGTTCCACCGGCCGGCTTGCGATGGCCGGTGGTCGTCAAGCCGGCGGCGCAAGGGTCCACGATCGGGGTCACGATCGTCCGCCGGCCATCCGAATGGCGTGCCGCGCTGCGACGCGCCCACGAGTATGACCAGGAAGCGGTGGTCGAGTCTTACATCGCCGGGCGGGAGATCGCGGTGTCCGTCCTGGACGGAACACCGAGACCCAGAGCCCTGCCGGCAGTCGAGATCGTGGCCCCGGGCGGGTTCTACGATTACGCGGCCAAGTATGTGAAGGGGCGAACGCGCTACCTGTGCCCGGCTCCGCTGCCTCCAGAGGTGAGCAAGCGGGTTCGGGATCTGGCGGTCCGGACCTACCAGATCATCGGGTGTGAAGGGGCCGCACGGGTGGATTTTCGCGTGACGCGGCGAGGCCGGCCGTACGTGTTGGAGATCAATACGGTGCCTGGCATGACCGAGACGAGTCTCTTGCCGATGGCGGCGGCCAAGGCCGGTCTCGATTACGATGCGCTGACCGAACGAATTCTCCAATCCGCTCTCGGACGTGTCGGCGCGATGGCGGGCGTTGGAACGGTGACGCATTGAATCAATGGCGCGGTGAACCAACGGATCAGGAGAGGATGGGGAGGATCACTCGATGAGGCGGTGGGGCGGGCGGAAGCCGGGCGCGCGTCCGAATGTTCCGATGCGACAGGGACCGTCCGGCGGTCGTGCTGGCTCTCGTCGAAGCAGGTTAGGTCTGCTGCGACGGGTGTGGTGGTTTGCGGTCTGGATGGCGATGGTTGTCTCTGTCGGGTGGGGCGCCACCTGGCTGTACCGGGAGACAAGCCCGCTCGTGGCGGGTTGGTTCCAAGTCCGCGAGGTGACCGTGGTTGGGGCCATCACATTGTCCCACGAAGAGGTGGTCGAGCAGTTGGGACTGCAACCAGGGGAGACCATCTTCTCGGTGGACGTGCAGAAGCTGATCGATCGTCTGAAAGCCCATCCCTGGATCAAGGAAGCCACGGTCAGCCGAACGCTTCCGCATACGCTGGTGGTTGGCATCACCGAGCGTCAGGCGGTGGCCGTCCTCCGGACACCGTCGTGGGCGCTGTTACTGGACGCCGACGCCCATGCGGTGTCGTCTCTCAAGGAGTCGGAAGACCCGGGGTTGCCGGTGCTGGTCGGAATCGATCCCAAGGCCTTCCTTCTGGGCACGACGCAGTCGCGCGAGGCGGCCCTGGCCGGAATCAGGGTGGCCAGCCTGGTGGGCCATGCGCTGAATGACAGACCCGAGGTGGACATGCGGAATCCGGATCACGCGGTGGCGTACGTCAAGGGGGTCCGTTTTCAATTCGGCCCCTCCTCCTTCGAGGAACAATGGGACCGGTACCGGAAGATCGAGCACGCGCTCCGCACCGGCGTGGGTGTCGGGCAGGGCAAGCGCCGCGCCCAGTGCGCGCTTGACCCGTTGCACGCCTCACCCGTTGCACAAAGCCCGGCACTGGGTACCCGGCAACGGGTACCCGACAATGGGTGCCCGGAAATCGATCTGCGGTATCCAGGCAAAGTGATCGTCCGCGAGAGGGGGTGACCAGCGGTGGCCAAGAGAGATCACATCGTGGTGGGGCTGGACATCGGCACGACCAAGATTTGTGCGATTGTGGCGGAGGTGACGGAGGAGGGCGCTGTCAACGTGGTCGGAGTCGGGTCGAGCCCGTCCCGTGGCCTCCGCAAGGGAGTCGTGGTCAACATCGAGAGCACCGTCGAGTCCATCAAGAAAGCGGTGGAGGAGGCGGAGTTAATGGCTGCCGTCCAGATCAATTCGGTCTACACCGGCATTGCCGGCAGTCACATCGCAGGCGAAAATTCGCGGGGGGTGGTGGCGCTCAAGAAACAGGAAGTCACACGGTTGGACGTGCAGCGCGCCGTGGAGACGGCGCGGTCGGTGGCCGTACTTCCGTCTGACCGGCGGATCCTGCACGTGCTCCCGCGGGAGTTCATGGTGGATGACCAGGACGGCATCCGTGAGCCGCTCGGGATGTCCGGCTCCAGGCTCGAGGTGGACGTGCATATCATCACCGGCGCGGTCACGTCGGCGCAGAACATCATCAAGAGCGTGAATCGGGCCGGGCTCGATGTGGTGGACATGGTGCTCCAGCCGCTGGCCTCGAGCGAAGCGGTCCTGACCCCTGAGGAACGGGAGCTGGGGGTGGCCATGGTGGATTTAGGGGGAGGCACCACAGACCTGGCCATCTTTGCCGAGGGGAGCATCCGGCACACCGCCGTGCTCCCGATCGGCGGCCAGCACCTGACCACCGATCTGGCGATCGGCCTGCGTACACCTCAAGCCGAGGCCGAGCGACTCAAGATCCGGAAGGGGGTTGCCCTGGTAGAGCTGGTGAAAGACGACGAGATGGTGGAAGTGCCCGGCGTAGGGGACCGCCCTGCGCGGACCCTTTGTCGAAAGCTCCTGGCTGAGATCATCGAACCACGCGTGGAGGAAATGTTTGATCTCGTGCGCCGGGAGATCATGCGTACCGGGTATGAAGGGATTCTGGCGGCCGGCGTGGTGATCACCGGCGGGACCTCGATGCTCGAAGGAATGCTCGAGGCGGCGGAACGGGTTCTGGACCTCCCCGTCCGGCGCGGCATTCCGAACGGCGTGGGCGGGCTGCGGGACATCGTCAGCAACCCGATGTACGCGACCGGTGTCGGGTTGATTCAGCTTGCCCGTCATCATGATGGAGAACTGGAAATGACCGGCCTGCGCGGCGGCCGGCGAGTCGGGAGGGCCCTGGGCCGAATGCGAGCGTGGATGCTGGAGTTCTTCTAAGCGAGCGAACAGCTTGCAGCGAGTAGCGAGCGGCCGGCGACTCCGACCTCCGGGCTGCTCGCTCTTTGCCATTCGCTTTTCAAAGGAGGAGACGCGATGTTCTCATTTCAAGAGGACGAGATCATGCCGGCCAACATCAAGGTGATCGGTGTGGGGGGGGCTGGCTGCAACGCAGTGAACACGATGATCGTATCGAGCCTCAAGGGCGTGGAGTTCATCGCGGCCAACACCGATGTCCAGGCTCTGGGCCGCTCCCACGCCGCGTTCAAGATCCAACTCGGCCCGGAGCGGACCCGAGGTCTGGGCGCCGGCTCAAAGCCGGAGGTGGGTCGAGAGGCGGCGATGGAAAGCAAAGACCGTATTCGGGAAGGCCTGGAAGGGGCCGAGATGGTGTTCGTCACCGCGGGCATGGGCGGGGGAACCGGAACCGGCGCCGCTCCGATCGTGGCCAGCATCGCACGGGAGTTGGGCACATTGACCGTCGCGGTCGTGACCAAGCCGTTCCAGTATGAAGGCCACCGGAGGATGAGCCATGCGGAAGAGGGGCTCCGCGAGCTGCGAAAGCACGTGGATACGCTCCTGGTGATCCCGAACCAGCGCTTGCTCGGAATCGTGGACAAAGCCACGCCGCTGCTCGAGGCCTTCAAGGTGGCCGACGATGTGTTGCGACAGGCGATCCAGGGGATCGCCGATGTGATCACCACGGCGGGACATGTGAACGTGGACTTCGCGGATGTCCGGACGGTGATGACCTACACCGGTCGCGCGGTGATGGGGATGGGGGTGTCCCGGGGCACGAGCCGCGCCGTCGAGGCGTCGCAGAAGGCCATCTCGAGTCCCCTCTTGGAGGACGGCAGCGTGGAGGGCGCCAGGGGCGTGCTGTTGAACATCACGGGAGGCCCGAGCCTCTCCCTCCACGAAGTGGATGAGGCGGCCTCGATCATCCGGGAGGCGGCGGATCCCCAGGCCAACATCATCGTCGGGCAGGTGATCAACCCGGACATGGGCGAGGATCTGGTGGTCACCGTGATCGCCACCGGCTTCGATCGCGAGGAGCCGAGCGGCAAGCCGGGCTCGCTCGAGAGGCCCGCTTCCGCATCGGTTCGGGCCCCGCAGCCGGCACTGGCTGCGGCGCGTGCGTCGGCGGGCGAGTTGCCGTCGAAGAATCTGCAACGTCCCACGTTTTTGCGCCGGCTCACCGCCAGGCGCGACGGTCAGGGGCGACTGGGGCTGATCCCGGACGATGAATGGGATGTCCCCACATTCCTGCGAAAGCAGTCGGAATAGGGCGTGAACCGTGATACGCCACGCGTGAACCGGATTGATTCAGGAAGCACGATCCAGCTCCGGTCACGGGTCACTGATCACGGATTACGGATCACCTATGGGCCTGGACAGATGCCAACCCGGGGGCTGATTACCCTACCGGCTTTCGCGAGGCGGCGGGACGGCGTGCGGCATTTCTTCGGGACCCGTCACGACCCGCGCGACGTCGGTGCGCTGGGATCGGGCGACGAGTCGGTGCGCTGCGTGGTGTCGGTCACGCAGGTGCATGGAACAGATGCGCTGGTCCTGGACCGTCCTGTCAAGGGTGGAGAGACGTTTGCCGGTGGATGGGATGCGCTGGTCACGGACCAGGCCGGGGTGCTGCTGACGATCAGGACGGCCGATTGCCTGCCGGTTTTAGTCCACGACTCCGCGCGCAACGTGGTGGCGGCCCTGCATGTCGGCTGGCGCGGGGCGGTTGCCGGGATCGTTCCAAAGAGCCTGTCGCTGTTGCACCAGCGGTTCGGATCGACGCCGGAATCCTTACAGATCGGGATCGGGCCTTCGGTCGGGCCATGTTGCTATGAAGTGGATGAGCCGGTCCTGAGTCGGCTTCGGGCCGGCTTCCGGGACTGGCGCTCGGTGGTGGGGGAAGCCGGGCCGAAAAAGTGCATGCTGGATCTGCACGCACTGGTCCGGCGCCAGGCGCAGGGCGCCGGGGTCGACGGAGACCGCATCCGGTCCGTCAGAGTCTGTACTGCCTGCCATCCGGATCTGTTCTACTCGTATCGGCGTGAAGGGACGGTCAAGGGGACCATGATCAGCGGGATCATGCTGAGCCGTCGCAGATCACGATGAATGGTGAATGATGCATGGTGAATGGTGTAGGATACGCGACGAATCGAATTCATCGTTCAGCATTCCGCACGCGTCATTGGTCCGATGGCGGACACAGTCGATCCGGATGCCATCGCGCGGAACGTCGAAGTCGTCTTCGAGAACATTCGGCGGGCGGCGCAGCGCGCCGGCCGT
>JAHFEU010000170.1 GCA_023248295.1 Nitrospirota bacterium | reverse complement strand
TTGCGCTACTCTTATGTGTTCAGATTTATCTGACTGAGTCGATTTGCTCATTATGAGTCTGCGCTTGATGGACTTTTGGGAATCCCTTGGACACATGACTTATTCTTCGTTCAGGCTATTCACGCCTACACTGATACCGGCTCGCGGCTCTGGTATCAGATTCATCGAAAGGTATGTGATAGCTTTCTTTGTTTTTTCTCGCCACTAGTCTGTCCATCGATCCACTGCTCAAACTGATCCTTCCTGAACCGCCAGCTACCACCCACCTTAAACGCCGGCAACTTCCCCTCTCGGGCTAGTCGCGTCACGGTAAACGGGTGGAGGTTGAGGATCTTGGCGAGGTCATTCGGGGTGAATGTTTCGATGGCAGCTTTCATGGTAGAGCCTCCTTATGACAAGGCGGGATGAACTCACAGATTATAACAAATCAAATGGACTTTATGGGGAATTAGCTTGATTCGGGGTGCGGGGCGAGTTAGGGTGCCAGGCCGACTGGTGGCAACATGAGTTAATGCAATAGGTTACGAGTGATCTGCGCCATGGCCATACTTTTTTGTGAAAACATGTCCCCATCGATGGCCTTAGACCCCCTTTTATATAGTGGGGGAGAAGAGCGGCCACGATGGAATTTTCGCCTCGAAATGTCCCCATCGAGGGGCTGCAACCCCCCTATATCCAGTAGGGGAGGAAAAAAGCAGCTCCGATGGGGCCAGAAGCAATTTTTTCGTCTCAAGGTGTCCCCGTCCGCAGGCTGCAACCCCCTTTTATCCTTTGGGGGAGCAGAAATGCAGCCGGGAGGGAGCCATGAGACGAAGACGTCGGCCAAGACTGCAGGTGGAGATCGTGGCGGTCCCGACACAGGCCGGGGTGCCTGCGGGGGACCGCAACCCGTACCGAGAGATGGACGACGAGGAGCGCGAGGCGGTGCTGCTGGATTCGCTGGCGCGCATCCTCCGCGAGTGCGGGGTACAGCTTGATGGCCGATTCGCAGAAGACCCTACCACCGGTTCAGCGGGTGGCCATCTACTGCCGCGTGTCGACGGACAAGCAGGCCTCCAAAGAGGACTCGTCCCTTGACACCCAGCAGGATCGGCTCATCCGGTACGTCGAAGACAAACACCGCTCCGGCCACAACTGGCAGCTCACCGACACGTTCGTGGAGGGCGAGGACAAGGATGGCAAGCGCAGGGGCTGCTCCGGCAAGAACCTGGATCGGCCCGGGTTCTCGCGGCTCATGGAGAAGGTCCGCAGCCGACTCGTGGATGTGGTCGTCTTCACCAAGATGGACCGGATTTCCAGAAATGTCGTGGACTTTCTCACCCTGGTCGAGGAGTTCGAACGTCATGAAGTCAGACTGGTCTCGCTCAAGGAAGAGATCAACACGGCTTCCGCCTCGGGACGTGTCATGACGACGATCATGATAGCGCTGGCGCAATTTGAACGAGAGCAGATTTCGGAACGCACCCGCGAAAAGATGGCGTGGCGGGCGACGAAGGGGCTGCCGGTTGGCCCGCCCCCACTTGGCTATGAGATGCATGAGAAGCGGTATCGGCCCGTGCCGAAGGAGGTTGAGTGTGTCCGGTTCCTCGATGCGGCCTACCTCGAAACCCGCAGCCTGGATCAGGTGGCCAGGCTGGCGTACCAGCGAGGGATCCGCTCCCGGAAAGGGCACACGCTGACGAAGAATGCGATCTCGTGCATCCTGAAAAACCCCGCCTACATCGGCAAAATCTCCTTCAACGGCGAGACGTTCCAGGCTAGCCACGAGCCGATCCGGGATGAGAAGACCTACGCCCGGATTCTTCAGTCGCTTGAGCGCAACTGGCTCCATAAGGGCAGCGGCCGCAGCAAAGCGAAGTTCTACGAGTATCTGCTGCAGGGGCTGATACTGTGCGGCCACTGCAAAGGCAAGATGGTGCCCCGGACGAGCACAGGCCGGGGCGGCCGTCGGTATCACTACTACATCTGCAACCGCGCCGACAAAACCGCCGGCATCGATTGCCGGAAGAACTATCTCGATGCGGCCGAAGCTGATCACTACGTGCTCAACTACGTGAAGCAGTTGGCGCTGCGGGATGACCTGGTGTTGAAGCTGTGCCAGGAGCAGGACGCCTCGTTCGCCGAGTCGCTGCGCACCCTGCGCAGAGACCAAGAGCGCATCAAGGCGCGCCTGGTCGAGAACCAGCGCGAGGCCGGCAATCTCGTGAGGGCGATGGCGCGGATGGGCCCGAAGCCGCCGAGGGCGATTCTGGAGGGGTGCCAAGAATTGGATCGTGAGAAGGCGGAGCTGGAAGCGACGCTGTCACGGATGGGTGAGGAGGCATCAAAGCTTGAGCAGACGTCGATGCGGGTGGAGTTAGCCGGCAAGACCGTGCGCTACCTCGCGCAGATCCTGAGCCATGAGCGTGTCACACCTGCCCTGCTGAAGGACTGTCTGCCAAAATTCATCAACTACGTGATCTGGCGCAAGGACCTGAAACAGCCGACCGGACGGGTTGAGATCGCGTTCTTCGAGCGTCCGTTCCGGGCCGACCACGGACGTTTGTTACGGGAGATTGTCGAGCATCTGGAGGGAGGACGGAATGGAACCATTGGAGCTAGCGGATCATGACCAGCGCGTTGCCGAACGCGGCGATCACCACACAAACGGGCGCAGCGTCGTCGACGAGAAAACGAACGCCCCCGACGCGTCGCTCCGCCCAGCGAAGCATCGGGGACGCTGCTCAGGATGCCGATGGTGCGCGCCTGAGTTTGAAGAAGGGTGAGCGACGGGATTTGAACCCGCGACCTCCTGGGCCACAGCCAGGCGCTCTAACCAGTTGAGCTACGCCCACCGCGAGAGAATCCGGAAGGAAGAAGTGGCGCAAATATCTTACCTGATCACGCCGGGGGCGGCAACGTCCGACGGCTCGGGGGACGCCGACGGTGTGGAGTCGGCCGGCGCCGCGGCGGCAGCCGGTGGCGCCTCCTCTTCCGGCGGCGATGCGAGGAGCTCGAGCGCCTCATCCACTTCCTTGGTGACCGCCTCGATGTTGCCGGAGGTGGCCTGGTTGGGCGGCGTGATGCTCATGCGCACCTGCGAGCCGGGCAGCGAAATCTTGATGGTCTCCACCCCGCGGTCCAGCAGCCGTTTGACGAGCTGCTGGACCTGCTCATCCGGCAGGAGCTGCCCTTGCCAGCCGTGAGGCTGATCGAGCAGGCCGCTCAGATGGATCTCGGCGCGCAACCGCTGCGGCCGCAAGCCCGTCCGCTTGAGATCAAGAATGGTGCGGCCTCGGATCGACAGGTCGCCTTCGCCGATGTTGGCCAGCTCGAGCTGCACGCGGCCGGCGAGCTGGTTGCCGCGCGCGGTCCATTGGCTGGTCGAGGCGAGGGTGGTCGTGTACACGCGCAGCTCGGTGCGCCCATGGTAGTACGGCTCGAACGCGGCTAGCGGAATCGGCTCGATCCGGCAGGTGGCTTCCAGATCCTGATCGAGCAGACCGACCCAGCCGGAGCAATAGGCCGGCGCCGCGTTGCCCTGGTAGCCGAGGAGCTGGCCGCGGGCCGCGAAAGACATGGACGTGTGGTTGAGCGGCAGCCGCATCGGACCCAGCTCGAGAGCGGCATGATCGAGCAGGCCATGGAACGGAGTCATCGGCTGTTCATCGAGCACCTCGATGGTGCCGTCGACGATCCGGAAGGTGTCGATCTGGAGTTGCCAGGCCGGGCGGCCATCGCGCGCCCCGCCAAGCTGCGGGAACGCGGGCCAGAAGAGCGTGCCGCCATGGCCTCTCGAGAGCCGCGCGATCGGCTGCTCGAGCACCACCTGATCGAAGTACAGCGTGCGGGTGGGCAGGGACACCCAGCGCAGCCGCATGGTGACGCGCTGAATCGTGATGGCGGCTTGCGGGCTGTTGTTGGTGAGGCTGAGGTTGGTGAGGACCGTGGTGAACGGAAACGCCAGCTCGGTGCGTTCGACCGCGGCCTGGCCGCCGGTTGCGCGCTCAACGGCGCGCATGACGTAATACGGCGCCAGCCAGCTCACCGCCAAGTACTCGACGAGCGCCAGGAGCAGGCTCAACAAAAAGAGCAGCCGAAGCCAGGTCTTAGGACGGCGCATCCATGGATCGCAGGGCCCTTAGAAGGAACGCGCGCCCGGAGGGACTCGAACCCCCAACCAACGGGTTAGAAACCCGCTGCTCTTCCGGTTGAGCTACGGGCGCGTCGCGTCTACAGTCAAACGAGGGACGCTCCATAGGAGGGGGAAACCGGGCTTCCCCCTCCTATCGGTCGGCCCGCGCTCAACGTGATGGGCCTCCCTGGTCTCCCCCTTCCGAACAACCCGGCCAGTTATCTGCACCGTGCGCTTGGCCTTCCGGCCTCGCGCCGAAGAATAATGGTCGGGGCGGCAGGATTTGAACCTGCGACCTACTGGTCCCAAACCAGTCGCTCTACCAAGCTGAGCCACGCCCCGGTCGCGTAAAAGAGCCTCATTGTAACAGTCTCGTTGAGAGGGGGTCAACGCGGGGGGTTTGCCAGCCGCAAACGCGGCTCCTATAATGACGGCATGACCCGGGCCATCGCGATCGCCGGGGCGGTGCTGGCGGCAGCGCTCCTCGCCGCGTCCATCGCGCTGTGGGCTTTCCTTCAATCGTGGCTGCCGGTCCAGGGCAAGGCGCGGCTGATCGACGCGCTGGAACATCAGTTTCCCGTCGACGTCTCCATCACCTCCCTCCGCTACGATTTCTTCAAGGGCTTCGTGTTCCAGGACGTGGAAGTGCGGGACGGCCTTCGGGACACGGTCCAGGCCCGGCTTCCTTATGGCCAGGTCCAAGTGGCG
>JAHFEU010000075.1:3104-12663 GCA_023248295.1 Nitrospirota bacterium | reverse complement strand
GATGGAAGGAGGGTGGACATGCGACAGATCGTGATCGCGGGGGCTGTGCGAACCCCGATCGGAAACTTGAATGGGGCACTCGGCGCCATGAGCGCGACGGCTCTCGGAAGCTGTGTGATTCGGGAGGCCTTGCGCCGGGCTCAGGTCCACCCTGAGGCGGTGGACGAGGTGATTATGGGGAATGTGCTCACGGCGGGCGTTGGTCAGGCCCCTGCCCGGCAGGCCTCGATAGGCGCGGGCCTCCCGGATACCGTGAGTGCCACCACCATCAATAAGGTTTGCGGGTCCGGTCTGAAGGCCGTCATGATGGCCTGCCAGGCGATCCAGGCCGGCGATGCCGAAGTGGTCGTGGCGGGAGGCATGGAAAGCATGAGTCGGGCTCCTTATATTCTGGAGCGGGCAAGGTCCGGGTACCAGGTGGGACACGGGGAGCTCATTGACAGCATGATCAAGGACGGGCTCTGGGACGCTTACGGGAATGTCTCGATGGGGACGTGCGCGGAGCTCTGCGCCACCAAATACCAGCTCTCTCGGGAAGAGCAAGATACCTTTTCAGTGCAAAGCTACACCCGAGCCCTCAAGGCTCGGCAGGAAGGATGGTTTCGTGACGAGATCCTCGAGGTTGAGGTCCCGGGTAAACCGAAGCCCTTGTTGATCCGGGACGACGAACGCCTCACGCGTTTCGACGAGGCCAAGATGCGCCGGCTGTCCCCGGCCTTCAAGCCCGACGGAACCGTGACGGCCGGAAACGCCTCCGGTATGAATGATGGGGCGGCCGCGTTGGTGGTCCTGTCCGAGGAACGGGCCGAGTCGTTGAACATTACCCCGATCGCAAGGATCGTGGGCTATACCCAGAAGGCCGTCGCCCCCGAATGGTTTACCATCGCGCCGATCCAAGCGATTTCAGCCCTGTTGAGCAAACTCAAATGCAATGTCGACCAGATCGATCTCTACGAGGTGAACGAAGCGTTTGCGGTGGTGACCATGGCAGCGATGAAGGAACTGAGACTGAATCCGGATCGGGTGAATATTCATGGAGGAGCCGTGGCGCTTGGCCATCCCATCGGGGCCAGCGGCGCGCGAATTCTCACCACCCTGCTGTACGCCTTGAAGCGGACCGGGGGGAAGCGCGGGATAGCAAGCCCTTGCATCGGCGGCGGAGAGTCAGTCGCGGTCGCAGTGGAATTATTGACCTGACCCCCCTTGACTTAGGAAAGACGTGTCTTAACTTAACTGGCTTATAACCAGTCCTTTTCAATCCGCACGTCATTCCGAGGTGTTGGTCCCGACGAAGAAGTCGAAACCCTTATAGCGTCTGCCGCGCAAAGAGATCTGGTCGAGGGCAGCAGGAAGCTTTGCTATCCGATCGATGTCGTGATCTACTTGAGAAGCGGAGGGGCTCTGCCGGCCTTCCATTGCGGGCCGGGTGAGTCGACGGAGGAGAGCCGGAGATGGGAGATAGCTTAAAAGAGCGGGTGGCGTTGGTGACCGGGGCGGTCGGGGGAATTGGACGGGCGATCGCGGTCCATTTGGCCCAGGAAGGGGCGGCGCTAGGCCTTCACTATCTGGTGGAGCCTGATGAGGTGGCGAAGGCTTTCCTGACAGAATTTACCCAACAGGGGTTCCGCGCCAAGCTGTACAAGGCAGACGTCTCCAAGTTTGAAGACGCGACGCAACTGGTCGAGCGGGTCATAAAAGATTTCGGCCGGATCGACATCCTCGTGAACAACGCCGGGATCACCATGGATCGGACTCTCAAGAATATGACTCCGGACCAGTGGGAGAAGGTGATCGCGGTCGACCTTTCCTCTGTCTTTTATTGTTCGAAGGCGGTGATTGGTCAGATGCTCGAACGCGGCTATGGACGGATCATTGGCATTAGTTCGGTCGTCGGACAAAAAGGAAATATCGGACAGACCAATTATGCCGCGGCCAAAGCGGCGATTATCGGGTTCACCAAGGCCCTCGCGCTGGAGACCGCAAAGAAGGGGATCACGGTCAATGCGGTGGCCCCGGGATTCGTGAAAACGGCCATGACGGGTCAGATTCCAAAAGAGATTCTGGATAAGATCGTCGAGACCATTCCGGTCGGACGCATGGCTGAACCGGGGGAGGTCGCCCGAGCGGTGCTCTTTTTAGCGGATGAGAAGTCCTCCTATATCACCGGCCAGGTCGTCAACGTCAACGGTGGGTTGTACATGTAAGACACTGTTCCTCCCTGTGGGAACTCCTCGGGCTCGGTCCGAATCAACCGCCGTACCTGGCCTGCCGGAAGAATCCACATCAATAAATCGGAAGAATCCAACTCAATGAAAGGAGACACGGCGATGGAAACGGAGTGGACCAAACAAGCGGAAGGTATGTTCAAGACTTGGACGGAGGCCCAGAAGAAGCTGTGGGATGACTGGCTCAAGGGCGTGCAAGGGCTCGGGAGATCCCAACCGTTGGACGTATGGGTCAAGACTGCAGAGGCCTGGGAAGACTCGGTCAGAGAGACCCTGAAGGTTCAGGTTGAATGGACGAAGCTGTGGGCAGAGGGCTTCACCGCGGTCAAGGGAACGCCCAAAGAGATGACCGAATGGGCCCGCCAAGGACAGGAGATGATCACGCAATGGGCCGAAACCCAGAAAAAGCTCTGGGAGGACTGGCTGGACCTGGTCAAGAAACTCCGGCCGTCCGGGCTCAGCGGGAACTGGGAGCGAGAGGGTCAGAAGTTTGCGCAGACCTGGCAGGAGGGGATCCAGAAAGCTCTGGATGCCCAGGCGGAATGGGCCCGGTTCTGGACCGCGGGTCAGGTTGGCGACCGGACCAGAGAAAAGAGCAAAGCGCCCGGAGCGTAGCCGGCATGCGGGAGGAAGATACCATGCGCTTGAGCGAGCAGGCTGAAGATCTGGCGAAGGCCTGGACCGAAGCTCAGAAGAAGATGTGGGAAAGCTGGTTCGATCTCATCCGGGCCTCGCCCGTGTCGACCGCGCTTTCCCCGCCGGCGGCCGATCAGTGGCGAGAGCTCGCTCTGCAGGGGCTCAAAAGCTGGACGGCCGACTCGGAGCAAGTCGTCAAGGACGTGGCCGAGCGCCTCGTGACCACTCAGGATGTCGTCATGCGCTTCCTGGATCTGTCCATCAGCGCGTGGAAGGCCATGGCTCCGCAGATCGAGTCCGGCGAGGATTGGTACACCTGTGTGACGAAGTATGCCGATCATCTCCGCCAACAGCTCCTGCAGTTCCCGCAAGACGCGACCCAGGTTGCCCAAGACACGGATGAGCTCCAGCGACTCTATCTGGAAGAGTGGCAAAAACTCGTCCAGCCGTGGGCAGAGTCGTTGCGCCGGGTTCCCTGGCAGGTGGGGCAAGCTGCGACGGGTGATGGGTCGGCCGGCATCAAGCTGACCAATCTTTATTGGGATGCCTACGAGCGGACCTTCGGCCGCCTCCTCGAGAGCCCGAGCCTGGGCCACACTCGTGAACTCACCCAGGACCTGCTGAAGGGATTCGACGCCTGGGTCGAGTCACGTCGGGCCATTCTCGAGTACCAGAGTGGACTCGCTGAAGCGTGGGCCCAGGCCCTCGAGCAGTTCGTGCGGAAACTGGTCTCACTGGCCGAAAAAGGCGAAACGATCCAGAGCCTGGCGCAATTGCTGAATCTGTGGATCGACGTGATCGAGGGTGTCTTTACAACGCGGTTCCGTTCAGAAGACTACCTCCAGAAGCAGAGCCGGTTGGTCAATACGGTGATGGCCTATCGACTCATCGAGCGAGACATCGTTGAAGCCTTCTTGAAAACGAGCCATCTCCCCTCCCGCAGCGAGCTGGACGAAGCGTACCGGAGGATCTACGAGCTGCGGCGGGAGGTGAAGGAACTCAAGAAGTCCCTCCGTGACCTCAAAGCAGAGCTCTCTGACCAGCCGAAACAGGGGGGCCCTGTGGTACCGTTCAACGGCCCGACTCCGGGCGATCACGGTCAGGGGCAGACCCATAACTGACGACCGGCGAGGAAGGAACCCGGGCGATGCCGTTCCCTTTTCATCTGAGCCCTGAAGAGACGCTTCGTGAGCTCACCGAACTGAACCGAAAGGTGGCCACGGGGATCGACAACCTCAGTCGTCTCCGGGAAGAGGACCTGCAGGTTGGCGTGACTCCGAAGGAGGAGGTCTACCGAGAGGACAATGTCGTCCTGTATCGTTACACTCCGATGGTGGAGCGACCATTCCCGATTCCGGTCCTCATCGTGTACGCCTTGGTCAACCGCCCCTACATGGTCGACCTCCAGGAAGATCGGTCGCTGGTACGCAACCTGCTCAGGCTGGGGATCGATGTCTACCTGATCGACTGGGGGTACCCGAGCCGAGGAGACTGCTGGTTGACCCTCGACGACTATATCAACGGCTACCTGAACAACTGTGTTGATGCCGTGCGCGGACGGAACGGGCTGGACCGGATCAACCTCCTCGGGATCTGCCAGGGAGGCACGTTCAGCCTGTGTTACACCGCGCTGTATCAGGAGAAGGTCAAAAACCTCATCACCATGGTGGCCCCGGTCGATTTCCATGTGAAAGACGGATTACTGAACCTCTGGGTCGGCTGCGGCCCCGGGAGCCAGGGTATGGATGTGGACCTCATGGTCAACGCCCTCGGCAACATCCCCGGCGAGTTCATGAATTTCGGATTTCTGCTGATGAAACCCTTCGAGCTGGGTCTTCGAAAATACCTGGACCTGATTGAGATTCTGGACGATGACAAGAAGCTGCTCAACTTTCTCCGCATGGAGAAATGGATCTTCGACAGCCCGGACCAGGCCGGAGAGGCTTACCGGCAGTTCATGAAGGATTTCTACCAGGGGAACAAGCTGATCAAGGGCGAGGTGAAGATCGGAGGCAAACCGGTCGATCTCAGGGAGGTCCGAGTGCCCGTCTTGAATGTTTACGCGGAGCAGGATCACCTGGTGCCCCCGGCGTCCTCGGTCGCGCTTGTCAGGTACATCGGGAGCGCCGACTACACCGTGAAGGCCTTCCCGGTTGGGCACATCGGCATGTACGTCAGCGGGAAGGTGCAGCAGGATCTGCCTCCCACCATCGCGAATTGGCTGAAAGAACGAGCCTAGCACGGATCTTCTCTGCCCACCTGTTTTCCAATTTTCCGACCTTGTCTCATGATCTCTCTTGGCGGAATCTGGGTCTTCGCCCTGCTCTTATGGCCAAGCCGGGAGACCTCGGCCGAACATGCGACGGCCCATTGCAGGCCGGCCCCGGCCGATGTCGCGTTTCCGTCAGACTTCCCGACCTTGCAGGACCACGAATGGGGATACCGCATCGGGGGATGGGGCGGGGTTGCCAAGGGGCTTCCCTCGCGACATCATCCCGTCATTTTTGTCCACGGCAATACCCGTGATGCCGCTGATTGGGATGAACCGGCGAGGAGTGTGAAGCAACGCTTCCTGGATGCGGGATATTCCATGCAGGAGCTCTGGGCACTCTCCTATAACGGGAAGAGCACGAAGGGTCTCCCCCTCGCGTTCCAGTGCCGCACCACTAACCGCGCCAACGTGTCCGACCTGGCTGACTTCGTGAAGGCCGTCCTCGCGTATACCGGCGCTCCGAAAGTAGATGTCGTCGCCCATTCCCTGGGAGTCACGCTCGCGCGACGCATGCTCGTGGACTCTCCGGAGCTGGCTCAGGTCATAGAGGACTTTGTGGCCATCGCCGGTCCCAACCATGGGACCACGGTATGCCGACGCGCCTGGCTGATCTGGCTGATCGGCTGGAAGGATTTTGTTGGATGTGACGAGCTGGCTCCAGGCTCGGCCTGGTTGACGAGCCTGAACGGGTCTCACGGAGAGAGCGAGACGCGCGGGCCGACTCGGTATCTCACCATCTACGAGGGGACAGGGGTCGATGCCTTCTACCTGCCGTGGCTTTATTTACTCCCGGTCATGGACCAAGATAGCCCGGCCCTCAGAGGCGCAGAAAACCGGAGGATGCCGGGCTTGACCCACGACGAGTTGAGGACCCATAACGAGGCTGTGGCCCTCTACCTGAATTTTGCCCAGACCCGGAACACCCCCTAGCCTACTGGAGGCAAAGGAACTCTCCGCCGCGATAGACGGGGAAGAACACTGGTAGCAAAGGAACTATCCGCTCACATCTGATCGAAGTGAGCGGTTCAAGCAAAGCTTGGTATGGCGGTTCACACGAAGTGTGGTATGAAGAATCATAGCCTATCCCTCGACTGAGCTCGGGATGGTGAGCTTGTCGAACCACTGGAGGCAAAGGAACTCTCCACCGCGATGTGATCGAACGCGCCTGCGCGCCAAAGCGCTTCGGCGCGCGAAGGCGCGGCGGGTCACGCAAGCGAGGTGTGGTGCCGAAGGCGGGACTCGAACCCGCATGGGTTGCCCCACACGCCCCTCAAACGTGCGTGTCTACCAGTTCCACCACTTCGGCGATAGCCGAATTATAGAAGTGCCTCAAAACGCTTGTCAATCAACTGCCCGTTCGATAGAATCCCTGACAAACAGCGGCGGTGGCGTCCACTCTGATTCCTGCCTCGTAGCCTGTCGGAGGAGCCGGTGGAGATCCACGTTCAGACTTCCGGTCGGACCACGATTCCCGGGACTCGCGCGGCGGCGTTCTTCGATGTGGACAATACCTTAATTCCAGGCTCCGCCATTGAGGTCCGCTTCTTCTCTTATCTCTGGACATGCGGACTGGTCGGATTGAGCGAGGCGGCGCGCAGTCTGTGGTTTTGGTCCCGACACATCCCGCCGGTGTCATTGCATCCGTTGCGTACGCAGAAACTGTATTTGACAGGAAAGCGTCCGTCGATCATCGAGCCACTGGCAGAAGACTTCGTCCGGAAGAAGATCTGTCCCCGGCTGCCATTGGATGGGTTGGCCGCGCTGGAAGCACACCGGCGCGCCGGTCACCGCCTGGTACTGACCACCGGCTCGTTGGACTTCCTGGTCGCCCCCCTGGCTCTCTTCCTGGACGTGGAGACCGTGCTGGCGGCGAAACCGGAGCGCATCGGCGATCACTATACCGGGCGCCTTCTGTCCCCTTTCCCTTATGGGGAGGGCAAGCAGCATATGGTCGAGGCCTTTGCCGCCGGACACGGACTGGATTTGAAGCAGAGCCATGCCTATGGAGACAGTCCCGGCGACGTCGAAGTACTGCGAGCGGTCGGACACCCGACAGTCGTCAACCCGATCCGAGGGATGGCACGCATCGCCCGACGCGAAGGCTGGCCGGTCGCCAAGTGGAAGTGACCAGAATGGACCAACCGTCAATGAAACAATCGTCAATTCTTCGGGTCACTGAGATCTTCCATAGTATCCAAGGCGAATCCAGCTATGCAGGGCAACCCTTCGTCTTCGTCCGGCTGACGGGATGTGCGCTGCGATGCGTGTGGTGCGACAGCGAATATACGTTCTCCGGCGGAACCGAGATGACCGTTGAAGAGGTACTGACTCGGGTGAGAGGGTACCACTGCCCCTTCGTGGAAGTCACCGGAGGCGAGCCGCTGCACCAACAAGAAGCCTTTCTCCTGATCGAGGCCCTCTGCGCGGAAGGCTACGAGGTCCTCATTGAGACCAGCGGCGCCATTGATATCGCGCCGGTGGACAAACGAGCCCACGTGATCCTGGACGTGAAGTGTCCCGGCAGCGGCATGACGGAGCGCATGTATTGGGACAACCTGCAGCACGTTTCCGAAAAGGACGAAGTGAAGTTCGTGATCAAGGATCGCGCGGACTATGAGTGGGCTCGCGCGATCCTCAGCAAGTACGATCTGGAGAAACGCTGCACCGTGCTGTTCGGTCCCGTCTTCGGTGAACTCGAACCGCGCCGACTGGCCGAGTGGATTCTCGCGGACCGCCTGCCGGTTCGGTTCCAACTCCAGCTCCATAAGTACGTCTGGGATCCGGACATGCGGGGAGTTTGACGCGTCATTTGCGTCTATGCGTCTATTGCGACAGACGCGACGACGCGACCGACGCGGCCCGCGACAGACCCTGAAGACGTGTAAGTTGTTTAACTAGGGAGAACTGAATGAAGGCGATGGATGTCACGGTCAAGCAAGGCCGGATTGAGAGCGAGCCGGCCGAGGTCCTCGTGGTGAGCCACTACGAAGGAGAGACCGCCTTGCAGGACGAGACGGCCGTCGTGAACAAGGCTCTCGACGGCTGGCTGCAGGATCTGATCAAAGGCGGCGAGTTCCAAGGCAAGAGCAACCAGACCGCCCTGCTCCACACCCAGGGGAAGATACCGGCCAAGCGTGTGCTCCTGGTGGGCCTGGGTAAAAAGAAAGACGCGCGCCTGGACACGGTCCGGCAGGCGATGGGGACCGCCGCCAAACGGGTGCGTCAAGCCGGTGCCCGGTCCTTCAACACGCCCATTCACGGTTCCACCCTGCAAGGGACGTCCATCACGGAGCTCGCCCAGGCGATGGTGGAAGGCGCGGTGCTGGGGGGATACCAGTTCACGGTGTATCGGAGTGACAACAAGGAGGAGCCGAAAGATCTCGAGCGCATGACGGTGGTGGAGACACGCGGCGCGAAGGTCAGCGAGATCAAGGAGGGCGCCCGACGCGGCCTTGCGACCGCCGAGGCTACCATATTCGTGCGTGACCTCTGCAATCATCCTGCCAACGTGATGACGCCGGCACGGATCGCGGCCGAGGCGGGACACATCGGCAAAGAGAAAGGAGTGCGTGTCCGGGTGCTGGAGCAGCGGGATGCCGAAAAGCTGGGCATGGGGGCGTTCCTGGGTGTCGCCCGCGGGAGCCACGAACCACCCAAGTTCATCATCCTGGAATATCAGGGGAACAGTGGCAGGCGGCGGAACGACCGGAACGCCAAGCCGATCGTGCTGGTGGGAAAGACGATCACCTTCGATACGGGCGGCATTTCGCTGAAGCCCGCCGAGAACATGGAGCAGATGAAAGCGGACATGACCGGTGGCGCGGAAGTCCTCGCGGCTGTCCGGGCCGCCTCCCGGCTGCGGCTTCCGTTGCATCTGATCGGCATTTTGCCCGCCACCGAGAACATGCCGGGAGGGCGGGCGATCAAACCCGGAGACATCCTGACCACGCTCTCGGGCAAAACGGTCGAGGTGCAAAACACCGACGCCGAAGGGCGGCTCATTCTCGCAGACGGCCTGGCCTACGCCACCCGGTACAAACCGGCCGCCATCATCGACGTCGCGACGCTGACCGGCGCCTGCAGCGTGGCGCTGGGGCAGTTCGCGATCGGGATGCTGGGGAACAACGACGCGCTCAAGAGCCGGATCCAGAACGCGGGCCACAAGGCCGGCGAGCGGGTCTGGGAAATGCCCCTCTGGGAAGAATATTTTGAGCAGCTCCACAGCGACGTGGCCGACATGCGCAATATCGGCGGGCGGGGAGGCGGGATGATCACCGCCGCCGTGTTCCTCAGCAAGTTCGTGGGTGAGTATCCCTGGGTCCACCTCGACATCGCCAGCACCGATTGGAGCGAACGGGAACGGCCATACATCCCCAAAGGTCCCACCGGCATCGGGACCCGGCTGCTCGTCCAGTATCTGCTGGAT
>JAHFEU010000075.1:0-3004 GCA_023248295.1 Nitrospirota bacterium | reverse complement strand
TGAGTATCCCTGGGTCCACCTCGACATCGCCAGCACCGATTGGAGCGAACGGGAACGGCCATACATCCCCAAAGGTCCCACCGGCATCGGGACCCGGCTGCTCGTCCAGTATCTGCTGGATCAAGCCACATCGGTTCAAGAGAAAGGTTGAGGTTGAGGCTTAGGTTAGGTAAGCTTATCTCGTACTCAGCCTTGACCTTAACCTGAACCTTCCTCGAATGACCCTCCGCGAAAAAGTCGGCCAGTTCTTCATGCTCGGCTTCACCGGCGCGTCGGTCTCCAGGGACCTGGCCGATCTCCTGGCCGCCTATCGGCCCGGCGGTCTCATCTTGTTTTCCAGGAATCTGGAAACCCCCGCCCAGATCGTCAGGCTCACGAACGATCTCCAGAAATTATCGCCCCAGACACCGCTGCTGATCGCGGTGGACCAGGAGGGCGGCCGGGTCTCGCGGCTTCCCGCTGGCTTTACCGTGTTCCCCCCCTGCTCGGTGCTCGGACAGTGCGATTCGTCCGAGCTGGCCTACGCGGCAGCCGCGGCGATCGCTGTCGAACTGCGGGCGGTCGGCATCAATATGAACCTCGCCCCCGTGCTGGATCTCAACACCAACCCGCAGAACCCGATCATCGGCGATCGCGCCTTCAGCGCCAGTCCGGTGCAGGTCTGTGAACTGGGGCTGGCCACGATCGCGGGGCTGCAGGATAACAAGGTGATCGCCTGCGGGAAACATTTCCCGGGCCACGGCGACACGATCACCGACTCTCATAAAGAACTGCCCGTGGTCTCCGCGTCCGTTGAGCGGCTTCACGAGGTGGAACTTCGCCCGTTCCGCCACGCGATCGAGAACAACCTGGCCACGATCATGTCCGCACATGTCCTGTATCCCGCGCTGGACGCACGATTCCCCGCCACGCTGTCCGCCGCGATCCTCACCGTCCTACTCAGAGATGACCTGCGCTTCAAGGGCCTGACGCTCACGGACGATCTGGAGATGCATGCGATCCTCGACCATCACGGGATCGAGGAGGCGACGACCCTTGCCTTCCAGGCTGGCGCCGACATGCTGTTGATCTGCCAGGACCGCATGCGTCAGGTGGCCGCGATGGAGGCGCTCCACAACGCCGTGAAGGATGGCAGCATCCCCGAAGCGCGCGTCGAGGCTTCTGTGCGCCGGATCGCGCACGTCAAGGAGCGGTTCCTCCATCCGTACGCCCCAGCGGACCCTGCCGGAGTGAAACAGGTCGTGGGAAGCCGGGCGCACAAAGACCTGCTGGACACCATCCTCCAGACCAGCGAACGCCGCCTGAAAGCCCAGGTCTGACCCCTGTGGGCAGGCCCGTCACTGCCAGAGAGGTCTGGGCGTGGTGCATGTATGACTTCGCCAATTCTTCGTTTACGACCCTCATCGTCACGGTCGCCTACAGCGTCTACTTCGTCCAGGTTGTGGCCGGACATCTCGGCCAGGAGGGGACCGCGGAGCGCGTGTGGTTTTGGGGTTACGCGGTCTCCATGCTGGTGGCGGCGCTCCTTTCCCCTGCGCTTGGCGCCCTGGCAGACGCGCGGGCCAGTAAGCGGACGTTCCTGCTCGGGTCCACACTGCTCTGCGTCGCCTGCACGGCGCTTCTCGCCTTCGTCCATGCCGGCGACGTGTGGCAGGGGCTCGTCCTGTTCGGGATCGCCAACGTGGCCTTCGACCTTGGGTTTCTGTTCTGCAGCGCGTTCCTGATCGAGATCGCCACCACGGAGACGATGGGTCGCATCTCCGGCTACGGATGGGGCCTGGGCTATGTCGGCGGGCTGCTGTCCCTGGCCATCGCCTATCCCTTCATCAGCGGCGGATTCGCAGAGGCTAATCTGCCGCTGTACCGGCTCAGCTTCGCGGTGACGGCCGGCTTCTTTCTCCTGGCGTCGTTGCCGACCTTTCTGCTGCTCCAGGAGCGCGCGATCCCAGAGCCGGCGCGCGCGGGTCAGGCGGTCTGGCGACAGGGGGTTGCCAGGCTTGCCGTCACGGCCCGCCAGCTCGGTCGCTATCGAGACCTCTTCGCCTACCTGATCGCCTATCTGATCTATACGGATGCCATCAACACCGTGATCGTCGCCTCCGCGATCTTCGCAAATAAAGTCCTGGACTTTTCACCGAGCGATCTGATTATCTACTTCCTCGTTACGCAGGTGACGGCCGGGCTGGGGGCCGTGGGATTCGGCATCCTGGCTGATCGAATCGGTGCCAAGCGCACGATCACCGTCACGCTGCTTGTCTGGATCGCGCTGGTTGTCGGTGCCGCGTTCGTCCAGACCCACGCACAGTTTTACGTGATCGGTCTCCTGGCAGGGGCCGTTCTGGGGGCCAACCAGTCCGCCAGCCGGACGCTGCTGGGGCTCTTCACCCCGCCCGGCCGGCAGGCGGAGTTTTTCAGCTTCTTCTCCGTCACCGGAAAATTTGCGGCCATCATCGGGCCGGTTGTGTACGGCGAAGTGACCGCGTGGACGGGCAGCCAGCGGTGGGCCATCCTGTCGTTGGCGGTCTTTTTCACGATCGGTCTGCTGGCCTTCCAGACGGTCGACGAAAAACGTGGGATGGCAGCCGCGCGGGCAAGCGCGTGAGAGGTGAGGCCTGACGGTTATTGTATGGCCGTGAAGAAAGGCGACATCCTCGATGAGTTCAAGCGGTACCCCGGCAGTTGCGGGCTGGTCGTGAAAGTCATGGGAGGCGGGGAGGGGTTTGAACAGATCCTGTGTTGCGACCACGCCCTCACGGAAGAAGATCTGGTCCCTCAGATGGGGTCCCCGATGGGACGGAAAAAGGGGGAGCTGCCGGTGGGGGTGATTCTCGACGAAAAGAAGCTCTATCCGGATTCCTGCGGCCTCCGGGTCATGATTATGGACGGCGGGGCTGGATTCCGTGAAATCATCTGCTGCGGCCACTCGATTACCCTGGGCGCCATGAGGGACTTCCGGTTTGGACAGATGCGTGGGACTCCGTCCGGCGCATCGGGACAACAAGGA
>JAHFEU010000074.1:10698-12738 GCA_023248295.1 Nitrospirota bacterium | reverse complement strand
CCCATTCTGAAATGGCTGTACTCGTTTGTCATGCCCGGCGGCTTGGTGTTGCTGGCCGCTCTGGGACTCCTCCGTCCACGGGGGTTGCCGGACTGGTCGCTGTCGCTCGTGTACGCCTATGTCTATATTTTTCTCGGAGCCGGGATCCTGCTCGGCTGGTATATGCAGCGCAGCCGGGTCCTGTTCGCCACCCTCTTGCTGGCCCTCGCCGACCGAGCCTTGATGCAGTTTTGGGCCGGTGAGGCCGCAACGGAAGCGGTCGGCCGCCTTGTCTTCAACTCGGTCGCTCTGCTGCTGCCGCTCAATTTCATGGCCCTCTCCTTCATCACCGAAAGTCCCATGGTGACCCGACGGGAGATCATGCGGCTCGGCCTGATTCTCCTGCAAGCGGTTCTCGTCGCGTGGGTCAGTCTTTTCGGCGAGGCCGATGTGGCGGCATCGCTGGAGTTCCCGATCGTTGACCCACGGTATGCTGGCTGGACGCCCATCGCTCAACCGGCGCTGTTGGCTTTCGGCGCGGCCTTGGTTCACCAGACGGCTCGCTCCATCGTGCTGAGGAACCCCCTCGAACGGGGCTTTGTCTGGGCGCTCCTGGCGGCCTTCGTCGCGTTGCACGGCACCCGTGCGGGGTGGTCGCCCACGAATTTTTTCGCGACGGCCTCGCTGATCCTTATTATCGCCACCTATCATGCGACTCACGCGTTCATCCACTACGACGAGGTGACCGGGGTGCGGAAGTGGGACGACTTGAAAGTGGCCCTGCGCCGCCTGCGCGGTCAATATGCGATCGCGATGGTGGATATCGATCGCCTCAAGCAGGTCAATGAGCAGTACGGACGTCTCGTTGGCGACCAGGTGCTGCGACACGTCGCCGCAAAGATCACCAAGGTGTCGGGCGATGGGAAGGCGTTCTGCCACATGGGGGGAAAATTCGCCGTGATTTTCCGCGGCAAGACGCTGGCTGAGGCGGTTCCCCATCTGCAGGCACTCAGGAAAGCGGTCGAAGCGTCGCCGTTCACCCTCCCTGCTCGTAGCCGCTCCCTCAAGAAGCCGGATGCAGTGACAGGGGACAGTCCACCTCGGAAAGACCTCCAAGTCACGATCACGATCGGCGTCGCCCACTCGGACGCTCGAAAGGCCACCGCGGACCAGGTGCTCAAGGCGGCCGAACGGGCGTTGGACCGCGCCAAGAAAGCCGGACGGAATCAGGTGGCCGCGTGAACGCCTGTGACGCCCCGGGCTGATCGATTCGAACCCCAGCCAACAGCTCCACACGTCCCATGGTAATTTTTGATAAATTTGCTTCGTTGCCTGTTTTGCCTGGACCGTACGTTTCTGTACGGCCAGTGTCATGTCGAGTGCACCAAGCAGGATCTTTACGACACAACGGCGTCACTTCGGCGTTCATCTGAGTACGACAGGCCCATCTTTTCAAGTATTTCCAGACAGCCGATTTGTAGATTGACCTGATAAATTTCGATTCAAGAGGGTATCGTTCTTGCTTCCACCAGGAGCCGGTGGGATACCCGATGTCATCAAGAGGATGGGTGGAGACTAAGCGCGCCGATGACCTCTTCGGACGGTCGAACGCTCGCCTGCGGATATTGATGCCTTGCCTGGTTTCTTGGCAAGACCAACGAGTTTCCGGGACGGTCAGGAATATTTCACATACCGGGATCGCTGTCATGCTTCCTGGCATCACTGAAGTGGCGACGGAAGGGGCCCTGATCCAGGTTCCTGACGGGATCATGCTGCGAGCACGCCCGGTCCATATCCAACAAAGCGCGGAGATGAACCTCACTGGGTTCCAGATCGAGACGATCGAGAAAGGAGCGGAGCAATGGAAACGGCTCTGCTCCGTGACCCAGTGATAGTGGTCCTCATGGGTGAGATCCAGGCGCTGTTCTGACAGCCTACGTGCGCTCCGCCAACGGACCGATATTTCTACCCACCTGCATTTCGTTTAGCACGCCAGAGGACGTAAAAGGACGCTTCGGCAGTCAAGACCGGGGAAGTGAGTCACGCTCTCAGTGGGTCGAG
>JAHFEU010000074.1:1711-10598 GCA_023248295.1 Nitrospirota bacterium | reverse complement strand
GCGCTCCGCCAACGGACCGATATTTCTACCCACCTGCATTTCGTTTAGCACGCCAGAGGACGTAAAAGGACGCTTCGGCAGTCAAGACCGGGGAAGTGAGTCACGCTCTCAGTGGGTCGAGCCTGGATGAGCTGAGGGATGGGGCGGCTTGCCGGGCTGTGACTGCTCCGGCGGCCCCGAAGCCTCGAGACTCGGGCCAACCACTCGAATCCGGCCACTGAGAGAAGCGGTCAGAGGCTTGGCACGCACCGCTTCCAGCAACAGATCACGCATCGGGATCTGGCGCTCAACACGGTCGCGGGCCCGAGCGAACATGGAGTAGCCATCTCCCCCATCGGCCAGAAAGACATCGGTCGCCACCGAGTAAGAGCGCGCAGCTTCCAGGGGCCGCCCACCGACGGTGATCTCGCGCACACGCGAGCCGGGCGGCGAGGACGGGTCATAGGTCAAGGCCAGGCCCGAGACCTGGAGGAATCGGCCGTCCGTGCCTGGCAATTTGCTCACGCTGTTCTCCAACGCCAGCGCGAGCTGCTCGCCCGTCATCGTCAACGTGACGGTGGGGGAGTTGAAAGGTAAGACCCGCAAGACGCGTTTCACATCCACCGGACCGGCCGGGATACTGTCCCGAATCTGCCCACCGTTCACGAGGGCGACCTCCGTGCCGAACTCGGCGCGGAGCAGGTCAGCCAGCAAGTTACCGAGGTTGGTCTCGCGGGTCCTGATGACGCTGCTCTCGCCTTCCAGGGTGACGAGCGACCGCCCGATGACGGTCGCGGTCTGGCTTTCCAGCTTCTTGGCGTAGTCCTCGATCAGCGCGTGCACTGCCGGATCCGGCACCACCTCTTCGGTCATCGGCAGGTTCCGGGCTTTGGCCTGGACGACCTTCTTCTCGGAGATGTCCAGGTCGAGCCGTCCCAGGGTTCGCCCTTGGCGATGTGTCTTCACGAACACGGGCCCCGGGTTCGCGAGTGCTTCAACCGGCGAGCTTGCACCTGCTGTCCTGAGACCGTCGAATCCCGGCGTATGGCCGCCGATGATGGCGTCAATCTCTGGCACCTGAGCGAGCAGCGTCAGGTCCTCCTCACTCTCCTGATGCGTCACCGCCACGACCACATCCACCCTGTCTGCTCCGCTCCCGGCTCTCAACTGTCTTGCCAGGGTTCGTCCGGTTTCGACCGGATCGCGGAATTCGAGGAGCTTGACCACCTCGCGGTTGAACGTATCGGGAAAGTTCCGCCGGCCCAGCAGGCCGAGCAGGCCGATCGACAGGGTGCCGACCCGCACCACCGCGGAAGGCCGGCAGGCCAGTGTTGTCCCATGCCCCACCACGTTGGAGCACAGAATCGGAAACTGGGCCAGGTCCTGAAGGCGGCGCAGATGGTCCAACCCGAAGTCAAACTCATGGTTGCCGGCCGCCATCGCCTGGTAGCCCATCAGGTTCATGGCCTGGATGTCCGGCTCGCCCCGAAAGAAGGAGGACAGGGGGGTGCCGATCAGGATATCGCCGGAGTCCACCAGGAGCACGGCGTCGGTCTCGCGTCGCACCGCCGCGATGAGCGTGGCGCGACGCGCCATCCCGCCGACCGCGGGTTGTCCGCGCTGCTCCAGCGGGAGGGCTTGGCCGTGATGCTCGCTGGTATGGAGGATCGTGAGCGTCTGCTCCGCGGAGGACTCCGGGCCAGCCGAGAGCCACAGGAGACCGGTCACGAAGGCACAGAGAAGTGCGAGTCGGCTTAACGGCGCGTTGTGCGAATTCTTCATCAGGCCGCTTCCTCGCTGCATGCGGGTCGGCTTGAGTCCGTCGAGACGGTGGGAAGCAGAACGGTCAGGGGTATCGGGAGGAACAGGACGAAGAGGCAGATCCCGTGCGCAGCCTCTACTTAATGGGTCTCACAGGCTCTGTCTGTCGGGGCGGCGGCTGGCGCGTCGGATGGCTTGATCAGCCCTGATGAGACCAGGTAGGCCTCCACCTCATCCCCGCTCACATCCGCGAGCACCTTCCCATTGATCTCCACGCTGGGCGAGAGGCGCTGGCCCGTTTTCTGGACCATCTCGTTGAAGTAGGCCGGGTTGTTGATGATGTCGCGGTCCTCATACGGCAGATGATACTTTTGCAGCACGGCTCGCACGCCGTTGCTCCAGCCGCACACGGGCTTCAGATACGCGATGATCTTGGCCTCTTTCACGTTCGTCATGTGGTTCACCCCTTCCCTGAAAGCCGCCATTCGCCTGCGCGTCGAATCAGAATCATACCACCGACCGGCGGGCCTGCGCCACTGCCCTCCAGCAAGCTGCACCCGTGCCCTAATTCCCCCTTATGCTGGACGGGTGGCGCCAACCTGGGGCCCGGCATCGTGAAGCGTCGCTCGTGAAGCGTATCTCGCTACCAATCCTAACATACGAGATACGAGCGACGCTGGAAGAAGTGCGCGATGCGCGAGCACGGGGATTAGCCTGGCCGCCTAACACATTTGATCACGAAGGGTGTGCCAGGGCTCAAAGCGCACTTCGCCGGAGGAGCGGGGGACCCACCGAGACTCTGCCGGGAAGGAAAGCGGAAACTGACTGAGTCTTCGAAGGAATTTCCGAAGGCTTCCGCCTGGCAGAGGCCGGAAGGGTCGCTCCGGGAGGCGCGGGAGCGTCGAGCCTCGGCACACCCAATTTCAAATTCCCCAACCCCCGCTAACGTGAATATTGGTGCCGTTGACGTAGCGGGCTTCCTCAGAGAGCAGAAACCGCACCGCGGCGACGGTGTCGGAGACTGCGCCAATATAGCCCGCGGGAATCCGTTTGGCCATGCCGGCCAGCTCGCCCGGCGGCGCGCTGCCGGAATCGATGAATCCGGGCGAGATCGCGTTCACGGTAATGCCGTGGGGCGCCAGGAGCTTGGCCAGAGTCCTGGTCAGAATCAGGACGCCCGCTTTGGCGATGTAGTGGGCCGTGATCTCGGGTTGCGCGATCATCTGGTCGGCGTTCGCCATGCTGAACGAAATAATGCGGCCGTACTTGCGGGCCTTCATGCCCGCCGCGGCCGCCTGGCTCAGGTAGAAAATGGGATGGAGATTGTGGGCGAACATCTCGGCCCACCCTTCGGGGGTTTCCTCGAGCAGATTCACGCGATGGTAGGGGCCCGCGCAATTGATCAGCGCGTCGAGTCGGCCCCAGGTCTGCTCCACCTGGTGCACGAGCGCGCCCGCCGCGGCCGGGTCGGACACGTCGCAGCGAACCGCCAATGCCCGACTCCCCCGGTCGGTGATGGCTTTGGCGGTGTCGGCCGCTTCTCTCTCGCTGGTCCGGTAACAGACCGCCACGGCCCATCGCTGGGCGGCCAGGTCAAGGGCGATCGCGCGGCCGATCCCGCGCGCTCCTCCGGTAATCAAGGCCACGCGATCAGTCACCGAGCGTCACCCTTCCTCGTGTGAGGGTCGAGGAGCGGCCGGCGCCTCGGTGGTGGTGCAGACGACGCGATTGCGGCCGAGGGATTTGGCCTGATACAGCGCCTCATCCGCGGCCCTGATCAGGTCCTCCACGGTTATGGCGTGGGTGGGGTAGGTGGCCACCCCCAGGCTGATCGTGATGTGGTCCGGCGCCAGGGTGGCCAGCTTCCGGAGCGAGAGGTCCGCCACGGACAGGCGCAAACGCTCGGCCACACCGGCGGCTTCGACGGTACCGGTCCGCGGCAGCACCACGACGAACTCCTCTCCCCCGTAGCGGGCCAGCACGTCGCTTTCCTTCAGGATGCGGTGCATCGTCGAGGCCACCGCCTTCAGGACCAGATCCCCCACTTGATGGCCGTAGGTATCGTTCACGGGCTTGAAATGATCCAGGTCGATGATCAAGAGGCTGACCACCTGGCCCTTCCGTCGCTCCTCCGGCAAGATCATCTTGGCCAGGAACTCTTCCAGGAAGCGTCGGTTGTAGGCGCCGGTCAGCTCGTCGATCAGCGCGCGCCGCTTGGCCCTCTCAAGATGCTGGAGATGCCCGATCATGGGCGCCGCGATGTTGACGATGGATTCGATCCACTGACGCGCGTCCTGGGTCCAGCACTGGGTGACGGAACTGACCAGATGCACCACGCCGATGGTGCGTCCCCCGATGACCAGGGGGACACACCAGTAGGCTCCATCCCCCTCGTTGGAAATACTGAACGAGCAGGTCAGGTCGCGACGCAGATCCTTGACCACGTACTCGCGCCCGGATCGAATGACCGGACAGTTCGATGGATTGTCCCAGACCGGATAGGAATTCAAGCCCAAGTCGCCCCGTTTGGGCGACGACCAGACGATCTCCAGGCGATCCTCCGAGGCGTTGAGCCTCAGGATCAGGATCTGCCGCAGAGGCAGCACCTGCCGCAGCGTATGGCCCAGGATCCGGTACACCTCCTCCTCGGATGTGGACTGCTGCATGACCTGCGTGATCTGCTGGAGTTCGAGCAGGCGTTGGCTGAGCATCTGGTGCTTCTCGGTCTGCCGCTGAAGTTGCACGTTCCGGTCGATCAGGTGCACCCTGATGGCCTTCTGGGTCTCCCGGAATTGTTGCCAGAGCGCCCGGACCTCTTGCCCCATGGCTGTCTCGGCCCATTTCTCGAGCCCCGGCGTTTCGCCCGTCTCCTCCTTGGCCACGAGCATGGTCTCCATCTCTTTCGTGAGCTGAAGGACCGGCTTCGTCACCACCTGTCTGGTTCCCCAGACCAGCAAGGCCATCAGGATCAGAGAGACTCCCGCACTGGCCCACAACAGCAGCACTTGGTCCCGCTGCGCGGTTTTCATCTGCGCTTCGATCGGGATGCTGACCTCGATCCCGCCCATGAGGTCGTTCAGGCGGAAATCGTGCTTCGGGCTGTCCGGGTGCGCGTTGTGACAGTCCACGCAACTCTGGACGACGGCCCTGTCCGGAGCCAGAAACCGCACGATGGTGGTTCCGTCCACAGTGTCCCGGCGGCTGTATAAGCCCTCCGTGGTTTGCATCAATGACCGGAACCCTTCTTCATGAAAGGCGTCCTGCATGCCGTTCTGCTTATTGATCGGCCAGGGGCTCACGAGCCGGATGCGGTACGCCGAGGGGGTGCGGGCGGCCATCTCGGTCGCCTCCCGCAAAAAAGTGGCCGGGAGCGGGAAGGCGTTCGGAATCTGGTGATAGTCGGCTATGACCTGGGCGTTCAGTTTCAGGAGCCGGGGCACGACCACTGACGCGTAGTACTCCCGGTCGGCCCGAACCTGGTTCAGGAAAGATCTGGCTGCGCTATTGACCTGCTGCTCCACCGCCTGGACCCGTTGCGTGCCCGCGAAATACCAGGCCGTGACCATGACGAACAGCAGAAGCAGCGGCGCCACCAGGGCGATGAGCTTCCCACTCACGGACCAATGCCGTGGACTCAGCGACGGAAAGCTCGGTGGGTGATCCATTGGAGTCTGTCCAGATTCGACGGTTCAGGATACCATCGCCGATGGTTCATTCAACACGGCGCAATCATCAGGGGTAGCTGTCCATAATACACACCGGGTCGAACGTCAACAACCAAGTCCGGCGATCCTGGTCCCTGCCCCTTTGGCGCGGGCAGGCAACCGGGTCGCCAGCAGACGGAGCACGCCGGCGGTCCGGGCACTCAGGCTAGGGGCAAGGGGCGAGGCGTACGGGGACTGGCTCCGCGAAGAAGGGGGACAGGCACCTGCCTTTGGCAGGAGCCTGTCCCCACGCGGTGCCTGTCCCCGTCCCCCGGCTTCCTCGATCAGTGCCAGGAGATCGTCGATGGTGTCCACATCGCGCCAGGTCGGCAGGAGGCCGGTCTTCAGTCCCAGGGCTTCCGCTTTTGCCCGGGTCAGCGCAAACACCCGGTCGGTGGACCACGGAATGCCGACGAAGAGTTCCGGCACCGGGCGCCTCAGCCCGATCAGGTAGTACCCGCCGTCCAACGAAGGACCCAGGACAAGATCATGGTCTGCGAGCAGGCTGAAGGCCTGCGTGTAACACGCGCCCGGAAGGGAGGGCAGATCCGTGCCCACCACCAACACGCGCTGGTACTCTCTGGCGAAGATCTCCCGAAATGCCTGGTCCATGCGGGCTCCGAGATCCTCCCCGATCTGGTCGAGGAGCTGGACCCCGTGGCGCTCTGCGATGATCTTGAAAAAGACGTGGCTCGCGGACGGCAAGCAGGCCACGAACCGATCCAGCGGGACCCGGTTCAGGGTCACACGCCCCTGTGTCTTTTCATCCCGGCTCCGCTCCAGCGCGTCCAACACGAAGCTCCCGTGCAGACTGGCCGCTTCGTCCGGTGTCAGTGGCGGGCAGAGGCGGGTTTTCACCTGGCCGGGGATCGGGGCTTTCGCGAAGATGACCAAAGCGGCGTCAGGCGTGAGGCGTGAGGCGCCAGGGGACGCGTCCGAGGAGCCGCCCCGGGGTCGTGAGCCTACTCTCGCCTTACGCCTCACCCCTCACCTTTCACGAGTCACCGGACCGCGCCGTACAGGTGTCTCAGTGTACGCGGGCTGATCCCGACCCAATACAGGAACCGGAGGACCCACATCAGCGCGATCGTGCGAATGGGCCCGCACGCGTCCCAGCGCCGAAACGACGTCACGACCTGCAACCGGAGAGCCGCCACCGGACCGATGCGTTTGAGACAGCGGGTAAAATCCACATCTTCCATGATCGGGATGTCCGAGAACCCGCCCAACCGCTCGAACACCGACCGCCTCACGAAAATCGCCTGATCTCCGGTCGCGATGCCTGTCCAGCGCGACCGGAGATTGATCAGGCAGCCGATCAGCCGGCCCAGTCCGGAATCGCGCTCGAACCGCACGTCGAAGCGACCTCCGACATACGCCGGATCCTCCAGCGCCTTCTCGATGGCCGATCTCGCGTCAGGCGGCAGCAGCGTGTCGGCGTGGAGAAAGAGGAGGATCTGCCCCCGGCTCGCGGCGGCCCCCGCGTTCATCTGAAACGCGCGGCCGGCCGGCGCCGTCAACAACACGACCGTGCTGGGTGCTGAGTGCTGGGGAATGAGGGCTGAGGGGTGAACGTCGGGAGGTGACTGCTGAACGCTGATCGCTGATTGCTGACGGCTCTGGCCCTGAGCCGGTGCGAAGGCCAGCACGACCTCGCGCGTGCGATCCATACTGCCGCCGTCCACCACGATGACTTCGTCGAAGCCAGACTCGGCGGCGCGGGCGAGCGTGGTCGGCAGGCTCCGCTCCTCGTTCAGAGTCGGAATGACGACGGAGATGGTCATGGCGCCCTACTCGATCTTGGATGTTTTGAACATGAAAAAGACCACGAGGGCGACCGTGGCCCAGAAGATGACCTGTTTGTGCCAGAAGAGAACCTCTCCGTAATGGAAGAAGGCGAGACCCAGGGCGATGGCGCACGTGATGACCACGTAGCGCACGGTCGGGTGCTTGATCACGGCGTGTCCCCAAATCGCCACACCGGCGAAATACAGAATCAGCGGGAACACACTGATCTCAAACCCGCCGCTGATCGAGAGGAGGACGTTCAGAAACCCGATAAACATCATCGCGGTTCCGACCATCATCTCAGCCGTGCTCAAATAGCGGTCGTCGGCCGGCTCCGAGTCCTGGTCACGGGAGAAGCGGGATGGGTCCGGCGACGCGGTGAACGGGGCTGCCGGATCATGGAGCGGCTTGTTCGGATCGGTGGGCGCCATGATTACGTCTTAAAATGCTTGCTCAGTGTGAGGCCTTGTCGCTGGTAGGAGGAGCCCACAGCCGTCCCGTACACCTGGGTCGGGGGTTCGACCAGCCGGTCATAGACAACTTTGAAGAAGGTTTGTGCGTCATGGATCAAGAAGGGGACGTCATGGGGGCGCACCTCGAGGACCACCTGCGTACCCTTGATTTCTCCCTGACCGTAGCCGAAGCCCGGGTCGAAGAAGCCGGCATAATGCGTGCGGAGTTCCCCGCAAGCCGCCTCGTACGCCACCATCTCGGCGGCGTAGCCGGGCGGGACCCGGATCCGCTCCTTGGAGGCCAGGATGTAAAACTCTTCGGGCTCGAGCAAGAGGCTGTCGTTGCGATGCCGGTGGATCGGCTCCCAGAAATCAAGCGCGGCGTAGTAGCCGATCTTGGACAGGTCGATCACGTGGCTGTTTTTCTTGGCGCGATACCCCACCACCGTTTCCTTGCCCCGGTCAGCGCCCTGCAAGTCCACCCGTAGAAACAGACCCCGGTCGGTTCGCAGTTCGCGGAGCGATACCGGCCTCTCCTCGGGGACGTTGTGGTAGAGCAGGGGCTCGGTCCTGTGCAGCGCCCGGATCCCCGAATCGGGCACGGTCGCCGGCCCACGCACCAGACGGAGCTGGTTCAATGAGTGACCGGTCTTGACCTTGATCGCAAACGAGCGAGGCACGATTTCCAAGTAGAGCGGGCCGGCATAGCCGGCCCGGATCTCATCGAAGCCGGCGTTGAGATCGGTAATGACGCGGGTGAAGACATCCAGGCGCCCGGTCGTGCTTTTCGGGTTCGCCCTGGCGCGAAGACTTCTCGGCAGGTGCAAGCTCTCGAGCAGCGGCACCAGGTAGACATGACCCTTTTCGAGGATGGCGCCACCGGTCAGATCCATCTCGTACATCACGAGATCGGACTGGTAGAAATCCAGGACATCGAGCTTGCTTCTGATTTCGGACCGCTCGGGCAGAAAGCTGCTCAGCAGCCGGTAGGCTTTCGCGCCCAGGCGCAGATCGAGGCTGGCCGGCTGAATCTGCCGGTCCTCGATCGGGGTCTCCGCGCGTATCACCCGATCGGCGATGAGTCGCTTCAGTCGCTGGTACGGCAGGATGCCGTTCCCTCGAGAGGCCTCAGGGTGGGGCAGGCTGGCGCCGCGCGTCACAGGTCGTCTATTCCTCCGTTGCCTCCGTTGCGGCAGGCCGCCA
>JAHFEU010000074.1:0-1611 GCA_023248295.1 Nitrospirota bacterium | reverse complement strand
GGGGGCTGGGGGTAATGGAAGGTCTTGTTCTCGTAGTTCTTCAGCACCACGATGTCCTCATCCAGATGCACCAGGTAATCGGCCGGCAAGATCGGGATTTTGCCACCTCCGCCGGGCGCATCGATCACGAAGTGGGGAACCGCCATGCCGCTGGTATGGCCTTGGAGGGCACTGATGATGGCCATGCCGGTTTCCACCGTGGTGCGAAAATGGTTGGTGCCCTTGGTCAGGTCCGCCTGGTACAGGTAGTAGGGTTTCACCCGAGCCAGGAGCAACTGGTGCACCAGGCGTTTCATGATCTCAGGGTCGTCGTTGACGCCCTTGAGCAGAACGGTTTGGCCCCCCAGCGGCACGCCCGCGTCCGCCAGCATGCCGCAGGCGGCTTTCACCTCCGGCGTCAGTTCGTCCGGATGGTTGAAATGCAGGTTCATGTAAATCGGGTGGTACTTCTTGACGATCTCGCAGAGCTTGGGAGTGATGCGCTCAGGCAAGGTGCCCGGGACGCGCGAGCCGATGCGGATGATTTCCAGATGCGGGATCGTTCGCAAAGCCTTGAGAATGCGTTCCAGCAGATGGTCGGGCAACAGTAGCGGATCGCCTCCCGAAAGGATCACGTCCCGCACCTCTGTGTGATCTATCAGGTACGCGATGGCGCGGTCCAACTCCCCCTTCTTGAGAAATCCGGGTTTCCCCACCAGGCGCTTGCGTGTGCAGAACCGGCAGTAGATCGGACACTGGTTGGTCACCATGAGCAGCACCCGGTCCGGATACCGGTGGACGAGGTGGGGCACCGGGCTCATCATGTCTTCCTCCAGCGGGTCTGCCTCGGCGTCCTCGTCCTCCAGCTCGGCCGGGTCGGGGACCACCTGCCGCCAGATCGCGTCGCCCCTCGCTTTGATCATGGCCATGACCATCGGCGTGATGCGCATCGGGTACTCGCCGACGATGGCCTCGATCTCCTTGGGATCCACGCCCAGGTGATCGGCGAGGTCTTTCGCCTTCACCACGCTCTTCGCCAGAATCCGTCTCCATTCCTCCATTAGTCTCGTTTCCTCCTCGTGTAGCGAATAGCCGGTAGCTAGCAGCTGCGGGCTATGCTATCGGCTGTTTCCGTTTTCGTAACGCTCCTCAAGATACGTCAGGATCTCCCGTGTTTCGGTCAGCACCCTGTCGCCGTCCTGCAGGACCGGCACGTAGTACTGCCCTGAGACCTCATAGACCTGTTTCCGGAACGGTTGAAAATCCGGCACCACGACCTCCTCGTAAGGGATGCCCAGTGCTGTCAGCTTGTCACGGACGAGGGCGCATTCAGGGCACCAGGTGACATGATAGAGGGTCATGCCCATAGTGATGAGGGGCACCCGTTGCATTCCCAGAAGAAGGGGTCCCCGGTGATGAGCGACGGGGAGCACCCGTTGCACTCCCGGAGCAACGGGTCCCCGCGAACAGGGGTCAACGCGTGCGTCACCACACGGTCCTTGTCCATGCGTCCCTCAGGACTCATCACTCGTTACTGCTGCGCTGCCACCGCGCAGGGGACCATGATGGCGTCCCGCATGCCGTGGATCACCTTCTTGTCCGGCGGGCACGCGGTGGCCAGCACGCCGGCCA
>JAHFEU010000169.1 GCA_023248295.1 Nitrospirota bacterium | reverse complement strand
TGGCCGACGACTGCACTGGTCAGAAGGACGCCACCCTCCTGTCGGTCCTGGATCGGACCGTCACCGTGATGGGGAGCCGTCTGCTGCGAGAGTGGATCCTCCGGCCCCTCGTGACGCTCGACCCCCTCCGAGCCCGTCTCGAGGCGGTGGGGGAGTTCGCGCAGCATCTCCAGGCTCGGACCGGCCTCCGCACCGCGCTCAGAACGGTCCAGGATCTCGTGCGGCTCGGCAGCCGGGTGTCGTTAGGGGCCGCGAACCCTCGGGAGTTGCTGGCAGTCAAGCAGTCGGTCGCGGCGCTCCCGGAAATCCGGACGCTGCTGGCATCCTTCCGCTCCTCGCTGCTCCAGGACCTGGCCCGATCCTGGGATGATCTGGCCGATGTGCACGCCTTGATTGATCGCACGATCCTGCCGGATGCTCGGATCTCCACCCGCGAGGGCGGGATCATCCGGGACAGCTTCAACGCCCAGTTGGATGAGCTGCGGAAGGCCTGCCGGGACGGGAAGGGATGGATCGCCCGCCTGGAGGCCCAGGAACGCGAACGGACCGGCATCGAGTCGCTGAAAGTGCGATTCAATCAGGTCTTCGGCTATTACATCGAGGTGACCAAGGCGAACCTGGCGCGTGTTCCCCCCCACTACAGTCGCAAGCAGACCCTCGTCAACGCGGAGCGGTTCATGACCGCCGAATTGAAAGAGCTCGAAGACCGGGTGACCGGCGCCGAGCAGAAGCTCAATGCGCTGGAGCAGGAGCTCTTCGAGCAAGTCCGCGCCCAACTGGCCCAAGAAACGGCCCGGCTCCAGGCGATGGGGACCACCATCGCCGTGCTGGATGTGCTGGCCGCTCTGGCCGAGACCGCCTCCGTCAACCGCTACGTCCGTCCCGAGGTGGATGAAGGGGGAACGATCCGAATCAGCGAAGGCCGGCATCCGGTGGTGGAACGGCTGGACCTGGCGGGCGGGTTCATTCCGAACGACGCCCTCCTGGATCTCGACTCCAATCGGCTGTTGTTCATCACCGGCCCGAACATGGCCGGGAAGAGCACGTATCTCAGGCAGGTCGGCCTGATCGTGCTGATGGCGCAGATGGGCAGTTTCGTGCCGGCGCGGGAGGCCCGCATCGGCCTCGTGGACCGCGTGTTCACGCGCGTGGGAGCCTCGGACAACCTGGCGGGCGGCCAGAGCACGTTCATGGTGGAAATGACCGAGACCGCGCAGATTCTCAACTGTGCGACCAGCCGGAGCTTCATCTTGCTGGACGAGATCGGGCGCGGGACCAGCACCTACGACGGGCTGAGCATCGCCTGGGCGGTGGCGGAGTACATCCAGGACCGGAGGCACCTCGGCGCGCGCACCCTGTTCGCCACGCACTATCACGAGATGACCGAGCTGGCTGGGCTCCGGGAGGGGATCAGAAACTACACGGTCTCGGTCCGGGAGCGCGACGACGAAGTGCTGTTTCTCAGAAAGATCGTGGAGGGGGGAACGGACCGGAGTTATGGCATTCACGTGGCCCGGCTCGCCGGCCTGCCGGCTCCGGTGATCAGCCGCGCGCGCGAGGTCCTGGCCCAGTTAGAACGTCCCTCGGCTCAGGTGGCGGAGAATTCCCTGCTCAGCCCTCAGCCCTCAGCCCTCGGGACGTCCTCGTGTGACCCCTCACTGCCGCAGCCGCACCCGATCATCGAGGAGGTGCGGCAGATGGATCTCTTTTCGATGACGCCGCTCGAAGCGCTCAACCGGCTGGCCGCCCTGCAGCGGCTCATCGATAGCGAGAACCGATCCCGCTAAGTCTCCACCACAAGGTCGCACCAGCGTGTTCGCAGCTCAGTCGACGATGATCGAGAGACAGGTGAGCCCACCCTCACCTTTCGTAAATTCAGATATGTCTAGTTCTTTGGCAGCATAACCTCGCTTGGCGAGCTTCATTGCCACCATCGGGAAGCCCTTGGACATCAGCAGCCGGCCACGAAGGCTCAAGACATTTGCGGCCTCGGCACAGCTATGGGGCAGCTCGATAATGGAAAAGTCCCGCATGTAGTGTCTGGCTTCCTCCGCCATCTCCGGTGCTGCGATGACGGTTGATTGCTCTATACAGGTCATCGCTGACTTTAGATGGAGCGCCCCTCGGACCGGCATGTTCACCACGCTATAGCCCCTCGGCTCGGCAACCGCTCTGAGGAACTCAACGCCTTGTCGATTGGTTCGGGCGGACTCTCCAACAAAGAGACGCTTGCCTATCTTTAGGACATCGCCACCCTCAAGCTGGGCCGGAGGCATCATATGGACCTGTTCCGTCCACTGAGCAAGGCAATTCGCCACTGCCTCTTGCTCACCATTCCGTGTCGTCTGCCCCATCCAGGTAATAACCGCTGTATCTTCGAGGAGCACTGCGACATCCTCGACAAAACAGCTATCAGGGTATCGAGGATCGGCGCGGAGTACCGAGACCTTCAGACCTAGCTGTTCCAACGTTTCGATGTAGGCTCGATGCTGTGCTCTGGCGAGTTCGACATTGATAGGTTCTCTAAGCTTGTAGCTGAGGGAGCAATTCGGATATGTTTCCGATACCTCTCGGACGATGGCGATTCGTTTGGTCCCACAGTGCTTCTGGTAGGTCATCCCATTTGTCCCGGTATGTCAGCTTGCCTTTTCTCCAAGGCCGGATTAGCCTAGTGCCAGCCTGAGGGTCATCCACCATGTACTGCCGGGCTTAGGCCAGGAGGGGACAGTGACCAAATATACAGACTTCATTAATTACAACCTCTCCATGCTGACAGATCATATCCGGACCGAAACCTACCGACGTGCGTTGCTGCAAACCGTGAAGTCGCATGACGTGATCCTGGATTTGGGCTGCGGAACCGGAATCTTGACTTTCTTTGCCTGCCAAGCCGGCGCCCAGCGAGTCTATGCCATCGAGTCCGAAGATGTCATTGAGCTGGCCAAGCAGGTCTGTGCGAAAAACGGGCTTCAGGACCGAACCATATTTGTCCGCGATCCGTCCTTTCGTGTTGAACTGCCCGAAAAAGTGGATGTTCTGGTCACCGAAACCATCGGGACCTTTGGACTCGATGAAGGAATACTCGGTTCGGTGATTGACGCTCGAGACCGGTTCCTGAGAAAAGATGGGGCTATCATTCCCAGATCTATTCAATTATTTATGGTGCCCGTGGAGCTGCCTGGATTCTACGAGCACATGATTGATTTCTGGGCCAGCGACCGTTACGGGCTGGATTTCTCGCCTGTGCGGCGCCTTGCAGCGAATAATTTTCACCCCATAAGGTTGAGTAAGGACACCTTTCTCAGCGAGCCTGTCAATCTCTTACAGATTCTGCTTACAGAAGCGAAAAGTTCCGACGTCCGAAGCGAGGTGTCGTTTTACGGAACACGCCGGGGAAAGCTTCACGGCATTGCAGGCTGGTTCATTGTCGAAGTAACCAAAGGAATCTTTCTCTCTAACGCACCGGAGAGCGTCACGTCACACTGGGGCCTTGCCTTCTTTCCGCTGGACCGCCCCGTGGCTGTGGAGAGAGGTAACCTGATGCGACTGGCGATCGAATCAACAGGCAACGGCTCAGCTTGGAACTGGCAAGTGGAGGTGAATGAACAGCGCTTCAATCAGTCGACGCTGTGGGGGTTCCCACAGACGATGGAAGAACCTCACAAGCTTTTGCCAACCTGTCGACCGAGGCTATCGCGGCGAGGACAAGCGGAGTTATTTCTCCTGAGCCTGTTCAGTGGTGAGAAAACAATCAGTGAACTGGAACAGGAGCTTCGTCGTCAGTTCCCGGACCTCATTAGATCTCAGGAACAGGCGTCCGCATCCGTTCAGGAAGTCGTCAGGAAGTGCACCTGAGATCTCATAAGACATAGATAAAAAAGGGCGGCGCGCCGACTGGCGCGCCGCCCCTGACCGCAAGGAAACCGCTCAGCGTTCAGTGCCCCCCGATCGTGTCTTCGTTCGCGCTCCACGGCGTGACGCCCGAGATCAGGGTCTTCCCGCCGGGAACCATGACGTCATATTGCATGATAGTCGCGTCCCTGCCCTTGCCCGCGACGTTGAGCTTCTTCTTAGCCTCGTAGCAGTCCTTGTCGAAGTCATCCTTGCCCTGACAGGCTGCCTCTTTCAACGCCCGGATGCCCCGAGGTTTAGCGGGATCCCCCGCGATTTCCGGGAGCTTCTTGACGGAGGAAATCACCCGGCGGTTCTGCTCCACCTCCTGGGCCACGAACTCGATCAAGGTGGTCGCCGACGCGGGCGGCACTTCCTTTGCCGCCGCCGGGCCGGCGTGCGGCCGGGCCATCGACTTCAACTGCTCCCAGACTTCCTTGTTCGCGGCGTAGAACTTGAGGTTTTTCCCCGGATGAATCTTCTGCCAGAAGTAGCCGCTCTCGGCGTTTCCACCGAACACCGCGATGTTGAGCCAGACCGCTTCATCATACGGATCCAGGATGATCACCCGGCCTTGAAGCGTGGTCGGCTTACTCATGTCGCCCCACTCAAACCGTTCCTGGAAGGCTTCGATGGCCAGCGCGGTCGAGGTGACACCCACGACCAAGGCCACGGCGGCGGCGAACGCCCAACCTTTCCCATGAAGTCTCATAACTACTCCCTCCTTCAGCAGCCGTTTGAAATAAGAATCAGAAAAATCGGCGCACCTGATGCCTGCTGTTTAGTCCCCTTTGAGAACCTTGAATCCGGTGATCGTCCGACCGTCCAGGGTGACCTCCATGGCCACCAGATCCTGAGACGCTTTGATGATCTGGTCCATGAGCGCTTTGTCCTTCACGTACAGCCGCACGGTCTGCGCAGCATGGTACCAGCCTGCATAGGGGTTATTCTTCTCAGTACCGCCCGTGAAGCCCC
>JAHFEU010000073.1 GCA_023248295.1 Nitrospirota bacterium | reverse complement strand
TGTCCTATGACCAGTCAGAGGAAAGGGTATCCCTTCGAAGTCGTCCTCGCCGACGGCGCCGACCGGGAAGACGTCGTCCTGGCCGATCAAGTGAAGAGCCTTGATTGGAGGGCTCGGAGGGCCGTCAAGAAAGGGACCGCACCGATCACCATCGTGGCAGAGACCCTGAGCAAGCTCCAGACACTTCTCTAACTACAATTCGACGTCCAAATCACACACACTGCTAGAACTCAATGTTAAGGTCGCCTTTGTCCGTCGCCATCCGGAGGAGGGTCAAGCCCGGCTTGACCAATTTGGTATCAGCCCCGGGTTCCTCGACCTTGATCGTGGTCTGGTTCTTCTTGGCATCAAACTCGGCCCGGACCTTTTCTTTCTCCCCACCCTTGCCGACGCGCATCTTCTGCTCAAGCTCTTTGTTGAACCCAAAGGGGTCGGGATGAGCTGCCCCCCTCAAAAGCAAAGTCCTATTGTTCGAGTCTAGCTGAAGCAGCCCGCTGTATCCGGCATCGTCACCACTCCACGCCTCGTGTCCAAACATACGCGCAGTACACGGTCTCGACGGCCGTGACCAAGGCGATACCCCAGAGCGCCCAGAAGGTCCACCACGCACACGCCCAAGCGTTGATGTAGTTGAACCCGATCAGCGAAACCGCAATGACACCCACGTTCCACACCTCGAAAATGAGAAGCGCGATACGGCTGTCTCGGATGGGCCGCGCGGAAGCTTCCCAGCGCCGGTGAGCCGAAACGGCGGGGTGATCTTGGTTCAAAGCTTGTATTGCCTGCGCGACCTGTTCGGGGGGCCCGACAATGGGACCAACGCCAATAGGGGTACTCCACTGACCGCCCCCACCAAGCTGCGCGTAGATGTACAGTCGACGCGTCTGATCCTCTTCCTTGCGTTGCTCTCGCAGGATCTGCAAACGGAACAGGCCAACGGCGCCTACGAAGGCGGCGAGGGCGGCACACGTCTGCGCCAAGGTGCTGAGCGTGTAGAGCAGCGTCGTCTCGGTCATCCACTTCCCCGCTTACGGGGGAATGGTGTCAGGTCTTGCAAGCACACATCTGCCCGGAGGCGGACAAGGTGTCAGACGCCTTATCCCACGCCAGTAGTTGTTTATTCAAAAGAAGCCACGATGAGCTCTCCCAAATGCAATCGCTAGCTCTTTCGCGATTCTTTCAGCGCTATCTGGGAGTGACTCTTTCATTCCTGCATCAGCAGGTGAGCCCGGCGCACCGCCACGACCGTTCTGATATGTCACACCCCCTACTAGCGTGCCAGTCCGGGCATCCACAATTTTTATAGTTGCGGATCCCACCTTAGAGGGAAAGTCCGGCTCCGTCGTTACTGAAACGAACATTAATGCGTCCACGTTGAGAATGTCGCCAACCCTCCTCAAGTCACCTTCCTTAAGAATACCGGACAAGCTGAGTTTTAGTTCATCAAGAACAGCCTGCAAGCGACCACGTTCAATAACCGTGAAGCCATAACCTACAAGTTCGTTTCCGATGGCGTCAGCGAGAAGATGGTCGGAAACTATTCCAATCCTGGGGTTTGGTTTTGTGGTGGATGGATTAAGGTTGGCTCGAACGTTGGGACCAGCGCACCCTGTTAGAAGCACAAGCATGAGAATCGAAATAGTCACCTGCATCTGCGTCTTCCCACGGCCAATCATTTATCCCAGTTCATCAGGATAGGCGCGCTGACTGTTCCGATCAAGGCGGGAGCTGAAGGCCAGGTCTTGCGATCATACATTTGCCCGGGTAGGCCGTCAGGTCGGGCAGGCCGGCACGCCGACGGTCCGGACGTCATCACCAGGCCTGATCTTCTTTCCCCTCACATACCGAGGTATCGGTGCGGAGAGTCTAGCACTTTGGCTTCCGCGGTGCTAGGCGGTGTCTCGGAGGGGGTGGTAGCGGACGAAAAGGAATTGAGAGTGGTTGCCCCCTCGCGCGATGAATCAACCGTTCTGTCGGAAATCGCCGCTCTGCGACCGCTGAAGCAACCTGTTTTCCTCTCCTGAGCGTTCCTTACAGGCCTGAGGGAGTGCTCCAAAACCCATTTCGCTTGCATTGTATTGTCCCTGCCCTATGATCGCGTGAAAGGGGGTGAGACTATGAAAACCTGGTCCGAGGCGATCTGGGCGATCGTGTTGGGTGTCTTTTTCAGCACGATGGCCTTTGTTCAGGCGACAGCGGCGACGCGTGAGACGCCGACGGCTTCGATCATGCAGGCCAAGTCAAAGGGCGCTGACAGTGCCAAGAAGACAAAAAAGAAGGGCAACAAGAAACAGAAGAGGAATACAGATAATAAAACGGCAGAGAAAAGAGCTAAGGTCCCTCCCTCCCCGAGGCCTGGGACGGCCAATAGCGGCGTGATGTATGATATGTAGCCAAGTCGGCTTTCTCTTTTGACGGGCCTTCATCTCTACGGTCCCCGTGAAGGCCACAGCTTCTGAATCCCGTCGTGCGATGACTCGCCCCGTTTGCTTGGCCCGCCGCCTTTTAGATCTCTAACAAAGTGTCTGGAACCTGACTTCGCTTTCTAGTCGAAATGCTCCTGCAGCCAGGCGATGGTGTCGGTCAGGTCCTCGGCTTTGGCGTAGCGGATCAAATCGTCGATCTTGCTGACGTCGTCCAGCGCGACGGCCTCAGGCAGGACTGGAGCCAGTCGGTGGTAGTGCTCGTCAAGCAGATTTGCACACTGATAGTCGGCCACTCCCATTACCCCATCGCTCATCAGGGTGATGAGGGGCCTCGCCCACTGAGCAAACCCCCAGTCGAGGTCTTGCCCCTCAATGTACGTCGGGTTGAGGCCAGTGCCGATGGAAAAAAGGCGGACGTTCTCCAGTAGCTGGTTGGCGGCCTGGCCGTCCAGGGCCTGGGCGAGCGCCGCCACACTTGGATTAATGGCCACTACGCTGCCGTCGATGTAGCCCTGGTAGGAGGGAAAGTAGGTGGGAGCGGCGCACGTGCGCAGCGCTACGTCGACGACCAGCTCACTCCCGTCCGAATCCTGGCCGGGAAAGTTATGGAAGAATTTTGGCTGCCACATCCGCACCTTGCCGCGCACCTTGCCGCTGTCCAGGTCAAACGCGGGAACAAGAACGCGTTTGCCGAGGCTGGCGAGCTTTTTCTTCCCGAAGATCCCCTTGAGCACATCCCTTAATTTCTCATTGTCGTAGTCCGCACCGTACAGGCCGCCCACGTCCTTCAGATCGTCGAGCCAGGAGTCATCGAAGATTTTAGCCGCGTGGTCCTTGTACAGCTTCACCAGGTCGCTCGGCGCCAGATCGTTCGCGAGCCCGAGGGCGATAATCGCTCCTGTGGACGTGCCAGCGACCAGATCTACATGCTCCAGGAACGATGGACACGCGACGGCCAAGCGGTCCAACAGCACCGCCGCGAACACGCCGCGAATTCCTCCGCCGTCAATGCTCAGAATGCGGTATCGCTCTTGATTGGTCGAGTCGGCCGGCACGTGACCCTCCCGCCCGTCAGTTCCGCCACATTCCCAAACGCGTTGAGCTTAAAACCCGGCCGTGATTCATGGGGTCATAATTCCTGAGGTCTTCCTCAGGTCGGGGTCTTGCCATCACACATTTGCCCCGTTGGGTCGCCTGTTCGGGCAGGCCGGCACGCCGACGATCAGGACGACATCACCAGGCTTTATTATGTGACTGGCACTGTCCCGATGTGGGGACTGACGAGGCACGGTGACTATGCGATGACCTCCACAGACAGCCCCGGAATCTTGTCAAAGTCGCGCCGGTTGAAGGTTACGACCGACTCCCCGCGGGATACGGCCGTGGCCCCAATGATCAAGTCGTGGGCCGATACCTTTTTCCCCTTGCGCTCGAGCGTGGCCCACAGCTCGGCGTAGATTCGTGCGACGCCAAGGTCGAAGTCATAGGTGGGGAATGAAGCGAGGACTTGCTCGACATACGCGGACCGACGGAGGCGTCTGGCTGTAGTGTCCGCCCGATGGATGCCATGCAACAGCTCGGCGGCGGTGATGACGCTCAACCCAACCTGCTCATCGGGACGACGTGCAGCGAGTGACTCCAGGGCGCTGGCCTTGCGCTCCCAGGCAATCAGCACGCTGATGTCGAGTATCACGCCCACGGGGCCTTCCGGGGGATCCTCGGGGCCTTACTGACCCCACGGGACACGTCACGCGCGAAAGATTTCACATCATCCCCAAGGGGAGCCAGCTTCTTCAGAAGATCGGGCAGCTCACCAAGCGTGCGAGTAACTGGGCCGGTCACTGGCCCGAGAGTCGCGACAGCCTTTCCGCCCCTGGCGATCGTGTACCGCTCGCCCCGGAATCCTACTCGGTTCAGCAGCTCTGAAAACCGGCGAGCCGCTTCTGTGGCCGAAATTTTCTTTGCCAAGTTTACCTCCCTTGTTGCCCAGCAGCATCCTATCTGATTTTCTGATTCGTGACAATCCCCGGGGTTGGCTAGGGACCAGTGCCCCGCTCTTTATTTGCCGAGTGGATCGAGGGCCTGGTCTTGCGATCAGACATTCGCCTGGGTGAGCGGCCGGCTTAGGCAGTTCGGCACGCCGACGATCCGGACGACATCGCCTGGCTTGATCGTCCTTCCTCTCACATCACGAGGCATCCGTGCGGAGAGTCTAGCACTTTGGCTTCCGTGGGGTTAGGCGGTGTCTCGTCGGGGAGGGAGAAGGTGGAGGCGTGATAATAACGCTTGACGTGATCATTCGGGAGGAATACATGCTGGACGCCGCGGAGTCGCTCCAAGACCTGCGGGTTCCACCGGGCAATCGCCTGGAAAAGCTCTTAGGGGACCGCGAAGGCCAGCACAGCATCCGCATCAACGATCAATGGCGCATCTGCTTTACGTGGAGAAATGGCGACGCTCCTGACGTTGAGGTCACTGATTATCACTGATTGAGCTAGGAGGCAGCCCCATGGCTAGAAAGAAGCTCTCGCCTATTCATCCTGGTGAGGTGTTGCTTGAAGAGTTCTTAAAGCCGCTTGGCGTAGGCCAATATCGGGTTGCCAAGGACCTTCACATTCCACCCCGTCGTATCAACGAGATCGTCCATGGCCTTCGATCCATCACCGCTGATACAGCGCTCCGGTTGGCTCGTTACTTCGGCACAAGCGATCGATTCTGGCTCAATCTGCAAGCGAAGTACGACCTAGAGGTCGAACGGGATCGACTGGGCGACCGGCTGGAGAAAGAGATCCCTGTCCTAGCCAGAACAGGTTAGTCTGGCGGAGGCGGGGACAAAATGGGCGGGTAGTCTTCATCCCATCGCGCGATGAATCACCCGGTCTGCTTGGACCCGCCGCCCTGCGCCCGCTGAAGCTGTCTGAGGGACCGCTGGAGACGCGTCTTCTCCTCCAGCCGCAGGCGTTCTTCCCCTGTACATAGGCCTAAGCGTTTGCCGCGCGGGAAGCCGACGAGCGTGAGGCCGAGTTCCCAAGCGAGCTGAACGCGCAGACTCGAGGTGCAAGGGAACTATCTTCAGTTTTCAGGTGGAGCTAGGCAGGGGAGTAACGCACGACGTCTACAGATAGGCGACGGACCGCACCGCCAGCTCCCTTGGCCAGTCGCTCCATCTCCTTGTAGAAGTTGCCTTCGGAGTATTTCTCGCCGCACTGCTGACACACGCCCGCTGGCACATTCTCGATGATTTTTAGCTCATCCGCCCACCAGAAATCCACGCTGGTGGGTTGGTTGACTACCTTTCCCTTACAGAAGTAGCACGTCCGCATCATCGCTGTGCGCCTTTTTTTCGTATCACTCACTACCCTCATCCATCTTCTAGGAGGCGGGGGAGATCCCGTGCCCCGTGGAGGATGCGATGCACCAGGACGGTTCTTCCACTGATCTTGTAGAAGACCAGATAGTTCTCGATGACCAGGACTCGATAGCCCATCGCGGCAAGCTGCTCGTCGTTGGGGGCTTTCCCGAGGTAGGGATAGCGCGCGAGCCGCAGCAGGTCGTTCTCGACCCGGTCGGCCAGAGCTACTGCTGCTGGTAAGTTCTCGGCGACGACGAAGGCCACGATGTCCTGAAGATCCTGTTCCGCGATGGAGAGGAGCCGGACCGCGTACCTACTTGAGCTCACGGATGCGCTTCCGCAGGTTCTTCATGACTTGGCTCAAGGTCCGTCCGCGCTGACCTGCCGCCACTTGGGATTCCGCAACTGCGAGCTTGCCATAGAGCTCCAGCCGTCGTTGCAGATCGGCATACTGCGCCAGAGACATCAGTACCATGTCGCCCTCGCCGTTCTTGGTGATGAAGACCGGCTCCCGGCTATTGTGGACCAACTCAGATAGCTTGCGGGCCTTGTTCCTGAGGTCCGAAATGGGTTTGATGATCGGCATGATCAGGCCCTCTGGATGGTTATCAGAATGTTGACAGAATTATGACATGCTTGTTGGAAGACTACAATCGTGGAGATCTCCGTAGGTGAGGCGAAATGGGGATGGGCTCCTTTGCAGGGGGCGCACTGTCAACCCCGTCTTTAGTAAGTCTCGGATGGAACGGATGCGCGGCGAGGGGTGAGGTGTCTGTAGAACGTGGGCTAGCTGAGATTGTCCGCTCTTTTCTTTCCCTTCTGTTTTTTCTTTCCTCTCTTACTGTCCCCTTTTCCCTTTCCTTTTTTCTCTTTCCCATTTTCTGTTTGTGGCGCGATGGCCTGTGAGGAAACGGGTCGGGCCTTGGCGAGCCGGGACAGCTTGGGAGAGGCAAGGATCGCCTGCTGCATCTGCGCCCGAGCGTGCGCACGCACCCCTTCGTTGATCTGATGGGGCTGCTGGAACGGTCCTGTGCGCTGGCCGCTGTGAATCTGGAACTGGTCGATGACGGTCTCCTGCCTGTCCGTGAATTTGGCGTCCACATCAATGCTCGCGCCTGCAGAATTGTTGGTGGCCTTCTCACTCGTGATGGACAGGAGCACGATGATGTCCGAATTGCCGGCCAGGGCGTCCTCGACGCTCCGGACCACCGAGGCTGCCCCAAACGTGGCCGCCACGACTCCCGTCATGTCCTCGAAGACCACGGAATTCAAGTTCCCACCCGGGTTCTTCGGTTCGACGAGGCTCACCTTCGGCGGTTCGGCACCTTTCGGGACGGCCTGCAGTTTGGAGGTGGAGCAGGCCGGGAAGACCAGCGAAAGAGCCAGAACGATCATGATGCCACTCTTCCTCATGTTCACGAAAGGCCCCCCGACAGATCCGGAGAGGTCCCAACGAGTTCTGCGTTCGTCCCTAGAGAGCGATGCTTCCACAGAAAAGAAGTGTAGATTGCTGCTCGCAATCGGTCAACGAATTTCACGTTTTCGTGGAACCCGCCTCCCTGCGTTCGCTGAAGGGCGCTCAGGAATCGGTGGAAACGTGCCTTCTCGCTAGCCGGCGCGTCAGAATTCGGCGCGTGAGGACTCGCTGTCACGCAGGAGTATTGACAAGAGGGTCTGGTTTCAGAGACATTCTGGGTCAATTAGGAGCAGGCCCCTCTCCCACACTAGCCTCCGGAGGAGTTCCCATGGATGCCAGACCGCCTCAGCGTTTGCGTCATGCCGCGTTCATCCTGGTCGCCGCGCTCGCGTTCGGCCTCTGCCAGGGGGACCGGTTGCTCGCGAGCGGCCTCCCGGAGCGGGAGGAGACGGGGCCGTTCCCGAAGACGGGCCTCTTCTCGGTCTCCGCTTCCGACCAGACGGGCCCGGCCGGTACGGCAGATGACCCTGCGATCTGGGTCCACCCCACGGACCCGTCGCTCTCCGTGGTCATTGGCACGAACAAGAACACCACCAGTGGCGGGCTGCACGTCTTCGACTTGAACGGGACGCAGCTGCAGTTCGTGCCGGGCGGCAAGCACAACAACGTCGATGTCCGCTATGGGTTCATGCTCGGCGGCGTCAGCGTCGACCTGGTCTCGGTGTGCGATCGGAACAACGACCAGATCGACATCTACACGATCGATCCCGCGACGCGGCAGCTCACCCAGGTGGGCACCATCCAGGCCGGCATCGAGGTGTACGGCTACGCCATGTACCACAGCCGGGCAACGGGCAAGTTCTACGGGATCGTCGCTTCCGGAAAAGGGGTCGAGCAATGGCAATTGGTCGACCTGGGTAATGGGAGCGTGGGCGGCGTGCGGGTCCGGACGTTCCCTGCGGGTAACCTGATCGAGGGAATCGCGGCCGATGACGAGAGCGGCGACCTGTACCTGGCTGAGGAAGACTATGCGATCTACAAGTACGGCGCGGAGCCGGGCGACCCTACTAACGTGCGGGTGACCGTCGATGTGGTGGGCTCGGCCACGCAGCTCGTGGCGGACATCGAGGGGCTGGCGATCTACCATCGCCGGAACGGTCTCGGCTACCTCATCGCCTCGAGCCAGGGCAACGACCGGTTCACCGTGTACCACAGTGAAGGAAACAACGACTACCTGGGCACGTTCGAGGTCCCAGACGCTCGAAACACCGACGGCATCGAGGTGATCAACATGGCCCTCGGGCCGCTCTACCCCCAAGGGATGTTCGTGGCTCAGAATAGGGACCGGGACTTCGCGATGGTGCGCTGGCAGGACATCGCCAACGCGCTCGGCCTGGCGATCGACACGCAGGGCTACGACGTGCGTGGCGGCAGCGGCTGCACCGGCGTGGCGTCCGTCAGCGTGTCGCCCGCGAGCGCGTCGGTCGAGGTCGGCGCCACGGTTCAGCTCAACGCCACTCCCATGGACGGCAGTAGCACGCCACTCAGCGGATGTGTCGTGACCTGGTCCAGCGACGCGGCCGTGGTGACCGTGGGGGCGAACGGTCTCGTCACCGGAGTCAACGTGGGCGGCCCGGCGACGATCACCGCGACGAGCGGGAGCGTGAGCGGCACGTCGGCGATCACGGTCGTGGCGTCCAGCAATGTGGCGCCCGTGGTCACGGCCGTATCGATCCCGGCGGGGGTACCCGAAGGCGCGAGCGTGAGCCTGTCGGCGACGTTCACCGACCAGAACGCCGGGGACACGCACACTGCGACGATCGACTGGGGTGACGGTTCCGTCCAGGCGGGCACCGTGAACGAGGGGAACAAGACCGTCTCGGGTTCGCATGCCTACGCGGACAACGGGACTTACACCGTCGTGGTGACCGTCAACGACAACCGGGGTGGCATGGGGCAGGCCACTGCGACCGCGACCGTGACCAACGTAGCGCCAACCGCCGCGGCAGGCGGGCCGTACTCGGGGTTCGCGGGGACGGCGATCACCTTTAGGGGGGGTGCGACCGATCCCGGCACGGCGGATGTGCTGACCTTCGAGTGGGACTTTAACTATAACGCGGGTACCTTCGACGTCGAAGCGACCGGCCAGACGGTGTTGCACGTGTACCCGCAGGCCGGCAGCTACACCGTGGCGCTCCGGGTGCGGGACGACGACGGCGGTAGCGCGGTATCCACGGCGGGAGTCACGGTGGTCAACCGGCCATCCGTCGTACTCTACTTCTCGCTGTCCAGCAGCGCGACGCTCGGAGGCGTGAGCATCGCGAACGAGGACATCGTGGCCTTCGACGGAACGAACTTCAGCCTCTATTTCGATGGCTCAGACGTCGGGCTGGGAAGCGCCGCGATCGACGCCCTCGCCGTGATCAGTCCCACGGAGATTCTGCTGTCGTTCACGAGCGCGCTGTCCGTGCCGGGCGTCGCGGGTACGGTGGACGACTCCGACATCGTGAAGTTCACGGCCACGTCGCTGGGAGCGAACACTGCGGGGACATTCACGCTCTACTTCGATGGGAGTGACGTCGGGCTGACAACCAGCGACGAGGACGTGGACGCGATCGAGCTGTTGCCGGACGGGCGCTTGCTCCTGTCGACGACGGGCTCGTTCACGGTGCCAGGGGTGTCGGGGGAGGACGAGGACCTGGTGGCCTTCACGCCGACCTCGCTCGGGGAGGTGACGGCGGGCACCTGGGCCATGTACTTCGACGGGAGCGATGTAGGGCTCAGCACATCGAGCGACGAAGATGTTGACGCGGTAGCGATCGATGCGACCGGCAAGATCTATCTGTCGACGGTCGGAGCGTTTTCTGTGTCCGGTGTGTCCGGCGCGGACGAAGACGTGTTCGTGTTCACCCCGACGCAACTCGGCGGGACGACCACGGGCACGTTCAGCTCCGTGCTCTTCTTCCACGGGAGCGTCTACGGGCTGGGCTCCAACGATATCGTCGCGATTGACTTGCCGTAGGCGGCGCGGGCACCGGCCCCGACGGGCGCGAGCCGATGATCCGGGAGGGATTGGCGCTTGCCAGGCCAGGCTTGAGGCTGCGGTGCCCGGAGAACCCCATCAATTCGGGGCCCATTAGTGCAGAAGAAAATCGGTCGGGATGATGCGCCGCTGGACGGGAGCCACGGCCAGCCCGAGTTGCTCCAGCACGGTGAGACCCAACAGGACGGCGTCGCCGGACTTGCCAAAGACCACGCGACGTGGAACCGTTTCCCCGTTCACCACCACGGCCCCGTGACCCCGGATGGTCTGGGATGCCTCGCGCGCGGCGATCAGGTGAGGCGCAGCCACAGGTAGGCGCCGGCGATCGCGAGCGTCGCGAAGGTGACCGGCACGCCCACGCGCGCGTGCCGGCGCCAGTCAATGCGCACGCCCCGCCGCCCGGCGGCGTCCACCACGATGATATTGGCGATGCTGCCGACGATGAACAAGTTTCCGGCGAGCGTGCTGGCAAGCGCGAGCAGGGTCCCCGCCATCGGATGGGTGGCGAGCGGCAGCAACAGCATCACCGCCGGGACGTTCGAGACGATGTTGCACAGCACGAACGTGGTCACGAACAGCAGGGCCGGGCGCTCCAGGTCGATCCCGGCCTCCGCGAGCGTCTTCAGCGCCTCGGCCGGCAGGCCCGTCTCCTGGAGGGCGCGGTTGACGACGAAGAGCCCGACGAAGAGCACGAGCAACTCCCAGTCCACGAGTCCGAGCATGTGGCGTGAGTGGAGCTTGCGGCTCAAGAGCAGGAGCCCCGCACCCCCGAGCGCGGCGAGCTCCCGCGGCCAGGGCGCGGTGAGAAAGACGACGAGCAGGATGGCCGCCACGATCAGTCCCTTCGCCGTCTGCCAGGGGTCAAAGTGCGCGTATCCCTCCTCGCGCCGTTCCCCCTCGGCCCGCGCGGCCAGGAGCTCAGCCGGGCAGTCCCAGCGGCCGCGAAACTGGACAACGATCAGCGCCCACGTTGCGCCGAGCCCGAGCAGCACCGGGAGCATTGCCTCGCGCAGATAGCCGCCGAAGGACATATGCAGCGACTCGCCGATGAGCATGATTTGCGGATTGCCGATCAGCGTGAGGGCGGAGCCGACGTTGGCCGCACAGGCGAGCGCGAGCAGGTAGGGCACCGGGTCGAGCCGGCGTTTGAGGCAGCCATCCGCGAGCACCGGCGCCACGGCGAGACAGATGATGTCGTTGCTGAACACCGCCGAGAGCGCGCCCACCACGAGGACCAGCGCCCCGAGCAGCAGCGGGGGCCGCAGCGGAAGCGTAGCGAGCCGGTACGTGACGAACGTGTAAAAGCCGCCGAGGCGCAGTTGGGCCGACAGCACCATGAAGGCGAAGAGCAGGATCAGCGTGGGGGCGTGGACGGAGCGGCCCGCTTCCTCGAGGCTCACGTCACCGAGCGCGACAAGGACGATCGCCCCGAGTAGCGCCACACCGGTGCGGTCGAGCTGGACAAACGGCAGCCCCCCGAGGATCATCCCGAGGTAGACGAAGGCGAAGACGATGACAATGGTGGTGGTCACGTGCCGCCCCTTCTACGTCCGCAGCGGCTCATCCGTCAAGCAATGATTCCCGAGCGCACGGTGGGAGGCGTGGGGGAGGAGGGCAAGGAGAGGAGGGAGGGGAAGAGATGAATCAGCCGGTCTGCTTGGGCCCGCCGCCTTTGGCCTTCCGCAGCAGCGCGCCGAGGAACCGATGGAGACGCATCTTCTCCTCCAGCCGCAGGCGCAGGAACTCCAACCCGAATTCCCGTCCCTGCGCCCACCGCACCTCGGCCAGATCCACCTTGAGCGGCGCATACTGATCCGGCAATTGGATGTGGAGCGCAAGAGAGGTCCCGGTTTGGATCAGCTCGTCGCTGACGACCGTGCAGCCACGAGCCGAGAGCCCGGACACCAAGCCGCCCCCGGCCACGCCGCTGCTCGACAGCGAGACGGGGAGCTGGACGCCAACACGCGGGTATTCACGTCTGTTCATGGAACACCTCACGCCCGGTCTTGACGCAGCCGTCAGGCTTTCCACTATAGCAGGGAAGGATCGAAAAGGGGACAAAGGATCGAAAAGTGGACAGGCTATGAGGAGCAGCTCACGATCAGGCGCTTCCCCCACTCCGGGGGCGGAGCCGCGTAGCGGTCCATCTCCGGCTGCTCCGCGGAGGGGTCGCGGAGCAACCGGCGCAAACGCTCGATCTCGGAGAAATCTTTCTGCTCCGTCGCCATCTGAATGGCGGTGTGAGCGAGGTAGTTGCGGAGCACGTACTTGGGGTTGACCCGCCGCATCCGCGCCGCACGCTCCTCGTCGTGGCTTCCTTCCGCGCGGAGCCGCTCCTTGTAGCGGGTGGCCCAGGCCTCGAACGCGTTCCGGTCCACGAAATGATCCCTGAGCGGCTCATTCCGCTCCTCCGCCGCCCGCCGGAAGTCGCAGAGCGAACGGAAGACGTTGGTATAGTCGGCGCGGCTCCCACGCATCAAATCCAGCAGGTCCCGCATCAAGGCGTCGTCTCCTGACCGCAACTCCTTGAGCCCCAGCTTGGCCTGCATCAGCTCGGCGTAGTGCTCCGCGAACACGGCCTCGTAGGCATCGAGCCCGGCTTTGATCGCCTCGTCGGGCACCAGCGGGGTCAGCGCCTGGGCCAGGCAGCGTAAGTTGAAGTAGCCGATGTCC
>JAHFEU010000072.1 GCA_023248295.1 Nitrospirota bacterium | reverse complement strand
CGGGCGCTCAAGTCGAATCCCGAAGACGCCAGGGCCTATCTCGGTATCGCCCGGGTCTACTCCCGTCGGGGCAAGCAGCAGATGGCGATGGAGAACTACGCGCAGGCCATCAAGCTGGAGAGGGATCCAGAGCAGAAGAGCCGCATCATGAATGACCTGTTTCGGGAGGGGAACACATGGGATGTGTGAGCGGCCGCAGCCCGAAAAGGTGGCCTCGGCTGGCGAAAGGTGGAAGGAGAAGGGACGGCCCGACTGCCCTTCGTGCTCGCGCATCGCGCACCTAAGAAGGTGCTCGCTGGACGCGCGCAGTTGGACCGACACGGGCACCCTTCCAAGGGATAGTGGGACAAGAAGGCAACGAGATGCGCGCAATAGGGGATCAACCAGGCCACCCTTGCAAAATGAATGGACAACCCAACCTCCATGTGCCCCACTGGGGAGGGAGGTCGGCGCGTCCCGCTGAAATTGAAAGGGAGGAGAGAGGCTTAGAGTTCGCGGATGGCGCCTTGGAGCACGGTGATCTGCGTGATGGGATCGCCGGCGTTCTTGAGTTCGGCCCGGATCTGCTCTTTCAGGTAGGAAGAGTACCCGACCTTGTCCACGAGCAGTTCGAGGAATCGTTCCGCCGGCAACAGGCTCTTGGCTTTGAGGTCCTCCACAATTTCGTCGGTCACCGGGATGTAGGTGCTGCCAATGTGGAGCACGACCTTGTAGTAGTGCCCATTCCCGAGCCGTTCGAACCGTAGCCCCTTCATGCCGACCTCCTGCTGCATCAGCCGAACAAGGCGGTATTCTAAACAATCGGGATGCGGAAGACAAGGTCACCGGGTTCCAGAGAAGCTCCCGGCTTGCTCAGGGAGAATCCCTCCCGGCACGTTCGTTCCCACCTCTTTCGTGTGGCCTGGCTCCCCGAGTCGAACCGGTTGTCTTCGGCGGCCGCTCCGGCCATAATGAGGGCAACGAGGAAGCGATGAGCGATGCTGGGAGCCGTGGGATTGCCGGATTGGTGTGGAGGCTCGTGGCCGTGACGGCTCTCCTCATGGATCAGGTCCCGGCGACATGGGCCCAGACCTCGCCGTCGTCCGAGCGGTTTACCCTGGTGATGGGCGGCGAGGCAGTGAAGGACAACAAGACCGGCCTCACCTGGGAGCAGTCCCCGGATCTCATCCATGACACCTGGAGCGCGTCGGTCGCACGCTGCCCGACGAAGTCAGTCGGCGGTCAGAAGGGATGGCGCGCCCCCTCGGTGGAGGAGCTGAAGAGCCTGATCGATTCCTCACAAACCGACCCAGCCCTGCCCGAAGGCCATCCCTTTTTCAATATCAAGTCGGAGATTTACTGGTCGGCCACGCCGTCCAAGAGCGATGACATCGTCGCGTGGCAGGTGAGCTTCTTCACGGGCGAACCGGTCACTGATCAGAAGTCAGGGACGCGCCGAATCTGGTGCGTGCTCGGCGAGAGCGGTGGGACGAAGGCGAAATGATGAAACAGGGAACGTGACAGCCACCTTCTTCGCGCCCTGCCCACGGGGGTTGGAGGTCCTGCTTCAAAACGAGCTCGAGCAACTGGGCGCCCAGGGCGTCGTCGTCACCCGCGGCGGGGTCGGGTTTTCTGGCCCCTTTGCTCTCTGTTACAAGGCGAATCTGGAAAGCCGGATTGCCAGCCGGGTGCTCTGGCGCGTCTTTCACGGCCGCTATCGCAGCGAGCAGGACCTGTATCGGGCCGCCTACGACCTGCCTTGGCCTGACTGGTTCTCTGCCCGCCATACGATCAAGGTGAAGGTGAGCGCGCAACAGTGCCCGCTCAGAAGCCTTGAGTTTGTCACCCTCAAGATCAAGGACGCAGTCTGCGATCGATTCCGCGCGTCCACCGGGTCCCGCCCGAGCGTGGATACCCGCAAGCCGGATCTGCGCATTGACGCCTTTCTGGACCGCACCGGCGTCACCCTCTACCTGGATACGTCAGGCGAGGCCTTGTTCAAGCGAGGGTGGCGCCGGGTCAGCGCCGAGGCCCCCCTGCGAGAAAACCTGGCGGCGGGGATCCTGCGACTGTCCGGCTGGGATGGGGAGCAGGCCCTGCTGGACCCGATGTGCGGGGGCGGCACGATCATCTTGGAGGCCGCGCTCATTGCGCTCAACATCTCCCCGGGGGTGGGCCGCACCTTCGCCTTTGAAAAGCTGAGCCACTTTGACGAGCGCGCCTGGCGCGCGCTGTGCCGGGCAAGCCGGGCACGGGAACGGCCGCGCATCCCGCTGGCCATTCACGGAAGCGACCTGTATGGGGTCGCGCTGAACGCGGCAAGGGCCAACCTCGAGGCTGCCGGGCTGAGCGACGTGGTGAAGCTGAAGCAGGCCAACGTGCTGGAGATCACGCCGCCGGCCGACGCAGGGGTCCTTATCGCAAACCCGCCCTATGGGGTGCGCGCCGGCGATCCGGTCGAACTGTCTGCGTTCTATCCACGCCTGGGCGACCGGCTGAAACGCCACTTCGTCGGCTGGCGGGCGTACCTCTTCACGACCGACATGCGCCTGCCTACCCTTATCCGGTTATCGGCCACCCGCCGGACACCGTTATTCAACGGCGCGCTAGAATGCCGGCTGTTCGAATTCAAACTGGTTCCGGGCGGGATGAGGCGGAGCCGCATCACGTAGCAGATGGCGGATTGGTCGGGAACGATGTCACGGCTTCAAGGGATGGTGACCTGCTCGCTGTTTCTCACCGTCGTGGGATGCGGTCTGGAGAAAGCTTACCAGGCCGACTCATCGCGGAATCAGGCCGCTTCATCCGCGCAGGTCATGCCTCAAACGGTCGTCGCCAAGCTCCAGCAGCAAGTGAGAGGGGATCTCGAACAACACGTCCCCACCCAGCAGGCCTCAGCGCTGAAGGCCCTGTCCGAGAGCACCGCGTTGACAGCGAGGTTCAAAAATCCGCTCGTCGTGCAGGGGTTAACCGACCCCTGGACGGGGCTCACGGCCCTGGAACAGCAGGGGTCTCGACTGGCCGAGGTGGCCCGGTCGGGGCTCCAAAACCTCCCCACGTTAATCGAGAGGCTGGAAGCGGGAATGGATCGCAGGGTGGAAACACCCAAGCCTGTTCCTGTTCCGACGGGGGGGGCTGAGGAGGACCACGTGGCCTTTATCACGGCCGTCCTGGAACAAGCCCACCAGTTGCGCGAGAAGGCGTTACAGACGCTCAGCGCAGACGACCGGCGGTTCCTGTTCGATCATGCAGAGACACTCGTAGATACCTTCGTCCCACAAATCTCTGGGTGGAACGAGCAGACGAGGCAACAGGCCACGGCCGATCTGCGGTTCTGTCAGCTTGTCGCCGAACAGTTGGACTATGGCGCGTTAGCGGCTGCAGCGCAGGTGCTGGCAGGTTTGGCGGACGAGAGCTGGCTGGCCTCGGTGGAGAACGCCTTCCATGATCGTCGGGCCCTTCCCGCACCACCGGCCGGGATCATCGGCGAGGTGCTGCTGACCCGGGAGACCCCGTCGGGCCTCGTTGTGATCGGCGGGTCCGGCCCGAACGTCTACGACCTGGATCAGCGGGTTGCCATCCTCATCGATCTGGGGGGTGACGACACGTATCGCGGCAGGATCGCGGCCGCCGCAGATGCGGAGCACGGCATCAGCGTCGTGATCGACTTGGGCGGCCAGGATACGTATCACGCCGCAGCCTTGGGCCTGGCAACCGGTCGGCTGGGCGTCGGGCTGCTGGTTGATCGCGCTGGGGACGATCTGTACGAGCTCGCCCAGGGAGCCGGAGGCACGGGCTTTGCCGGGCTGGGTATTCTGGTGGACATGGCGGGCAATGATCGCTATGTCGGGGCGAAGCTTACCCAAGGGGCCGCGATAGCCGGCGCGGGGTTGCTGGTGGATCGAGCCGGCGACGACACGCTGACGAGCTTCGGCTACGCGGTCGGCTTCGGGGGACCACTCGGGGTCGGCGCGGTCATAGACCTGGCCGGCAACGACCGGTACCAGTGCGGCGAGCAGTACCCCAGCGTCTATAATGCCACCGACGCTCCCGGCGGCAAACCCGGAGACTCTTTGTTCCAGTACGATTGCTTCGGGATCGGGACCGGCTCCGGCAAACGCATCTTCTCGAAGGATCCCGAGCAACAGTCCTACGGGCTGGCCGGTGGCTGGGGCGTCATGATCGACCTTGACGGTCACGACCGCTACCGCAGCGCCAACTTCGCGCAGGGCTCCGGCTACTTCTTCGGTGCCGGACTCAAACTCGATTTGGCCGGGAACGATGAGCATGCCGCCGCCCGCTACGGCCATGCCGCGGGCGCTCACCACAGCGTGGGGCTGTTTATTGATTACGGTGGCCAGGACTTCTATACCTCAACAGGCCCGGTCTACAACGGCGGCGCGGCCTGGGACCGGAGCGTCATGCTGTGCATCGATGCGGGGGAGGGTGATGACCTCTACGATCTCCGGCGCTCAGGCGGGCTCGGTCGCGCCGATCACCACTCTTGGAGCCTCTTTATCGAAGAAGGCGGGAGGGACAGGTATCTGGTCCCCAACGGCATGGGGAAGGCTGGCAACAACAGCATGGCAGGATTCTTTGATCTGGCCGGCGAAGACGATTACGTGGCCATCCTCCGAGACAGCCTTGGCGGGCGTGGCAACGGGCAGATCCTTGTCGACCAGACGGGTGGATTGTTTCTCGACCGCTGACCGTGTCGAACCATCACCCACAAGGCAGATCGCCAACGCTCAACGCAACCCACCTCGTCTCGCGACGGCAGGTCCTGAGTGCACTCATCGGGGCGGCGGGCGCGCTGGCCTATTCAGCGGCGCTGGGCGGGACGAACCGGGACCTGTGTCTGCTGACCCCTCCACAGACGGAGGGACCCTATTACCCCGTTCAGGATCAGCCCGAGAAGGACCATGACCTCACCCGCGTGAAAGGAAGACCGGACCGGGCCACGGGACAAATCCTGTACATCCTCGGCCAGGTTCTGGACGAGCACTGCCGCCCGGTGGAAGGCGCCCTTGTGGAGATCTGGCAGGCGGCGGCCAGCGGGCGCTACAACCATCCGGATGATCGAGACAGCCGCGCGCCGCTCGATCCGAATTTTCAATATTGGGGATTTGACACGACGGACAAGGAGGGCCGCTATTCGTTCAAGACGGTGCTCCCGGGACCGTACCAGGCCGGGCTGTTCTGGACCAGGCCTTCACACATCCACTTCAAGGTGCACCGACGAGGGTATCACGAACTGACGACGCAGATGTACTTCGCCGGCGACCCGTATCTGGAGAAGGACCGTATCTTCAGGGCGATCCCGACTGCCGAGCGTCAACGCGTGATCGTCCAGCCCGAACCTCCTGGACGCGAGGTTGAGCCGGGGTCTCGCGTCTGCCGCTTCGACCTGATCCTTCCTCCCTCCCTGCATCCGTAAGACGTTCAGGCAGGGAGTGCGTGCACATGTTTCTGCGCGCAGTCAGGGCAGAGGCTCCGGGTAAACTGCGCGCCGGTATGTTCCTGAAGATAGAGCTCGAGCTGCTTCCAGTAGCCTTTGTCATCGCGGACCTTCTTGCAGGAGGCGCACAATGGCAATAACTCCTGCAAGGTCCTGAGCCGGTCCGCCGCGCGCCTCTGCAGCAGGTAAAAGATCGCGGTCACTCCGATGACCATGACGGCCAACGAACGGTTGGTAATGGCCATCCACAGGATGCCGTCAGGAGGAGAGACCGCGAAGCCGATAATCGTCAGGGCGGTCGAGACGGCGGCCATGATGAGGAAGAACTGTGGCTGGGGAGACCGCAGGGCGATTAAAAGCGGGACCGTATAGAGGACAGGGATCAGGACTCCGGTCGGAATGAACACATCCAAGATAAAAATGCTGGCCATTAAAAAAACGATCGCCACGACCAGCAGCGGCCTCGTCATCGGGGCGGGCTCTTTCATTGCGTCACCTCCCAGTGATACGAATGCTGCGCTGAGCTCGTCTTGCTCGCATCTTTCACCAAACGCTCCAGGATGCGCAAGATGGGGGTTCGATTTTTCCGTATTCTGCAACCTGGACTTACTTGACAGGGTCTTCATGGATCATTTATCCCTGCTGGCGACCGTCACCCCGACCCCGAGCGAGCGGCGGGGAGGGCTGAGGAGTCACCGGCTGTTTACGCTGAAGCAACGGTCGTCCCACTGACCAGGATAGAGACGCTCAAGGATACTCGATGAAGATCGCCACATTCAACGTCAATTCCCTGCGCAAGCGCCTTCCCGTCATACTGCGCTGGCTCGAACGCCACCAGCCCGACGTCCTCTGCCTGCAGGAAACCAAGGTACAAGATGAGGACTTTCCTCTGCTCGATCTGGCCTCTTCCGGCTACCAGGTGACGTTTCGCGGGATGAAGGCCTATAACGGCGTCGCCGTGCTAAGCCGGTCAGCCCCCGAGGCGGTGTCGTATGGGTTCGATGACGGAGGGGAGCCTGATGACGCACGACTCCTCCAGGTGGTGGTCAAGGGGATCCCGATCGTGAACACCTACGTGCCGCAAGGCTTCAGGATTGATTCTCCAAAGTATGCCTACAAGCTGAAATGGTTTCAGCGCTTGCGCGCCTACTTCGACAAGCATCTTGCGCCGAGCAAGCCGGCCATCTGGTGCGGGGACGTGAACGTCGCGCCGGAGCCGCTGGACGTGCACAGTCCCGAAAAGCACCTCACCCATGTCTGCTTCCATGAAGACGTGCGCCGCGCCTATAAGGAGACGGTCTCCTGGGGGTTTGTGGACGTCTTCCGCAAGCTCTATCCCGACCGCCTGCAGTACACGTTTTGGGACTATCGCCAGCCCAGTTCCGTGAAAGCCAACAAGGGGTGGCGCATTGACCACATCCTGGCGACCAAGCCGCTCGCGGACAAGTGCAAAACCGTTGAGGTGGATATGCGGCCCAGACGAGCGGCGACCGCCTCGGACCACACCGTTCTGTGGGCCGAGTTTGCGATCTAGCGAGCGTTTGCATTCCTCGGCAAGGTTCCCCTACCATGGGGCGTTGCGGAGAGGTCTCACGTGATCCGGCCGATTGCCTTTGCCAACGCCCTCACGGTCACGGCCGCCGGCCTGGCGGCCTTCTTGATCGCCTTGCGCCTGTTGACCCCGTCGTTCTTCGTCTATTTTTTCAACGCTCAATTCTTTGGGGCGAATGTCGCCTCGCTGCTCCCGGCCGAGCCTCGATTCGTGTCGCTGGCGGCCGATCTCCTGGCTCTGCTCGCCGGCGCGTGGCTGTTCGGCTTCTTCTGGGCCTTCTTCTACAACCGCTGGGCCAAGTAACGGCCCGACCACGACCGTCATGATCCTGCGCACCTTTCGAACGGGAAACGGCAGGAGCCTTGAGAGGAGAGTGTGACCACCAACGACAAGCAGGTCATCTTTTCCCTCATCGGCGTGGGCCGGGTCCATCCGCCGAACAAACAGGTGCTGAAGGACATCTACCTGTCCTTCTATTACGGGGCCAAGATCGGGGTGCTGGGGCTGAACGGCTCGGGCAAGAGCACGCTGCTGCGCATCATCGCCGGCGTGGAGAAGGACTACCTCGGCGAGGTCACGTTCGCGAAGGGCTATTCCGTCGGCCTGCTGGAGCAGGAGCCGCAACTGGACAAGACGAAGACCGTCAAAGAGGTCGTCGAAGAAGGGCGGCGGGACGTGATCGCCCTGCTGCGGGAGTACGAGACCGTCAGCAACAAGCTCGGCGAGAGCCTGTCCCCGGACGAGATGGAACGGCTGCTCGAGAAGCAGAGCAGGTTGCAGGAGAAGATCGAGGCGGTCAACGGCTGGGAACTGGAGAACCAGCTCGAGGTCGCGATGGACGCCCTGCGTTGCCCCCCGCCCGACTCGAAGGTGGAGGTCCTCTCGGGCGGGGAACAGCGGCGCGTCGCGCTGTGCCGGCTGTTGATCCAGGAACCGGATATCTTGCTGTTGGATGAGCCGACCAACCATCTCGACGCCGAATCGGTCCAGTGGCTGGAGCAGCACCTCCGGCAATATCAAGGCACCGTCATCGCGGTGACCCACGACCGGTATTTCCTGGACAAGGTGGCCGGCTGGATCCTGGAGCTGGATCGCGGACATGGGATTCCGTTTCAAGGGAATTACTCCGCCTGGCTGGAGCAAAAGCAGGCGCGGCTGGAGCAGGAAGAGAAAGCGGAGTCCAAGCGACGCAAGACGCTGGAACGCGAGCTGGAGTGGATTCGCATGGCGCCGAAGGCCCGCCAGGCCAAGGGCAAGGCCCGCATCACGCGCTACGAGCAACTGCTCAGTCAGGACGCTGGCAACATCGCCGAGGACCTGGAAATCTACGTCCCGCCGGGCCCGCGTCTCGGCGACATCGTCGTGGAAGCTGCGGGCCTCAGCAAAGCCTATGGAGACAAGGTCCTCTTCGAGAACCTGAGCTTCAGCCTGCCGCGCGGCGGCATCGTGGGCGTCATCGGGCCGAACGGGGCGGGCAAGACCACGCTGTTCCGGTTGATCACCAGCCAAGTGAAGCCGGACGCCGGGTCTATCAGGATCGGCGAGACGGTCACGCTCGGCTATGCGGACCAGGACCGGGCCCTGGATGGCAACAAAACGGCCTGGGAGGTGATCGCAGACGGGAAGGACACCATCAAGCTGGGCAGGGTCGAGGGTAATTCCAGGGCCTACTGCGGGCGGTTTAATTTTTCCGGTCCCGACCAGCAGAAGAAAGTCAAGGACCTGTCCGGCGGCGAGCGCAACCGGGTGCACCTGGCGCGGATGCTGAAGGAGGGGGCCAACCTCTTATTGCTGGACGAGCCGACCAATGACCTGGACGTGAACACGCTGCGGGCCTTGGAGGAGGGGTTGGAGCGGTTCGGTGGCTGCTGCGTGGTGATCAGCCATGACCGCTGGTTCCTGGACCGCATCGCGACCCATATCCTGGCCTTTGAAGGAGACAGCCGGGCGGTATGGTTTGAGGGCAACTACAGCGAGTACGAAGCCGACCGGAAGAAGCGACTGGGCAAGGAAGCGGACCGCCCGCACCGCCTCCGCTACCGGAAACTGACCAGAAACTGACAACGCGCCACCAACGACGATCAGGCCCGTGAGGAGCCGGGGTTGGTCAGGTCATCCAGGTCGGTCGGGTTGAGGCCAAGCGGCGCCAGGATCACACGGGCCGATTTCAGCAGGAGGGTTTCGTAGGCCCGGGCGTCATAGCTCCAGGCTCCGTCGAGCGTGGCCACGGCCCGCACCCGATCCTCCGCGAGAGGGGCGGCGGCATCGGTCATCACATAGTGGATCGTCTCGCCCGGTTGGAGACGGACTCCGTGTCTCAGCAGTTCCCTGGCGGCGATCGCCGTCATGGTCTGGTGTCGGTACGCCTGTGGCTCCCGTGAGATCGATTTGGCGATTATGAGGTCCTCGAGGCTTGCGCGCCCGCTCTGGAGATAGTGGCGATACGCCCGGATGATCTCGAGGGCGTGGGTGACATGCGCGCGCAGCTCAACGACCGTCTGCGCCTGACTGAGACTGCGAAGCACCTCGGCCTGGGCTTTTTTCACGATGAGCGGCGCATCGGCCCGCCTGATCTCCAGCCCCCGGATTTTGCTCTCGCCGGTCTCAAACATCCCCACAAACTGATTGGGCACGGGCATTCGCGGGTCCACCCGTGAGGGCAGAAAGCCGATCCAGCGGTAGATGCCTTCTACCATGATGGGCAGCGTCGTCCGTGCCGCGATCGCGCGGGCCAATGCCTCATAGTCACCGCGTGTCGCGCCCGGCTTGTGGACCCAGAGCGAGTCCACGATGGCGTGCAGCAATCGGAACCCGCGATGCTCGGCGGTCTCTTTGGCCTGGAGCAGGATCTCCCGGCTATAGGCGGTCACGGACTCGTGGGCTTCGATGCGACCGAAACGGGCGTTCTTGTACCCCAAATAGCCGAACGACACGACCAGCAGCCATTTGAGCGCGGTCTGTCGCTGGTCCAGCACCTGTCGGGTCATGGGATCAGCGGTGGCGGCGAGGAGCCGTTTATACTGCGCCCGCTTGGACAGCAAGGGGATGAGGGTGCGAGGCACCAGCCCGGTGCGGTGACGGCAGGTGTGGTGGCCGATTTCAGGGACGCGGGCGGCTGGATCATGGGCGCAGCAGGAGCAGTTCACCGTCTCAGGCGAGATGTTGAAGCGGGTCATGATGGACGGATACATCGAGGCGAAATCCAGCTCGCCCACGTTTTCGTGGTAGCCGAGGACGGGCGCATAGACCAATCCACCTTGGTCCGTGTGAAGCAACTCCAAGGCGGACTTGAACTCTTCGGGCTCGCGCTTGCGGTAAGGGATCAGGATGCCGTCGTGATGCGCCGTCTCAAGCTGCATCGCGGTGATCCCGGTGCCGGTCGTGGTGCGGGCCATGTGCTGGAGCGGGACCTTCGTCACCCGGGCCTGCTCGATCAGTCCCGGAAAGCCTGTCTCGGCCATCACGAAGGAGTTCTGACGGTCCACGTGGAGCCGCCCGTACAGGGTGCGAGCCCCGGCATTCGCCAAGATGCGGCCATAGGAGAAATACGATCGGGGCGCCTGCATCCCGACAGGACGGTCGGCGTCTCGGTTGAGGGCCAGGGGAAGCCGCACCCGGCTGGCGAGCGTGAGCAGTCGCGGCAGGATGTAGGAATCGCCCCAGTCGGTCAGGATCACGTCGGGGTCATGGCGGTGGAGTAACTGATTGAGCCGGGCGACCAGCTCCGCGCCATCGTCTCCCTCCAGACACCGTTCCTCCCCCTCCACCCGCACGATCAAGTTACAGACTCCTCCGTGGTTGGGGTTTGATACGCGCCCTTCAAGCGATAACTCGAGGATGGTCAGCGGCGGAGTGGCGTAGCCCGTGTCCCAGGGCGAGTCAACCGCGTGAATGGCCCGGATGGTCCCATCCACGGTCACCTCCACCTCGCACCGCGCCAGCGGGAACAGCCCCCGTTCATAGAAATAGCGCTGAGGGAGCGGCACATCGACGTGATAGAACTGCACCTGGTCACACTGTTGGAGGAGCCTGCGGACCAGGGTCGGGAACCGGCTCGGTTGGTGCACGGCCACTTCCAGCACGGGGACAGGATCCGGCGAGCCCAGCTCGTGCCGTTCAACCCAGCGGGTTGTCAGCGGGCAGCCACGACGTGGCAACGCGCGCAGGACCGCGTCGAGGGCATGCCGCGGGCCGGCCAGGTAGAAAGTCGGGCGAAACGGATCGAGCAGGCGTACGCGGCGATTGTCCTCGTCGAGGAGCCAGACCGCCATCCCGGCGCGATCCGCATAGGCGTCAAGAAGCCACCCTCGCAGGCGGGTCGGCAGGCACGCGGGTCTCAAGGTCAGCCACCTTCCGTGTCAGAGCCACAAGCTGTTTCTGCTGCTCGATCAGCATCGAGAGCAGCATGATCTCAAAGGGGGTCTCGCGGGCCAGGTACGCGCCGGCAGACGAGTGACGACGGGCCGCCGCAAACAAGGTATCGAGCGCCTGCTGGTCCTCCTGGCGGAGCGCCCGACGATACCGGCGCAAGGACTCGATTTCCTGCCACACCAGTTGTGTGAAGGTGGTAAGGGTCCGGCCCATTGTTTACAGCGATTCCCAGACGACACGTGAGATGCCCCAGCTCCTGGGCGCGCTGGCGCCGATCTCGCGTAGCGACACACCCGCTTCGGTTGCTTCCACCCAGATCAATCGGTTCGCCTGAGCCGACAGGGTCTTCAAGAGAGTGTCCCGGCCTTTCGCCTCGGGAGGCGGTACAGGACTGAGGCACAGCAAGCGGTGACCGAGGTGGGCAAAATGCCGGAGCGTGGCCAGGATCCTGTGCAGCAGACCTGCGACCTCCTGATAGGGCACCGCTTCGTCATAAAATGTCTCCAACGGGCCGGAGAGGATGATCAGGCGCGCGCGATAGGTGCGAAGGGCGCCCGCCAAGCGCTCGGTGACCAGCCGGGCCATCTGATGACACGTGAAGGCCCGAGAGACATGAATGCGTCCCAGGACAGCGTTCGGGGCCGCGCCACCGGCACGGGCCAGCCGACCGATGAGAAACGGATCGAAGACATTGGCGCCATCCAGATAGAGCACCGAATCTCCAGCCAGCGCCCGATCCGTCGCCACACACAAGCCGAGTCGGAACACGGCGGGATGCCCGAACAGCAACACCAGCCCGTTCTGGCGCTCCAGGCGCAGCGGGCTCCGGTGGAGGATCGCCAGGAGGGGGCTCGGTACCTGAGCGGGAAGCACGGCGTTAGCCACAGCATCCCGGCGGGAAGGTCTGCCGCTGCAGGAACGCGGCAAAACAGGTGACGCACAGTTCCAGCTCCGACAGAGTGTGGTGGTCAAAGCAACGTTCCCGCTGGCCGGCGACCCGCCCGCATTCAGCACAGGTCCCTTCTTCGACGGCTTGTCCAATCGCGTGCTCCATCAACATGGTGCGGTCCTCGTTGGGTTACCCACAGTGCCGGATCACCCCGATCACGACGCCCTCAATACGCAGGTCATCGGTCGGGCCGATGAGGATCGGCTGCATCGTAGGGTTGGCGGGATGGAGCTCAATCCGGTTCTCTTTCCGGTAATACTTCTTGATGGTGGCCTCCTGGTTGACCAGGGCCACGACGGTTTGCCCGTTCCGCGCGGTGGCCTGCTTGTGCACCAGCACGAGGTCCCCTGGCAGAATGCCCTCATCTCGCATCGAGTCGCCTTTGACGCGCAGCGCAAAGTTCTCCCCTCTGCGCAACATGGAGGGCGGGACTTCGATCACTTCGGCCTGGGGCAGCGGCTCGATAGGTTCGCCGGCGGCCACGATGCCGGCCATGGGTAACCGGGGAGAGGCGGCCAACTGCTGGAGCATGACTTCGACCATGCCCGGAATGCGGCGCGCGCCGCCTTCGTACCGGGCGATGGTCCGGCGCGTGGTCTTGAGCAGCCCCGCCAGTTGATTCTGGGAGAACCCC
>JAHFEU010000168.1 GCA_023248295.1 Nitrospirota bacterium | reverse complement strand
CGTTTCACGAAGGACCATGACCAAGATTACTTATCGCGAAGCGGTGCGGGCTGGGCTGCGCGAGGCGTTGCAAAGCGACCCGCTCGTTTTTCTCATGGGAGAAGACGTGGGGCAGTATGGCGGGACCTATTCGTGCAGCCACGGACTGTTGGAAGAGTTCGGACCTGAACGGGTGCGAGATACGCCGCTGTCGGAATCCACGTTTGTCGGAGCTGGCATAGGAGCGGCCCTGGGTGGCATGCGACCGATCGTGGAAGTCATGACCGTCAATTTCAGCCTCCTGGCCTTGGATCAGATCGTGAACAATGCTGCGACCATCCGGCACATGTCCGGCGGCCAGTTCAGCATCCCGTTGATCGTTCGCATGGCCACCGGGGGAGGACGTCAGGTCGCCGCTCAACACTCGCACAGTTTGGAAGGATGGTACGCCCATATCCCAGGGATCAAAGTCCTGACGCCCGCGACCGTGACCGACGCGAAGGGAATGTTGCTGACGGCGTTACGCGAGCCGGACCCGGTATTCATCTTCGAACATGCGTACCTGTATCCGATGGAAGGTGAGTTGGACGAACAGGCTGGTCCTGTAGACATCAACCAGGCGACGGTGCGGCGCCAGGGTCGTGATGTCACGATTGTGACCTTCGGTGGTTCGCTCTGGAAAGTGTTAGACGCTGCGGTCCGACTGGCCGGCGAAGGGATCGAGGCCGAAGTCATCGATCTGCGCGTGCTGCGACCGCTCGACACGGCCACAGTCCTGGCATCTGTTCGAAAAACGCACCGTGCCGTCATTGTGGATGAAGCCTGGCGCACCGGCAGTTTCGCGGCTGAGGTCAGCGCGCAGATCATGGAAGGCGCGTTTTATGATCTGGATGGGCCGATCGAAAGAGTCTGCAGCGCCGAGGTGCCGATCCCGTACCCGAAACATCTGGAAGATGCGGCGCTGCCCCGCGTCGACGGAATTGTAAAAGCTGTGCGGGGGGTCGTTGGAACTCATGGCTGAGTTTGTCATGCCCTCGCTTGGGGCCGACATGAGCGCCGGCACTCTGATCGCTTGGCGCAAAAAAGTGGGGGACCACGTGACGCGCGGCGACATTATCGCGGAAGTGGACACGGACAAAGCGGCGATTGACGTGGAGGTGTTCACGAGCGGCGTCATTGAGAAACTCCTGGCCCAGCCCGGCGAGAAGGTGCCGGTGGGGACCGTGATGGCGATCATTCGGGAGGAGGGCAAGCCGGCCACGCTCGCGCTTCAGCGGGAGGCGGTCTCCGCGGCCACTCCTCCCGGCTCACGAGTGACACCTCCATCAGTCTCTGCTCCAGCAGCACCGGCGCCCTCAATGCCCGCAGCCGAGCCGGGCCGCATTCGGATTTCGCCTTCGGCCAAACAACTCGCAACAGAACTTGGAGTGGAGCCGGCCTCGGTGAAGGGCACGGGGCCAGGCGGTGCGATAACACGAGAGGATATTGAACGGGCTGCTGCCAAGCGACTCGCCGCAGCCCAAGCACAGCCTGAAACCGTCGCTGACCGTCAGGCTCGGATGCGGCAGGCCATTGCCTCCGCGATGGCCCGTTCCAAGCGGGAGATCCCTCACTACTATCTGAGCACCACCATTGACATGAGCCGGGCTATGGCCTGGCTGGCTGAGGACAATCTCAAGCGAAGCGTGGCCGATCGGCTGCTGCATGGAGTGCTCCTCATCAAGGCCGTGGCGCTGGCCTTGCGCGAGGTTCCCGAACTCAACGCAGTGTGGAAGGATGGGCAAGCGGTGCAGGGCCAGACCATTCACGTCGGTGTGGCCATTTCCTTGCGGCAGGGCGGTCTCGTCGCTCCCGCGCTCCATGACACAGACCGGCAAAGTCTCGGAGAGCTCATGCGGAACTTGCGGGACCTGGTGAAGCGCGCGCGAGCCGGGTCATTGCGTAGCTCCGAGCTCTCCGATCCCACGATCACCGTCACGAGCCTGGGCGAACAGGGGGTGGAGGCCGTGTTCGGCGTCATCTATCCACCGCAAGTTGCCCTGGTCGGATTCGGCAAAGTGGTCGAACGGCCCTGGGTCGCGGAGGGCAAGATCGTCTCCAGGCCAATCGTGACCGCCACGCTCTCTGCCGATCATCGCGTCACCGACGGGCATCGGGGCGGACTGTTCCTGGCCACCATCGACCGGTTGCTGCAGGACCCGGGGCGCTTATGAGCACCGCATTGTCCCCGGCGGAGGTCAAGGGCGTCGTTGTCCGCATCCTGGGCGAAATTGCGCCGGAGGCAGACCTGCCGCTGCTGAAGCCCGATATCAGCTTTCGCGATCAGTTGGACATCGACTCCATGGACTTTTTGAACTTCGTGATCGCGTTGCATGAAGCGCTGCGGGTGGACATCCCTGAGGCCGACTATCCGAAGCTCTCCACCCTGAACGGCTGTGTGGAATATCTGGCCCCCCCTCCTGAGGGCGGAGGCGGGCGTTAGGAAGGCCAATCCGGTTCCACGCGAGAGAGAGGGTAACCTCCAGGGGACACGTTACGGCGAGCTGACCACGCGGCTCCACCGGCATGAGGGGGATGGCGCGTCATCACTCACCGCGGGTCGCTGAATGGGACAACCCCGCGGACCGCCCGCCCTCATGTGGGCACCGGGCCTACCGACTGGCCGGGATCCTATCCGGCAACCCAGCACGTCCCTCTTTAGCTGGTTGCCCCGCACCACCCAATCATCGGGCTCGCATTGACGGCCGTGCCTTGGTGGCACCGAATTGGTGGTGCGTCCTTCGGACCCAGATCCCGCTCTTGGCGTAGGAGCGGAGCCCTCTTGCACGCTCGCTGCATGAGGGCGGGTTACACTCAATCGGGCTGTCGACCCTCTCTCAGACTCCTCATCACCTCCTGATTCTCTATTAAGCACCGCTGCGTCTGGATCAACCATGTCGAACGTTTGAGCAGAAATAATCCTAAGTCAGCTTTAGAGCCTGAAAGGTTCACGTCTATTTCGGCCTCAGCACCGATCGCTCTGTAGCATTTGGCCACAGGGGTCCTTCTCTAGCTGACCAATAACTCCACATTCAATCCGCAGCCGGTTCTTGTCCTCACCGAACCTAAGTCATAAGGCTTTGATATTCCGAAATCATTTTGACCAACGCCAGCGCCGGTTCGGGCATTCTCTATGCACAGTTCACAGTATGGTGAGACCGGTCAGGGGCTGGACAGGAGCAGATGCTATGAGAGAGGAACAAGTAACCGATCGAATCTTGAAGGCGGTGCATCTATCACCCGGGTGTTTCATCGAAGAATTGGTGCTGGCCTGTCCGGACCTGACCTGGAACCAAGTCTTTCTGGAAGTAGATCGCCTGAGCCGCGCAGGGCTGGTGCGGTTGACGTTGAAAGGCCCGGGACTCTACAGCGTGATGCCCAAGGAGACGATGCGGTTCATAAAAGAAGGGGGAAGCAATGAGGATCACGCGGGTCAAGTCCAAACAAGTCGGCCCAGGCCGTTGCGAACACTGAGGATGCTTGATGGTTTTGGTCCGGTGTGAGGTACACAGGGAAGAACGGCAGTACTCAACCAGATTAACCACAAGAGAGGAAAGGAGGTAGGAGCCATGAACGCACTCACACGTTGGGATCCATTCAGGGAACTTGAGGATCTGCAGAGCCGGCTGTCCACGTTGTTCGGCCGAGCGCCGCTCCGCAAGAACGGGGGCAAGGAGGTCATGACGGTGGCCGAGTGGGCCCCGCTGGTGGACATTACGGAGGACGAGAAGGAATACCTGATCAAGGCGGAACTACCAGAGGTGAAGAAAGAGGAGGTCAAACTCACGGTCCATGACGATGTCCTCTCGATCTCCGGCGAGCGCAAATACGAGAAAGAAGAGAAGGGGAAGAAGTACCACCGTGTCGAGCGGGCCTACGGCAGCTTTACGCGGAGCTTTACCCTTCCGGAAGATGCTGATGCCAGCAAGGTGGCCGCAGACTACAAAGATGGGGTGCTCAAGGTGCATCTGCCGAAATCTGAGAAGGCCAAGCCCAAGAGCATCGAGGTGAAGATCGGCTAACAGCCTCTCAGAAGCGGTCTGAGTTACCAAACCTCTCGAGTCAGTTCGACACACGGTCGGACTGGGGGGAGATCCGTGTTCCAGAATCGTGAAGAGGCCGGGCTGCTTCTGGCCAAGCGATTGGATGCATATCGCCAGGAGCAGTCCGCTCTTATTCTGGCTTTGCCCCGAGGTGGTGTGGCGGTGGGCTACTCGCTCAGCCTAGCCCTCCGCCTCCCGCTGGATGTTTTCATCACGCGCAAGCTTGGGGCACCGGATAACCCGGAATACGCCATCGGTGCGGTCACCGAGACCGGTTCGGTCTTCCTCAATCCCGAAGCTCAGGCGGTCCTTGACGCTGGTTCTTTCTCCTCAGCGGATCTCAACAAGATGATTCGGGCGCAGCAGGATGAGATCGCCCGACGTCAAGTCTTATACCGGCAGGGCCGGCCGCTGCCGGCGCTCACCGAGCGAACGGTGTTGCTGGTCGATGACGGTATCGCAACGGGCGCCACGTTCCTTGCCTCAGCCAAGGCCTTGAGGGGACTCGGCGTGCACCGGCTGGTCGCAGCCATTCCGGTGGGACCACGGAGCACCCTCAGCCTGGTCAGGCGGCAGGTTGATAAGCTCGTTGTGTTGATGACGCCGGAGCCGCTCTTTGCAGTCGGCAATTATTATATGGATTTCGCGCAGGTGGAGGACGCTGCCGTGATCCGCTACCTGGCGGCAGCGGCTTCGGCTTTACGCGGGAGCAATCAGCCGTCACGCGCCTAACCTGGATTCGGATCACCACCATTGGAAGGAGCACGTGATGAAGAAAAAACCTCCTTTCCGTGCCGGACAGGCGGCCCGCAAGGACCGCACCGTTCAGGAATACGAGCACGACCCGTATAAAGCTCGA
>JAHFEU010000071.1 GCA_023248295.1 Nitrospirota bacterium | reverse complement strand
GCTGCACCTCCGTGGCGCGCGATGCGTTCGAGATCGGACACGTTCGTCGGCTGCAGGCGCAAGGGGAACCCGTGCCGACCTTTCCGGACGGAGCGGGGCTGCGGGTGCTGCTCCGCGAGCAGCCTGGAGAGCTTGCCCGTTGGGCGGGTCTCGCGGCGGCGGGTGGCGCCGTGCTGGCGATCGGGGTGGGCCGTCTCGGTGAGGCCGGTCGGAGCGCGCTTGGGCAACTGGTCGCCGTGAGCCTGTTCGCGGGGTGCGTGGCGGTGTGGGCGTATCTGGCGGGGGAGCAGCGTTTACACCCGCCCGCCCCAGGCGCGCCGGGACGCGCCCCTTCCCGTGAGGGCTGGCGAGCGAGGCTCGGTGCGGTCGGTTGGTCGGAGCTGTTGCGGTTCTGGTGGTGGCCGGGATTGGCCTTTTCGGCCACCTACTATCTGGTGCTGACGGGAGGCCTCTACTATGTGCTCAGAGCTGATGCCATGAGCAGCGGGATGGCCCCCGGTGCGATCGCCGGCCTGGCGGCAGGCCTGATGGCGCTGTACTGCTATTATCTGGGCTTCCGACGGTCTGTAGAGGATCGCGTCCAGCGACGGGTCCCGGCTTCCCTGTTACGCTGCCCCTTTGTCCTGGGTATTCTCTCGAAACCCAACGCGATGCCGACGGCGCGTGTGATCCCGCCCGCAGAGATCGCGTTGGAAGATTCGTCACGGAGAGGCTGAGGTCGGGTCATGGTCGTACAATGATCGCGCATGGGGCACGAGGGAGGCTGAGGCGCGGAACGGGTCCGACGGTCTGCCTTGCCCTCCTGATGGTCGGTCTGAGTGGAGCCGTCAGCCTGGACCGTGCGTCCGGTCAACCGGCGTCGCCGCAGACGGCGGCAGACGTGTACTATAAAATCGAGGGTGTCCCCGTAGGACCGCCTGCTCCCACATCGGGGGCCACGGCCTATGCCCGCTATGGTTATCTGGACAACCGGATCCTGGTTTGGTTCGTAACGCAGCAGCACACCTATTTCGGCGGGTTCGTGCTGGCTCTCCCGATTTTCTGCGTGATCATCGAATTCTTGGGACTTCTCGCGCGCGACGGGGCCAGGGCCGCTCGGTACGACCGGATGGCCAGGGATTTCCTTAAGGTCTCGCTGCTGGCGTTGTCCCTGACCGCGGTGGTGGGCAGCCTCATGCTGTGGCTGTTCATCATGCTGTACCCGAGCTTTATGCGTTACATGGGCGGGACTTTCAAGACGATGATGCCGATCTACGCCCTCGTGTTTGTGGCCGAGTCCTTTGTCTTGGCGGCCTACTACTATAGTTGGGAACGCATGGCCGCGCCCGGCCTGAAATGGATCCACGCGTCGATCGGGGTCATGGCAAACGGGCTGGGGGCCGTCCTGCTGTTGCTGGCCAATGGCTGGGTTGCCTTCATGATGTCGCCGGCAGGCGTGGACGAACAGGGCCGGTACCTCGGGAATGTCTGGCACCTCCTGCATTCGGCGCTCTGGAATCCGCTCAATGTCCACCGTTTTCTCGCGGACTTGATGTCGGGCGGCGCCGTGGTACTGGCCTACGCCTCCTACCGGTTTCTGACCAGCAAGTCGGACGAGGAACGGGCCTACTACGACTGGGTCGGGTACGTCTTTCTCTTTGTCACGGTCTGCGCCCTGCTGCCGATGCCGTTCGCCGGGTACTGGCTGATGCGGTCGGTCTATGCGTTCCGGCAGAGCATGGGGGTGACCATGATGGGCGGCCTGCTGACCTGGCTGTTCGTCGTGCAGGCCTTGCTGATCGGGGTGCTGTTTCTCGGCGTTAATTATTATCTCTGGCAGAGCATGGGCCGGATTGGTGGTGGCGAGCGGTACCAACGCTACTTCAAGTATCTCGTGTGGGCCTTGATGGCGTGCACGGTGATCTGGTTGACGCCGCACACGCTCGTGATGTCGGCGAGCGAGGTCAAGGCCATGGGTGGCGCGCAGCATCCGGTGATCGGCAATTACGGAGTGATGTCGGCCAAGAACGGCGCCATTAACGTGATGATCTGCCTGACGGCCTTGAGCTACATTCTCTACCGGCGGGCGAACCGGACTCTCACCATCTCCTGGCTTACCGCCGGGAATAGCGCGATGACGGCGCTCTTCGCGGCGGGGATCCTCAATATTGTCTGGCTGGCGGTCTACGGCTTCTATCTGCCCGCGAGTATCCGCGTGGGACTCTCTTCGCCGCAGGCCCTCACGACATTCACGGTTCTATTACTGGGGCTGTTGATTAATCGTGCGATGATGCGAGGGGCAAAAGTCCACGGGCCGATCGCGTGGGGCAAGATGTCGGTTCGGGGCATGGTGGCGCTGTTTGGACTGGCGGCCGCCTTTACCTGGGTGATGGGGCTGATGGGGTACATCCGGTCGTCGGGTCGCCTTACCTGGCATGTCAGCGAGATCATGCCGGATCTCTCGCCGTGGGCCTTTACCCCGACCCTGGGGTTTGCCGCAAAGATGGTGACGCTGAACATGGTGGTGTTCTGGTCGACGGTCCTGCTCCTGTTTTGGATCAGCAACCGTGACACCAAACCCGTTGCCGTGGACGAACTCGCACTGGCGGACGGTCCGGTTTCGATGCGGACCGCCTCTCGGCAAGCGCAACCCTCATGAGCCTGAGATGGCGATCATCGCGAGTGGCCGTGATCGGGGTCGTCGGCGCCATGCTTCTGCCGGTCCTGGGCGGGGTGTCGGTCGTCGCTCAGCCCGCTGGCCGGCTGGTCTTGGAGGATTTCCGCGCCACTGGCGTGGAGGGATTCCCGCAGGGATGGAAGGCTCAACGAAGCGAGACCAAAGCCAGACAGGCCTATACCCTGCGGTCGGAGCAGGACCTGCGATTCCTGGCTGCCACACGAGCCGATCAGCGGGTGTATAAACGCGTCGCGTGGGACCCCCAGGCGCTCCCGATTGTGACCTGGCGTTGGCGGCTCAAGACGGGAGGGGATTCGAGGGGGCAAGGGCCGGCCTCACCCGACGATGATCTGATTGCAGCGGTGTTTGTCTCGCTGGATACCGACCTGCTGGTCATTCCGGTGGCGACCAAATACGTCTGGAGTTTCACGAAGCCGAAAGGAACCATGACTGAAGGCGGGCTGTTCAGCGCCTCGGAGATCGTGCTTCGAACCGGGACACAGCCGATTGGGGAGTGGGTCGAAGAACGCGTGAATGCCTATGAGGATTTCAAGCGCATCCATAAGCACAATCCGGCCGCTCAGGCCTGGGGCATCTCGTTGCTAGGCGGCCCCGGCGTTGAGGTAGACTTTGGACCGATTGCGGCGTCGACCCAGTGAGACGTGAAGCATAAAACGTATCTCGTGAAGCGTATCTCGCGAGATACGAGATACAAATGACTGTGCTTAAACACGCCCCAGTACCCTGGCTGTCCGCGCGACGGATCACCGACATGGTGTTCGGCGCTGTGGTGATGGGCACCGTCGGCTTCCTGATCGGGCTGCTCATGGGTGGAGGAGCCCTGCCGATCGCGACCGGGTTGGGGCTCGTCCTCGGGACGGCCATTGGCATCCTCCAAGGGCGCCGGTTTTTGATCAGCATTCTAGTAGGCGCGGCATTGGGTGGAGCGCTGGCGTGGGCGCTGGCTGGTGCGGAGAAGATTTCAATCGGCGCCGGGGCCGGCGCCGCGATGGGCGGGTTTCTGGGAGTGAATATCTCCATGCTCTTGGACATGCGGGCGGACCGCAAGCGATCTGCTGCCCCGGAGGACCCGCGACCGTCACGGCAGGAATGACAGGCCAGCCGCCTGCGCGATAGGGAGACTATGGAAAATAAGGGTGTCTTGATCGCAGCCATCACCTTCGTGTTCGCGTCGTTCATCCTCATGATCGTGGGGCTGGTGTATGAGTCCCACAAGGCCAAACAGCAGCGCGAGTTGGTGGCTTCTCTCCAGTCCGAGAGCCGGCCCGTTGCCGCGGTTGCTCCGCAGGACGACTACTCGCTCTACAAGACCATGGTCGGGGATGATGGGCGTGAGATGGTCCAGATTCCCGAAGGGCCGTTCACCATGGGCAGCAAGGAGGGTGATCCTGACGAAGCTCCCGATCATCAAGTGTATCTCGGCACGTACTACATGGACAAAAAAGAGGTGACTCAGGCGGAGTATGATCGTTTCGTCCGGATGACGAAACGAGGCAAGCCCTTTGTCCCGGTGTTCGAAGATGACATCTCCAAGATTCAGAAACCAACCCTGCCGGCGATGGGGATGTCATGGTCAGATGCGGTGGCGTACTGTAAATGGGCCGGCAAGCGTTTGCCCACGGAGGCGGAATGGGAGAAAGCCGGACGCGGAGAGGGCAAGCGGCGGTACCCCTGGGGCGAGGAGTTCGGGGCCGGTCGCGCGAACGTGGATGGCGATGAGGACGGGTTTCAGTACCTGGCGCCGCCGGGCTCATTCGAGTCGGGGAGAAGCCCGTTCGGGCTCTACGACATGACCGGCAACGTGGCAGAATGGGTGGCGGATACCTACGACGAGCAGTACTATCGCAAGTCTCCCTACCGCGACCCGCCGGGACCAGAGGAGGGAGAGCACAAAGTCATTCGGGGAGGCTCGTGGCGTGAAACCCAGCAGAACGCACGCCTCCCGAAACGATTTCAGGCGAAGATGTGGCGGACCGACAGCACGATCGGCATCCGGTGCGGCAAGGATGCGGAGGAGCAGCGTGCCGAACCCCGGAAGACCAGAAACTAGCCCTGATCCGAAAATAATCCATGATGGCTGGATACGCTCCAGCGGGTCCTGTCGTGGCGATCACCCCCATCGTCCTCGCTCCACCCATCCCCCCGTGGGGGTCACTTCGGGGTTTGGCAGTGCGTGGGCGCTGTGTGATTGTGCTCGGTGGAAACCTGTTGGCTCTTCGCCCCTTGCGCTGCGGGCGGCGGGGGACCCGCTCGCCACGCCACCCGCTGGAGCAGGACACGAGGAGAAGGTCATTTCGGATTAGGGCTAAACTGTCTGCGGTACAGCCCTGTCACCACGGACACAATCGGCCTGAGGTCAGATCCGTGCTCGAAACGAAATTCAAAGTTGCGCTCCTCCTGACGGTGCTCTTCCTGACGAGCCTGCCGGTGATGGGGATTCTCAAAGGCACCTCGCGGCCGCCTGAAGAGCCGATTCGGCCCTCCGACGAGGAGAGATCCGTCGTCTCGTCAGCCGAGGCCCCTTCCCGTGAGGAGCCGATTCAGGACGAGATGGTCACGATCCCGGCGGGCTCCTTCATCCGAGGCACAAAAGCCGGTGGCTATGATGAACAGCCGGAACGCGCTATCTACCTGGACACCTTCGGGATCGACCGATTTGAGGTGACCAACCATCAGTACCAGGCGTTCGTGGCTGCCACCGGGCATCGCAAGGCCGCGCCGCCTTCGCGGTACGCGAAAAACCTGTCGCGCATGCGCGGGGTGAATCAGCCCGTGACGCATGTCTCGTGGAGCGATGCCGAGGCCTATTGCAACTGGAAGGGCAAGCGTCTCCCGACCGAAGCGGAGTGGGAGAAGGCCGTCCGCGGCGTCGATGGCCGGCTCTGGCCCTGGGGAAATACCCGAGACTTCTTGGCCGCAAACTGGGGCTCGACCAGGGACGGCTTCGAGTTGACCGCACCGGTTGGATCGTTCAAGCGGGACGTGAGCCAGTTCGGGGTCGCGGACGGAGCCGGCAACGTGATGGAATGGGTGGCGGATTGGTACTCGGAAGATGCCTACCGCGCCCCTGCAGAGAGAAACCCCAAGGGCCCCGATTACGGAGTCTATAAAGTGCTACGAGGGGGCGGGTATACCAGCACCGGCTCTGATGTGCGGATCACCAGCCGCAGCCGTATGGTCCCCGATTTTCGTGACGAGACCATCGGGTTCCGATGTGCAGTTTCGGGGGGAGAAAACGGGGGCAAGGCGTAAGCGGAAATGGCTGGAAAGTCACAGAAAATCAAAATAGTAGAGGATAAGGAACACTGCTAAAATCATATTGACAACCAATCCGGCCAAAACTATAATATCGAACAATCTTGAGTTTTTACGCATCGTGCGCCCTCATCCTTTTAAAAAAAACGAACAGAGCACTAACATAGACTTACATTCCTGTCAAGAACCGATCATGACAGGGCGGTGCGGTCTATTTATCTCGGCATAAGGAGATATGCGGATGGAGCGAGCTCAGGAGGACATCAAGATCAAACTCGGGAAGACGATCTTTTATCTCACGGCTGCCTTGGGGCTGTGGTTCTTCTATTGGTTCGCTGGAATAAATTGCCCGTGCTGATCGAAGCGCTCTGTCGCGCAAAGGAACTCGCTTAGGGACGTGCCCGAGGGCCGCGTCCTTGCATGGCTAACGGGGGAGCGGAAACATGGAAATTGTCACGAACCCACTTTTTTGGCTGGCCCTTTTGGGCCTGGGGGTCATCCTGTTAGCTTTTGTTGCCTTGAAAAAGAAAGCACTGTTGAACAACGTCTACGTCGCGGTGACCATCTCGTTGCTCATCGCGGTGGCCTATTTTCATATCGTCGACCATTATATGATGGACATGCAAGGATTGGACTATTGGTATCTCTTCAGGAAATAGCGGGACGGTGTGCCCCGGACGGGGGGCGCGCTGGACCGCTAAGGGAGGTCAGTCATGGGTGGATTAACCCGAAACAAGACGCTGTCGATCATGGCGTTGGGCGCAATGATTGGCCTTCTGCTCCTGCCAATCGTTGTTTCGATGCCTGCGCTCGCCGGAGGCGGCGGGACGCCTGCGGCCGGTGGGCCTCCGCCCGATGTGGCCAAGAAGGCAGACACGCCTGAGGCGGCCAAGGTCGAGAAGGGGCGGGACGTCTATTACAAAACGGAGGGGATCGTGTCGGGAGCGCCGGCTCCCAAGACGGCGGACAACCCTCAGTTCTATCCGCGCTACAATTTTGAAAGCCGCGTGCTGCTCTGGTTCGCCAATCAGCAACACCTGTACTACGGCAGCTTTGTCTTGGCCGTCCCCATCTTCTGCATGATTATCGAGTTCATGGGGATCATATCGAAGGACAAGGCGATGGCCAAGAAGTATGATCAGCTCGCCTATGACTTTATCAAGATCAGCCTGACGGCCTACTCCCTGACCGCGATCCTGGGCGGGATCCTGATCTTCACGTTCCTGACGCTCTATCCCGCCTTCTTCGGCTACCTCTCCAGCATCTTCCGCCCCGTGATGCATATCTACGCGTTGCTCTTCGTGGCGGAGAGCGGCACCATCTACATCTATTACTACGGCTGGGACCGGATGAAGGAAGGGCTGCTCAAGTGGATTCACGTGAGCATGTCGGTGGTCTTGAACGTGATCGGAACAACGTTGATGTTCCTCGCCAACTCCTGGATCGGGTTCATGATGTCGCCGGCCGGCGTGGATGAGCAGGGACGGTACCTGGGGAACATCTGGCACAGCATCCATACCGCGCTCTGGAACCCGCTGAATGTGCACCGGCTGCTGGGCAATATGGCCTTCGGCGGTGGAGTGGTGGCCGCGTATGCCGCCTACCGGTTCTTGGCTTCCAAGACCGATGAAGAACGGGCCCACTATGACTGGATGGGCTATATCGCGATGGCCATCGGCGTCGCGTTCCTGATCCCGCTGCCGTTTGCGGGCTACTGGCTCATGCGCGAGGTCTATGCCTACCGGCAGCAGATGGGCATTACGCTCATGGGCGGCCTGCTGGCCTGGTTGTTCATCATTCAGGCCACGATGATCGGGATCCTGTTCCTGAGTGCCAACTATTACCTCTGGCAGGCGATGGGACGGATGCGAGGGGCGGAGAAGTATCAGCGGTATATCAAATACATGGTGTTCGTCTTGGTGTGCGGCTTCTTGATTTTCATCACGCCGCACACGATGGTGATGACGCCGACCGAACTGAAGGCCATGGGAGGCCAGCAGCACCCGGTGCTGGGGAACTATGGTGTGATGTCGGCCAAGAACGGGGGCATCAACGTCATCATCACGACCACCGTGCTGAGCTTTATCTGGTATGCGCGCGGCAACAAGGTGCCGATGGTGTCATGGGCCAGGTTCGGGAATATCTTCATGGGATGTTTCTTTGGCATGGCGTACATCAACATCATCTGGCTGGCCATTTACGGGTATTACATCCCGGCGAACGTCCGCGTCGGCCTGTCCGTGCCGCAGGTAGCCACGACCCTCTCGTGTTTGTTCTTCATGACGGCCCTCAACCTCGTCATGCTCAAGGGGGCGAAGCACAGCGGGGCGATTGAATGGGGCAAGATTTCGGTCCGATCCCAGTACGCCCTGATCATGCTGGCGACCGCCTTTACCTGGATGATGGGGCTGATGGGCTACATTCGTTCGTCGGTTCGTCTGTTCTGGCATGTGAACGAGATCATGCGGGATAACTCGCCCTGGGCCTATACCCATACGACCGGATTCGCCGCGAACATGATTTCGTTTAACGTGTTGTTCTTCTGGCTGACCATCCTGTTTGTCTTCTTCCTCGCCACGCTCGGGGTGAAGAAGGCGCCGGTGGAGGCGAAGGTGACGGTCCCTGGAAGGGTCCCCGAGCCTGCAACACATTAATCCCTAGGACAGTATCGATTTCACTGGCCTCATCCTCGGGTTTGCCGAGGGTGAGGCCAAGGAGGTTTCCCACGTGGCGGAGTTATTTGCGGCGGCATTTGGGATAGGCTGGCCTGTTCTGGCTCTCCTGGTCGGCCTCATGATTTATTTTCAGGTCAGCATCCCGGATCGCACGACCAGGCGGCGCGCGGTGTTCAAGACCTTCATCGGAATGCTTGCGGCCGTGATGGCCTTCATCGCGATCGCCAACTACAAGCTGAACTTCTTCGGGAATTCTCGTCTTCTTCCGGTTTCTCTTGCCATGGTGACTGCCCTCTCGTTCATGATGGCCATGTACTTTTACAAGGTCAGCGCGCTGTTCAAGATCGGCGGCACCATGTTCTTTGTGGCGGCGGCGTTGTCCGGATATGGGAACTGGCTCCCCCAGGTCGAAGGCGGCTTTCCTCCCCCGGAAGTCAAATTAGACTTCGGCAGCATGACGGCCCAGCAGTTGGCGGATGAAGGAGAGAAAATCATCTTCGGCGGAATCGGGCAAAGTAAAGTCCAGGGCGCGATCGGGAAAGGTCAGTGCCCGCTCTGCCACGGGTTCAATCAAGGGTTCTTGAGCGAGCGGGCTCCCAACCTGTTTGGGATCCCGGAGCGGGCCAAGAAACAGCTCGAGGATCCCCGTTACCACAAAGGGAAGCCAGGGGACCGTGATACGACTCAAAAGGAGGCCTTCGCCGGAGCGGGTACGGCCGACAGTGGCCAGGAGTACATTTCCGAGTCGCACGCCTGTCCGAGCTGCTATGTGGTGTCGGGCTTCGGGGTGAAGGGCACCAACGACAAGGACAGCCCGATGCCCGCGATCCACAAGCCGCCCATTTCCCTGAGCCTGGGAGAGCTGGCGGCGGTGGACACCTGGCTGTATGTTCGTGAGGGGAAAGAGGCGCCTTCGTACGAGGAGATCATCAAGGCCTACGAAAAGTTCATTCCGGAAGCGGATCGTCCCAAACAGACAGAGGACAAGCCTGCGGCAGGCGGTGGCGGACTGCTGGCAACCGGTGAGGAGCCGGTGGACCAGATTTTCGCGAAGGCGCAGTGCGTGGTCTGCCATACCATCCCGGGGATTCCCGGTGCGATGGGGACCGTCGGACCGAAACTGGTTGAGAAGACCAACGCGCCGAACCGGATTAGGGACCCGGCGTACAAGGGGGGCGCCAAGACCGTCCGCGAGTACATCACGGAGTCCGTGATTTCCCCAAGTACGTATGTGGTCAAGCCCTTCCCGGACGGTGTCATGCCCAAGGTCTTTGGCCAGAAGTTGAGCGCTGGGGCGTTGAACAAGATCGTGGATTATCTCTCTCAGGTTGAAGAGGGCAAGGCGCCTCCTAAGATATAGTAGCCATCTAACAACTTGATTGCTCAGAGGAGTGTAGCAAGGAGAGTCTTACGATGAAACTCATACTTTGGGCCGGCGCCATAGTGGGCGCTATCGCTTTGGTTGTTCTCCTTGTCATGGTTGGTGGGCTGCTCCCCCCTCAAACTATTAAGTTGGTTGAGGGGTACATGCCGATGCAGTTGCTCGCGGAGCTGGCCTTCTTCGTGGGCGTGTTTGCTCTGATCAGCTACCTGCTCAAGCAAAACGGGCTCGGCATTCCCCGATTTTGGCAGGGGCTCTCTTTCTGGATCTTCATCCTCCTGTACCTGACGTACCGCATCTATCCACCGATCCCATTCAGCGTGCGCGCTCTCTTTGGGACCGTGGCGATGGTCGGTGTTTTCATGTGGGTATCCGGCGCCGAAGAGGATTGGAAGGAATTCAAAAAGCCCATTCTCAACGTACTGGATGCCGTGACGCCGTTCCACAAGGCGCTCAGAACCTTCTACCTGATCGCCATTCCCATTATCCTGTGGGGGTTCTCGTATAACTCCTTCCTGCCCAACTTGGATGAGCCGATCGAGCTGAGGACGGTGCACCCGGCTCCACCGGCCAGCACCAAGGTGCATGGGAAGACCTTCGTGCTGCAGACCTCATCGAATCCCTACCGGGTCAGCCCTGAAGGGAAATACGACCAAGAGTATACAAACACACTCATCACTGAACAGAGCATGGGTCGGCTGCTGAAGCCCGATGCCAATCCCTGGGATCCCAAGGCGGAAGGCTACTTGAAGTTTGTCCGGGAGGGGGGCGAGATTTTCTTCCAGAATTGCCATTTCTGTCACGGGGACAATCTGAACGGCAGAGGGCTGCACGCGTTCGCGTTCAATCCAATTCCGGCCAATTTCACCGATCCGGGAACGCTCGCCCAGCTTCAGGAGACGTTCGTGTTCTGGCGCGTGGCCAAGGGCGGGATCGGGCTGCCCCGTGAGGCATTCCCGTGGGCGTCCGTGATGCCGCCGTGGGAGCAGCATCTCACGACCGACGAGATCTGGAAAGTGGTCCTGTTCGAATACTGGCACACCGGTTATTATCCAAGGACCTGGGATTAATCCCACGTCACTTCGTGCCAAGGGGTACACCTATGAGGCATTTTCGATTTAAAAGTGCATGGCTTGGTTGTCTGATCGCCGCCGTAGGGATCGCCATGATGTCTGGCAGCACCGCGGTTTGGACTTTTGCGGAGGAGGGCGGGGGCAGCGGACTGCCTGAAGGATTTAAAAAGTCCGACATGCCCGCGATGCCGACGGCGCAGGACATCGAGGCCGGGAAGCGGGTCTATTTCACCAAATGTGTCTGGTGTCACGGTGTGGACGGGGCGGGGGACGGTCCCTCCGCTGACCGCCTCTGGCCGCGGCCCAGGAATTTCAATCAAGGCACCTTCAAGATTCGGCACACGGCGAGCGGCGAGCTGCCGCTTCCGCTGACCGACCTCTTCCAGACCGTGACGCATGGGCTGCCTGGTTCTGCCATGCCGTCGTGGGAAGGCATCCTGAGCGAAGACCAGCGTCGTCAAGCGATCGCGTTCGTGACGACGCAGCTCGTCAAGGATCGCAAGTTCGACGACAAGGAGACCGAGACCTTCACGGTCCTCCAGCTCGACAGCCTCAAGCCGATTCCGCCCAGCAAGGAAAGTATCGAGAAGGGCGCTCAGTTGGTGGTGGACAAGAAGTGCATCGAATGCCACGGCGTGAACGGGCACGGAGACGGCAATGCGTTCAACCTGAAGGACGACTGGGGGTTCCCGATCCAGCCGGCGAGCTGGCACAAGTGCTGGAACTTCAGAGGGAGCCGTCAGGATCCGTACGATGTGAAGAACATCTTCCGGACGTTCTCCACCGGGGTCAACGGCACGCCGATGCCGTCGTTTGCGGACAATACCACGATCGAGGAGCGGTGGCACATCGCCAACTTCGTGCAGTCGCTCTGCGAGCGGGATGCGAAGGGCGACCCGCTGGCGATCGATCCCCTGACCGATAAGCCGAAGGTTACCTTCGTGATCCGGTCAGGCCCCATTGAGGGTGAGATCCCAGCCGATCCCGAGCATGAGCTCTGGCAGAAACGGGAACGGCGGATCGTGCTCTTCGGAGGCCAGATCACCCACAAGCCGAGGAACTTCGTCAACCGGCTCGACGATGTCTGGGTGAAATCCATCTACAACGAGAAGCACATTGCGTTCCTGTTCCAGTGGGAGGATCGGTCCAAGAGCGTCGCTGAGGGTAAGCTGCCGTTCCAGCCGACCGAGGTCAACCTGGACGACTACGGGATCAAGGAGCAGCCTCCGAAGACCGGAGAACCGGAGTCAATCGCCGCGAAGCAGAACAACTACACGGTCTACAACGATGCGTTTGCCGTCGAGTTCCCGGTCAAGTGGCAGGAGATCCCGCCGCCCGAGAAGCCACGGTTCTTCTGGGGCGACCAGAAATATCCCGTGGATATCGTGAAGTGGGAGGCTGACGGGTCCTTGCGGGCCTTTACCGGCACCGGCTGGGATCAGGACTTTGAGGAGCGTGACGACTTTGCCGAGAAAATGAAGCTCCTCAAGGCCGAGTGGAAAGATGGTCTTTGGACGCTCATGGTCCAGAGGCCCTTGAAGGGCGACTACGACGAAGACACCTATTTCGAGATGGGGAAGTACATCCCGACCGTGTTCTTTGGGTGGGATGGCCATAACGGGGACGTCGGGCGGAAGCTAGCGGTCTCGGCGTTCTACTACACGATCTTGGAGCCGCCGATTCCCAAGGAGACCTACATCTATCCCACCTTGATCGCCGTCGGTATCGTCATCCTAGAAGGATGGGTGATGACGCGGCGGGCGAATAAAAAGAAGGGCAAGATTTAACCCTTCGTGCGATCAAGGCAGGAAAAGGGGGTGGGGCGGCCCACCCCCTTTTTTATTGGCCCTTCAGGCTTTCGTGTGGGTAAAGACTTCGGGAAGGCGCCTCGGCTGACGAAGGGCGGAGCGGCGGGGCGGCCAGGCTAATCCCCCGTGCTCGCGCATCGCGCACTTCGGAAAGTGCTCGCTGGACGCGCGCAATAGGGGATC
>JAHFEU010000070.1 GCA_023248295.1 Nitrospirota bacterium | reverse complement strand
GATTAACGACGAGAAGAAATGGGTGTCAAATTGCGGCATCTTCCCTTCCTCGGGGTAGAGGGATAGCGGGGTAGTGGGGTAACGTCAGAAGGAACGCAACTGGCGCTCTATCCCGTTACCTCCTTATCCCGTGACCCCTCTACCCCTCTATCCCCTACTTGCGGAGTCCCATGATGATGAAGGCAATGACGAGCCCGTAGAGCGCGATCGCCTCAACCAGCGCGAACCCAATCCACATGTACTTGCCGACTCGTCCTTCGGCTTCGGGCTGGCGCGCCACGGCCTCGATCATTTTGCCGAAGATATACCCGATCCCCACGCCGGCTCCGGCGAACCCGGCCGCCGCCAAGCCCATCCCCAACAGGGCCGATGCTGCGGAATCCATTGTCTCCTCCCTTGGACAAGCGATCAGCGAAGAGGCCGAGAGCGGATGACAAGCATCTCCTCCGTGCTGCTCGCTCTTTGCTATTAGCTATGAGCCATCAGCCATACGCTCCCAACCTTCAATGGGCGTGCTGTTCCTGTCCATGCAGAGTGATGGCGTCGCCCAGGTACACGCAGGTCAAGATGGTAAAAATATAGGCCTGAATACAGGCGATAAAGACCTCGAGCCCGTTGATCCCGACCGTCACCACAAAGGGCAGCCAGCGGCTCCACACCACCGACAGGATGAGAGGAATCAGCACACACAGGGCGACCAGACCCCATACTCCCACGGAACGGACAATGCGGCGCCAGCTCAGGATCAGCACAACCAATAGGACGAACAGGCCAATCTTCACAGCGAATGGCAAGGTGAGCAGCGGAAGACTGAGCACCATTCCGAACAGGACCGCGAGCACCGTGTGGCCGGCAGTCATGTTCGCGAACAACCGGACCGCGAGCGAGAGCGGTCTCGCCAGTTGACTGACCAACTCGATCGGAACCATAAGGAGAAGCAACCAACCCGGCGTGCCCGGCGGCACCAGGATGCCCAAGAACTTCACCCCATGGAGAGCGAATCCGACGACAAGGCTCATGCTGTACACAAAGAGGGCAAATGCCGCCGTCACCACGATTTGACTGGTCACGGTGTAGGAGCCTGGGACGAGGCCTACCAGGTTACAGAACAGGATGAACAAGAACAACGTCGCAATGAACGGGAAGAACCGCATCCCCTGCTTGCCGATGGTGTCCAGGATCATCCCGCGGATGAACTCGACGAAGATTTCGGCCAGGCTCTGAAGTTTGGTCGGAACCAGGCGCCGTGAAGAAGCGGCGACCAGCAACAGTCCGGATACCAGGGCGATCACCACCCACATCATCAGCACGGCTTTGTTCAAGGAAATGTCAACGCCGAACAACGAAAGCTGCACGAGCGGGTGCAACTCGAAGGGATGCAGCGGATTTTCCATTCTCACTCCAGGAGGGGCGGCGGGGCTGGCCGACGCTGCGCGCTTCCTACGAGCACCATCTGATCTACCCGCTTTTCTTCGGGCAGGTGGCCTGGCAGGCTCAGACTGCGCGCGTCATCACCCGTTGCAATCTGAATAGCAACAGGTACCCGGCACACCATCCACCTCATTTTCTCAGAGGGGCGAGCGGCTGGGCTGCCCGTCACTGCGCGCGTCCACCGAGCACTCCATCCGCCTAGACCCGGAACCAATAGATCCTGAGTGCGCGGTGCGCGAGCACAACGGGCAGCCCTGCCGCCCCGCCCCTCTTTCCTGTGTGCGCGACGCGCGAGCACGTGAGGCTGCCTGGCCACCACAGGCCCGCTCTTGTATGCGCGGTGCACGAGCACTGGACCAGTCACGCCGTCCCTCCGTTACTTCCACCGCTGTGCGGCACGGTACACATTCAGGATCCCCGCGATGGCTCCGAGCACCAATCCTGCCACCACTCCCCAGGACCCCGAGGCAAACAGATAGGTATCGGCCAGCCAGCCCAGCCCGCCCCCCACAATCAACGAGCCGAGCAATTCGGTCCCGATCCGGACCGACTGCCCCAGGCCTGCCATGAAGGGATCCGTCGAGGGGGGCATAGGGAGGACCAATGCTGAAGGGTGAATGCTGAACGATGAATTCCAATCCTCCAACATTCCCGCCGAACACGGGCGCGCTATTCAAGCAAAACGCCAGGTGAATTGTCAAGGAGAGAACGACGAGCAGGGAGATACCTACCACTGGATCACGGTCTCAGTCGTCTGAGGCTCGTGATCTCGACCGGGGAAGCGTAAACAGTTAGGACCCGGTCTGGTAAATAGCTGGCCGATAGCGTGGCCGGGGAATGGGCTTCCCCTCTGCACGAGCAGCCTCCAGCCAGGCTTTCTTGGCAAGCTCCGCCTGCTTCAGCGCTTCGGCCGGCGTCTTTCCAAATGCAGAACAGGCTTCGAGATCGGGAATGTCGGCGATGTAGCCTCTGTCCGGCTCACTATAGAAGATATTGATGTGGTAATCCTTCACGGCTCCTCCCCCGGCTCCAACTCAAGGTTATACCGTTCCACGATCTCCAGTAACTGCTGAAGCTGGTACGGCTTGGCCTTGCCACCGACGTCTTGAAGATTGACCAGTTCGGGCACCCGTGGATGGACGAAGATATGGTGGCTCCCCTTGACCCGCGACAGTCGAAACCCAAAGGCCTCGGCCAGCGCCACGACCTCGCGGAACCGCATATTCTTGGAACCGGCAAGGGCCTTCGCAAGCAGCTTGCGCTTGTTCATGATCGCTCATCGGTGATCGCTCCGGGCAAAGGGCCTCAGAGGTCGTCGGACTTCCGCTCAAGATACAAGGGAACAGATCAAGATGCAAGGGAACAGAGACACAGGGTAAAGGGAACTAAGAGGCGTCCTGGGAGCAGCGAAAGCCGAGGATCTCGTACCGGGTCGTCGGCACAAGCCCGAGCCGTTCCGCGGATCGCAGGTCGTCCGGAGCATTGCCCCAGGACCCGCCGCGAAGCACTCTGAACTCACCGCTGTTCGGACCTTTTGGATTCCGATCCGGACTATGCAAGTAATAGTTCCTTCCGTACCCGTCCGCCACCCACTCCCAAACATTTCCAGCCAGATCGTGAATTCCGTACGGGCTCTTCCCTTCCTCAAAGCTTCCCACCTTGGTGAGCGTGTTGTACCCTTTCCACTCATGATGCTTGCCGAAATTCGCATGCCGGCCGGTCGGCGCGTCGTTTCCCCACGGGTAGGCGCGCCCCTCCATCCCCCGCGCCGCTTTCTCCCATTCCGCCTCAGTGGGCAAGCGTTTCTTGTAATGACGGCAATAGGCGTCCGCGTCGTCCCAACTGACGCCGACCACCGGACGGTCCCCATCACTCACGAGGCGAACGTCACTCCAATACCTAGGTTGCTGACGCCCGGTCGTAGCGAAAAACTCGCCATACAATGAGGTCGTGACCTCGAACTTGTCCATGTAAAAGGCATCAAGATAGACCTGGTGCGGTGGCCTCTCATCCCGTTGGCCGTCATTGCTCCCCATCGTGAACCACCCCGCCGGCACCAGCACCATCGGCGCGCCGTCCTTGCCCTTGATCTCCTTCTGCAGTCCCGACGGAATTTCGAAAGGCCGGGCGCGGGCTACTTCCGTGGGTGTGGATGGCACTAGCGGTGGTAGCGGTCTTTTCTTCGATGAGAAAGGGAAAAGGGGTGGCGGGGTGGGCGATGGCGGAGGTGGTGTGACGTCGGCACCTGTCGGGGGTGGGGCCTTTTTCAACTCCATGCGACCGGTACCTGGCAGAAGGGCTACGGCCTTATCCCTCTTCTTCGGCTCCTCTCGCACAATGGCCAATGGGATCTTGATTCCCAAATCCCCACCTTTGTCCGGGATTTGCTGGTTTTGGGTCGCCTTCATGACTTCCTTTCTCACCCATTCATACACTTCCCGGGGATCAACGATTCCGTCTCTTGTCCCGGTGATGCTTCCATCCACTTGCGACGCTTCCTCGCGGAGAGCCCGGAGGAGAAAGTAGGTGAAGTAGCTGTGCTTCTTCTCTCGATAGATCTGCGACAGTTGATACCCTTCGCTAGAGGTCAGCACCACCAAGCCCTCGAAGGATTGCGCAAGGACCCTAAGGAAGCCGTTCACTTGATTGGGCCCTTTGGCAGGCCCGGCCGTCCCAAGGGCGCCGCTGTGACAGGCATCCGTAATGAGAAGCTTTCGTTTGGCCGGAACTTCAGCCACCCACCTGAGGATTTCGCGCATCTCCACGGCGGATCCTGGCAGGTCGTTGAGATCGGCCTTCGAAGGGAGGAAGTAAAAGTTGTTTGTGTTCCGGGGATCCGGAAGTCCGTGGCCGGAAAGGTAAATGACCACGTAATCATTCTGCTCGGCTTGCCCCAGGAACGTGCCTAATGCGCTCCGGAGGGAATTCAGTGTGACCTGTTTATTGGTGAGCTTTTTGAGGTGATCTTGGGGAAAGGCTCCCCCTTCTGGGCTTGAGAGAAACTTATAGAACTCATCGGCATCTCGGTCTGCATAGGGAAAGGTCAGTCCGTCTGCCTCATATTCACTCACCCCAATGACCACCGCCCAACGCTGGCCCGCAAATTCCTGGGCGGCGAGTGCGGCCGGACTGCTGAAACCGAGTACCAGAGCCAGGAGGGAGATCTGAAATACCAAGGCCTTCCCCCGTGAGGACTCGTTCCACATTGCCCACCAGGAATCCCGTTTTGTTGGAGTCAGCCGGAGGCAAACCATAGCCGTTGGCTTTCGATCTATTTGCCCGAGACGACACAGCGGAGCGGAGTCGTCCTACATGAGTAGGCGGCCTTCTTCTCGCTCCGCGACCTCTCCAGGAACAGAAGCTTGTCAATAAACACCGCCTTGACTCGAACTTTGAACGCCTTGAGCGCCTTGGGTACCCGCAAGACGCCGATGAAACTGACATCGTCCTTGATGAGGCCACTGGAGTTCACTATCCACCGCGACCACGGCTGTCGCTCCCCTGTCGCGGTCACCAGGACTTTTTCGAGGGTGTACGTCCTCTTGCCCTCCGCATACACCTTCGCGCCCGCTTCCGGAGTCACCTTGGCCTGGAGTTTCCCGAACACGACTTCGGCCGGAGCCACCTTTAGATCTGCTCCGAGGGCCAGCCTGGCGTCGCCGCCGACGGTCAGAATCGCTTCGGTCGTTCGATCGGGCAATTGGGAAAAGGTGGAAACCTGATCAGGCTCGTAGGCCAACTCAAAAATGAGCGCATCAATGCTCTCGAACCGACCCTTCTCGATCGTGACGCCGGTTTCCAGGTAGTAGAATCGGTCCTGCTTGACGAGGGCCATGGCTCTGGCGTCCAGGTCTTTGCCCTGATTTTTCATAAATTCAGCGTAGTCAAAGAACAGGGGATTCCGCACGATCTCGGATCTGGCCCCGGGCGGGCTCCCGGACCCCTTGGTCGTGGGCGCGGCCAACCGTTCTTGCGCCAAGCCCCTCAGAAACTCTTCCTCTTCAGGCGAGAGGCTGCCCAATCCGGCCGTCCACGCACCGAGGACCTTTTCGGCATTTTCTTCAGCCGCGAACCCGGCTGGCTGGACGGCTATCCCAAGGCTAAGGGCAAGTGCTCCCACAGGAATTAGCACTTCCAGAGCAAACCGCTTCACCTTCCTGTAAAGGGCTAATTCGATGAGGATGATGATGCAGTAGAATGCCAGGAAAGCTGCAAGCGTGTATGTAATGATCGGGGTCATCCAGACCTCTTCCGTAGGAGAAAATTCTAGGCCAATTCTCCATGGTGTACAAGGGGTAAGCCGGCTGGCCTAGGGGCTCGCCGTTGTGATACAAAACAAAGCATGATTCGCCCGTCCCGCGCGCGCTTTTTGATCGCCGAGCGCCCAGAGCCACTGGTGCTCTCCCTCCCCTTACCAGGGACGGATGCCTACGAGCTCTACCGCCGAATCGCCGTTCCTGGGCGACCCTCATTCCTGCTGGAAAGCGGCAAGGGGGGCGACGCGGTCGCCCGGTACTCGTTCATGGGGAGCGACCCCTACCTCGTGCTGTCGGGAAAAGACCAGCAGTACGAATTGCGGGCGCGCGACCGGACCACCGCGAAAGAGGGGGACCCCTTTGCCGCCCTCGCAGCGCTGATGCGAAGCTCCCGGATCGCCAGGCCTGACGGCTTGCCCCCATTCTTCGGCGGCGCGGTCGGCTACTTCAGCTACGATCTCGTCCGGCAGTTTGAGCGGCTGCCCACCCTCGCTGCTGACGACCTTCCGCTGCCGGACCTGCAGTTCGTCTTCGTGGATCTCCTGGCCGCGTTGGATCACCGGACCGGCACGCTGCATTTGATCTTCGCTCCCCCGCTCGAACGCCTGTTGGGCGAGCCTCGCGAGAAGCTGTACCGGGAAGGATGTGACCGTCTCGCTGAGCTGCAGGCCAGACTGTCGGTTCCTGCTCCGGTCCACCAGCCCCACCCGGGGACCTTTCCGGCCCCTGGCCTGCTCCAGATCACTCCGGACCAGCCCCGCGACGCCTATGTGGAGGGAGTCAGGCAGTGCCAAGACTATATCCGCGCCGGCGATATCTATCAGGCGAACCTGTCGCATCGGTTCACGATCCACCTTGGGCCCCCCTCACCTTCTCCTCTCCCCATCACCCGTTGCAGTGATAGGAGCAACGGGTCCCCGGGGAGAGGGTGGGGAGAGGAGGCTGCTCAGACTCTGTACGCCCGGTTGCGCAAGGTGAACCCGTCGCCGTTCTCAGCGCTGCTGGAATTTGATCACGTGAGCCTCATCAGCTCCTCTCCAGAGCGGTTGGTGCGGCTCCAGGGTCGGCGTGTGGACACCCGGCCGATCGCCGGCACCAGACCGCGCGGCCGGGACCAAGCCGAGGACCGCCGCCTGGCGGAAGACCTGATCACCAATGCCAAGGAGCGCGCCGAGCATCTGATGCTGGTCGATCTCGAACGGAACGATATCGGCCGGGTCTGCGGGTACGGCACGATCCGGGTGGATGAATTGATGCTGGTCGAGCGGTACTCGCACGTGAGCCACATCGTGTCCAACATCACGGGAGCATTGCATGACAAGTTCGACGGGTTTCATCTGATCCGGGCGATGTTCCCGGGCGGCACCATCACGGGGGTTCCGAAGATTCGCTGCATGGAGATCATTGAAGAACTGGAGCCGGTCCGGCGCGGCCTTTACACCGGCTCGCTGGGCTATCTGAGCTGGAGCGGGGATCTCGACCTGAACATCCTGATCCGCACGATGGTCCTGACCGGGGGGAGCGGTTACCTTCAGGTCGGCGCGGGGATCGTGGCGGACTCCGATCCCGATCGGGAGTACGAGGAAACGCTGTTCAAGGCCGAAGCGCTCATGCAGGCACTCAGAGCAAGCTAATAGCTAACAGCAAATTGCTGCTAGCTATTCGCTGCCAGCTACTCCCTGAAAGAACATGTGGGTCTTTCTGAACGATAAATTCGTGGACCGGAAGGAGGCCGTGGTCTCGGTCTTCGATCACGGCTTTCTCTATGGGGACGGCGTGTATGAGACGCTGCGCGCATACGGCGGTCGCATCTTCATGCTCCAGCAACACCTGGCCAGGCTCCACCGGTCAGGGCGCTCGATCGGTCTCGACCTTCCAATGCCGGAGAAGGACTGGCCAGCGCTGCTGAGTGAAGCCATCAGCCGGAACGGCTTGACCGACGCCTACCTCCGCATCACCATCTCCCGGGGCGAAGGGGAGATCGGGCTGGATCCCGCTCTCTGCCCACGCCCCACGGTGGTCATTCTGGCCAAGCCGTTTGCGCCCTACCCGCCTGCCCTGTTCCTGGACGGCGTGAGCCTGACGATCGTCCAGGTCCGGCGGAACCTCTCCGCCGCCCTTTCCCCACAGATCAAGTCCCTGAACGTCCTGAACAACATTTTGGCCAAGCAGGAAGCGACACGGGCCCGGGCGTTCGACGGGATCATGCTGAACGCCGAGGGCTATCTCACGGAATGCAGCGTCAGCAATATCTTCTTCGTGCGAGGCGGGCGTCTGTGCACCCCCTCCCTGGAGTGCGGCATTCTGGACGGGATCACCCGGGAGGTGGTCCTCTTGCTGGCTCGCGAGAATGGGGTGCCGATCGAGGAGGGACGGTACAACGCCGAGGCCTTGCGGCAGGCCGATGAATGCTTCCTGACCAATACCACCATGGAGGTCATGCCGGTGCGTGAGCTCGACAACATGCCCGTCGGCTCAGGACGCCCGGGCCCGCTGACCCTGAAGCTCCGGGAACTTTTTCGCTCAAACCTGTCACGCTTCCTCGGATGAACAGCCCTGTGCACCGGTCTGTATTCGATATCTTGACATCGTTTTGACAGCAAGGGGGGGCCGGTGCTATGGTTGATTTTATGGGATCCCTCCGGCTTCAGCACCGGCTGAGACGCATTTTGCGACAAGCCGTGTTTCTCGGTTCCGTGACCGCTCTCCATTTGTTCCTCATGTCCATGATCCCGCCGGCCGCGAGGGGTGATATCTACCAGTACCTCGAGCCGGACGGCACCCTCTCCTTCACCAATGTCCCTACCGATTCCCGGTTCAGAAGAGTCGCGCCTGGTCTGACTGGCATCAGTCCGCGCGTACCGGTGAAGCATCTCGATAGGACCATTGCACGCCATTCGCTGCGGCATCGGCTCCACCCGGCCCTGCTGGCCGCCATCATCAAGGCGGAGTCCGATTTCGACCCGACGGCGGTCTCGAAGGCCGGCGCAGTCGGGCTCATGCAGCTCATGCCGCAGACCGCGAGGAAGCTGAACGTCCGCAACATCTACGATCCGGACGAAAACATCGGCGGCGGAGCCAGGCTGCTGCGCTCCTTGCTCGATCGGTTCAACGGCAACCTTCCGCTGGCGCTGGCCGCCTATAACGCCGGCGCCGATCGCGTGGAAAGGTACCGCACGCTCCCGCCCATTGACGAAACGCGTCGCTACGTGACCAAGGTGCTCCGCTTGTACCGGGCCTTCTTGTTCCGAGAGTTTCCCCCCTCCTCCTCCCTGTCCTCCCCGGCCTATTCGGTCAGGCCCTTCGGCCTACGCGATCCGGCCTGGGATCGAGGGACGCTTGCGCGTTCCGAAGCCGTGAGCAGGTCCTCGCGCTCGAGCCTGCTGTGCTGCCTCCAGCCCGCCCGCCTCGCCTCAGGAAAATCGGCGCGATAGTGCGCGCCCACGCTGTTCTCTCTCCACAGCGCGGCTGTGGTGATGCACCGCGCCACCTCGATCATGTTCTTGACTTCCAAGTCGCGGCGCGTGCTGAACGGCCGCGCGACGACTCGTTCCCACCGGGACAGTTGCGCCGTGGCGGCGGCCAGCGAGTCGCCGGTCCGCACCAACCCCACCTTTCCCCACATCAGCCGACGTAACGAGCTGCGGAGCTTATCGGCGTCATTCAAGACGCACAGCGGTCCGGCATCCAGGTCCCGAGCAGAAAGGAGGAGAGGAGCCGGGCGGCGACTCTGCGAGGCGAAGGAGATGGCCGCCAGCGCCGCCCGGGCGCCGAACACGAGCCCTTCCAGAAGGGAGTTACTGGCCAGCCGGTTGGCCCCATGCACTCCGCTGCACGCCACCTCGCCCGCGGCGAACAGGCCCGGGAGGCTGGTCGCCCCGGACGTGTCGGTCCACACGCCGCCCATCAGATAATGAGCGCTGGGAGAGACCGGGATCCATTCTTCAGTGATGTCGATATCGTACCGGAGGCAGGTGGAATAAATCGTCGGGAACCGCCGCTTGATAAAGGTCGCGCTGAGATGGGTGACGTCCAAATACACGTGCCGCGAGCGGGTGGAGGCCATTTCGGACCAGATGGCCCGGGCCACGATATCCCGAGGAGCCAGCGGGCCGGCCGGATGATAGCGGTGCATGAACAGTTCGCCTTTGATATTCCGCAGCCGTCCTCCTTCTCCCCGGATCGCCTCGGACAGGAGAAACGGCGGGCTGGAGGGAAGGTACAGCGCAGTCGGGTGAAACTGCACGAACTCCATATCCTCGAGGACGGAGCCGGCCCGCAACGCCATCGCCATCCCGTCACCAGTCGCGCTCGGAGGGTTGGTCGTCCGCGCATAGACCTGCCCGGCTCCCCCTGTCGCCAGAAGAACCGCCGAGGCCGGGATCACCGTTCGAGTCCGGGAGACCTCATCGAGCACCAACGCCCCGGTGCACGTTCCTTCGGTGACCACCAAGTCCACCGTAACGTGATGGTCGAGCCGCTGGATCTCCTTGTGTCGGCGCGCCTCTGCCATCAGCACCCGGACCATCTCGTTTCCCGTGGCATCGCCCCGCGCGCGCAGGATACGGCTGCGGCTGTGCGCCGCTTCTCTCGCGAAGGCGAACTGCCCGCCGATCTTGTCGAACTGGGCGCCCCAGCCAATCAGCTCCTGGATACGCTCCGGTCCCTCCTCCACCAAGACTCGGACCGCCTCCGGTCGGCATAATCCGTGCCCCGCCGTCAGGGTGTCGGTCAGATGCACGGCGACGTCGTCCTCCTCGCTCAGCGCCACGGCGACGCCGCCCTGCGCGTAGCTCGAACTGCTCTCGAGCGGATGGCCCTTGGTGAGCATCAGCACTCGGCCCCGCCGGCTCAGTTCGATCGCGGCGCGGAGGCCCGCCACCCCGCTTCCGATCACCAGGAAATCGGCCTGCGGTGGGTGAGTCTTCCGGTGAAGAGCGAGTCTGACCCCCATCAGGACGCTCCGCTTCTCCGTGGCTCGGGCGTGCCCCGACGCGACGCCATCCCGAACGGCAGATCTCCGTCAACACTGTTCAAGAGAATGGATTGCACCCCCACCCAACGAAGCCTGGCATGCCCCCGCTCCCGCAGACCGGGATCATCCGGCGTGCGTTTCCACTGACCTTGCCAATGCACGAACACATCAATGGTCTCGCCTTCGATCACGATCCGCTCGATCGTGAAATCGAGTGAGATCTCTTGGAAGTTCTCAAAGTCCTTGCTGATCTCACGCTGCAACCGGTCCAGAGGATCGGACGGGAGCATCACGGACTGGATGCGGGACTGATCCTTCCCGACATACGCCTTCCGCAGTGACTCGACGGCCGCATCGATCCGCCGGTACCGCGCGTGGTCGAGAGGATACCGGACTTCTTTGGAGGAACAGCCGAGAGCCTGGACGAAACTCCAGGCCATACAGAGGAGGACCGCAGACCACACCCGCCCGAGACGAGCCGACATGCCGCAGTATAGGAAGAGGGAGATCGAGGCGTCAAGCCGTGCGGTCAGTCAGCCGACGCACCTTCAAGTCGCCGCGTCGTGTCATCGTCAACGTCCGGATGCGGACCGAGGCGCATGTGATCAATTTCTTGACACACTCTACGCGTCTGTGCTAGGAAACGCTTGGTTTTTCAGTTAATTCAGCGCGGTGCCGTTGCCACGTGCTGCTTGCTTTCGACCGGGAGAGTCGATACACTCCCGCTGCGTTGGAGATGTGGTATGGCCAGCGTCCTTAAGAAACGACGGAAGAAGATGCGCAAGCATAAACACAGGAAGCTTCGCAGGCGGCAGAAATTTCTCCGCCGGCGGAATTAATCGCAACCCCGCAGGCGACTGGAGGTCACCGTGGCCGAGGGAAAGAAAGCCCGGATTCGAGTCCGAACCGTTAGCGGGTCTTACGTGGGGGACTTTGTGATCCCGCCCATGCGCAACCGGGTGTCGGATGTGCTCAACGAGGAGCAACGGCTGTTCATTAACCTCACCGATGTCGTGATTAACGACAAGGAACGGGCCGACTTCGTCTCGCTCAACAAGAACCTGATTGAGTCCATCACCCAGCTCTAGTCTCGCGGCCACCGTTCTTTGCTCCCCTTCCCGAGCGAATACCCTACCGCCAATCGCGAATTCTCCGAGCCACTCGCTGCGAGCCTCTCTGTAGCCCGGGCTAGCTGACAAGCGATGTCCTACTACTCCCGCTTCCTTCCATTCCTGAAACCCTACCTGCCGCAGATGGTCGGGGCCGCCGTGCTGGTCATGGCGGTCGCCCTGGTCAACCTCCTGCTCGTGCGGTTGGCGGGTTTTCTGTGGGACATCATCACCGTCCAGCGTGACCTCAGCAGCATGACGAACACGATCGGGCTGTTCCTGGGACTGGTCATCGCCCAAGGCATGCTGGCGATGGGACACAGCTACCTGACCGCCCGGGTGTCCCAACACATCATGGCGGATTTTCGGATTCACGTGTTCGCCCATCTCCAGAGATTGTCGCTCGGCTTTTTCGCGAAACGCCGGACGGGAGAGATTCTGTCACGTCTCATGAACGACGTGGGTGTCATTCAATCGACGGTGACCGAAACGCCCATCGACGCGGCGAAACAGATCGTGACCTTGGTCGGCGGCATCGCCTTCTTACTGGTCATGAACTGGCGTCTCTGCCTGCTGATCCTGATGCTCCTCCCCCTCTTGGTGCTGGTGGCCCGGATGTTCGGACAGCGGTTGAGAGCACTCTCGACGGCGATCCAGGACCAGACCGCCTCCACCACCACCCTGGTCGAAGAAGTGCTCTCCGGAATCCGGGTCGTCAAGTCGTTCGTGCAGACCCATCGCGAGGAGGCGCGTTTCGCCTCGCAGCTTCGCACAACCCTCGAGATGACCCTCCGGAGGGCGGCCGTGCTGGCCGTGTTCATCCCGACGATCACGCTGCTGACCTTCGCGGCGGCCGCCGCCGTTCTGTGGTACGGGGGCCGACAGGTGATCGAAGGCGCCGTCTCGCCGGGAGATCTGTTCGCCTTCGTGCTGTTTGCGGGCATTCTCATCGGCCCCTTCGGTTCAGCCGCCAGGATGTTCGCACAGCTCAGGGAGGCCCAGGGCGCCATGCAGCGAGTGCTCGAGATTCTCGACACGCAACCGGAGGTCAGGGATCGACCGGACGCGGTGGACATGCCGCCGATCCGCGGCCATGTGCACGCCGATCGGGTGAGCTTCGCGTACGACCCCAGACAGCCCGTTCTGTTTGACGTGTCGTTCGAGGTCAGGTCTGGAGAGATGGTGGCGTTCGTCGGTCCCACCGGTGCCGGCAAGACCACCTTGGTGAACCTCCTGCACCGCTTCTATGACCCGACCGAAGGCTCCGTGACGATCGACAGCCACGACCTTCGCACGGTTCGTCTCGACAGTCTGTATCGCCAGATTGCCCTGGTGCCCCAGGAAACCATGCTGTT
>JAHFEU010000167.1 GCA_023248295.1 Nitrospirota bacterium | reverse complement strand
GGTCCGGGAGGTGGTCAGATGGGGTTATCGGCATGGACGGATCATATCATGGCGCTGCTAAAATGAAGCTGACCTAGCGTCGGATCATGGTCGTCCAAGGGTTCATCTTCCGTACGCGGGGAGGGTCTCGTTGAGTCCGCACGATCTGAAGGGCGCCGGCAGGATAACGTAGGCTGGGTGACGGGTCAATCATCAGCGTGGCTTGCCTTCCTGGCGACCCGCGCCGTATCCTCATCCCGATGGGAGCCTCACACAGCCACGCGGATGCCGTACAGTTCCTCCGCGACGAGTTCCGGCGCCACTTGGAAACCTTCTACGCCCGATTGAAACTCGCTCCGCCCTATCACAGCGTCGAGAAGGCGATCAGGCACCTGACGACTGCGCTCCAAGGGATGGCGCCGGAAGAACGGGAACGCGTTGCCGCCGATCCGGCCCTGCAATGGGAGCAGTACCGGAGGGCCTTCGTGGGTTCCGGTCTGCACCGCAAACACCGCGGGATCATCGCACGGCTGGTTCACTCTCCACTCACCGCCGACCTTCCCGCCGAGCACAAGCATTTCCTCGAGGCGTTTAAGAGCTAAGCCCTGCGCCCTTGTGGCCGTTGAGGTATAGTCGGCCACGGGATCAGCCGTGGCGCCGGTGCTCCTACCGGGATAAGGCGGATTCGCGCGCCAAGGCGGCGCGGAGTTCTTGGTACGCCTGGGTCAGACGATGATCCTCCAAGCGGACGGCGAGCACCACGGTGAGGACGCCGAAGGCCAATACCAGGAGCCCCAGTCCGATGATCCCCAGCCCCATCAGAGCACCGCTGAGGGACGTGAGGCCTCCCTCGGCCAGATAGGCAATCACGAAGCCCACTGTGCCTAACCCGACGATGGCGAACCAGAGCAGGGTGAGGAGCGCCGAGGACCACGGGACCCGCTTGACGCAGGTCAGCCGCGTGGCGTCCCCCTCCGGTTCCAAGTCGATCGAGCCGTTGAGGGGCCAGGCGGTCCGGAACCTCAGCGCGAAGAACTGGTACTGCGGCCGCAACAGTATTCTCCGCTGGTCCAGAAAAAATCGTGCGACGCCGTGGGGCAGGTGCAGCAGCCCGTTTCTATCGAACCGCTCGATCAGGAAGGGGAACGGCGTCAGGGGCAACCGGTCGTCCAGCCGCGCGATCCCACATCCGTAGCGGCTGGCCGCGGCCGTGAGGCTGGTGAAATGGAACCAATCTCCGAGAACCAGCGCCAGGAAGAGGGTGATCCCTAATACACCGGCCAGCAACATGGCGCGTACCATACCACACCGGGGACTGTGGCAGAAAGAATCATGGGCAGTGCCATCGGGCGGGAGACCAGGCCCGGATGCCCCGACAGGGGGCGTAGGGCTAATGTTCTCGAAACTGTTGACTCCGTCAGAGAACTTCGCTAGAGTAGCCCCGGTTTTTTACTCAGGCGGGTCTTTCCGATACGGCGTCATCACCCGTGTTTCCCGCCTAAATGACCCGTCCCCACGAACCGCGGTCGGCAGAGTGCCCCGGCAGGCCAGGGCCTCCGGGGATGGAATCCTGTGGGAGAACGGAGGGCGTATGGATCTGAAAAAAGTGGAACGCGTGTACTCCAACTATGCGGGTGTGTACGACCACATCTTCGGCAGGATTTTCCACGAATCGCGGGAGTCGGCGGTCCGCCGGCTGGACATCAAACCGGATGAGCGGATTCTGGAAGTGGGCGTGGGCACGGGCTTATCGCTTCCGCTGTATCCCCGGTATTGTCAGGTGGTTGGTATCGATCTCTCCGCCGGGATGCTGCGGAAGGCGCATGAACGGATCCAGTTGCACGGCCTGGAACACGTCGTGCTGCTGCGGATGGATGCCGGTCGGATGGAGTTCGAGGACGACAGCTTCGACACCGTCATGGCCGCGTACGTGGTGACGGCGGTGCCGGACTACCGGCAAGTGGTCACCGAGATGATTCGCGTGTGCCGACCGGGCGGGCGGATTATCATGCTGAACCACTTCAGCAACGGCAACAGGCTCATCGCCGCCGTCGAGAAGGTCATCTCGCCGCTCTGCAAACACCTGGGGTTTCGAACCGATCTCTCGCTGGAGAATGTCCTGGAGGGCACTTCGCTGCTGGTCGCACGGAATGAGAAAGTCAACCCGCTGCGGTTATGGCACCTGGTCGAGTGTGTGAATCGAAAAAACGGCTCCGGCTCGACTTCCCACTGACGGCCTGCTGAAGAAATCGACGAATCACACCCCACGCCCGACGTTCTGCTCGCCGAGCCACTCGTTTCCTTCCATAATATGATCGCCGCAGAGGCACGTGCCTTCGAAACTGCGGGCGATGATGTCCGCCAGGGCGACCAGGAGTCGGCCGATTCCATCCTGGTGAGGGTCCGAGGCGCGAAGCGTGATCCCAAACCCGCACCCGTCGAGCGGGCCATAGGCCTGCACGGAAACGCCGCTGGCGCGTGGGGCGCCGTGGGCGGAAGCGGGCAGGAGATACCCTTCCCAGCGGAGCGCGGGATGGGAAGGAGCCTGGGGTTTGACCGCACGCCAGGCGCACGGGAGTCCTGCGCGGTCGAGATGGTCCAGGATCCACGCCACTTCCGGCAGGGCGCCGGTTTGCGCTTGGAACGTCCACTCCGTCATGCCGGTGCGAAGTGGCCTGCTGGCGCCGGGCCTGGACACCTCCTCGATCTGGGCTTCGTCGCAGATCACGTACAGTTCGCCGCGAGGATCGAACCAGAACCGCAACTGCCCGTCAGAGGCCTCGGCATGGGTCACGCCGATCTCCGAGAAGTCCGCACCTTCCTGTTCGAAAATCGAGAAGTCGCTCACCCCGGTCATCGTGAGTTTCGCCACGCGGGTCACGGCGTAGAAGTGGTCGGTTCCTCGAACTGCGAGCTCGTATCGAATGACGGCAGTGATCGTCGTGCCGGCGGTGATTTCACGGCCCGACGCTTCATCGAAGAGTCGATGTTTCCGGACGTGGACATCGGTCACCTGGCCACCCTGGAAGGCATGGGTGTGGCCGAGCAGCCAGGCGAGGTCCTCGGCTGTCTTGATGCGCCGGATCATACTGGAATTCTAGCGCAACGAGGGAAGGATGCGCCACAGGAATTTCGGGCGAGCGGGGATCGAATGCGGGGCCGAGCGGCGGGGGGCCCGAGGACGGAGATCCCCCCCTTGACTATGGTTCTAGCTAGTACTATTATCCCTGCATCACGGCTCGGTTGCACCGCCGACCATCACAGAAAGAGCCCTGGAGCGAGGGGGATCCACGGTGAGCAAGCCCATCGTTGACATACGCCGCAGCGGCGAGCGATTCCGGACCAGGCTTGACTGGCTGGACTCGTTTCACAGCTTCAGCTTCGCGAACCACTACGACCCGGCGAACACGCACCACGGGCTGCTGCTGGTCAGCAACGACGACGTGATCAAGGCCGGCAGCGGCTTCCGGACCCATCCGCACCAGGACATGGAGATCGTGACCTGGGTCTTGGACGGAGAACTCGAGCACAAAGACTCGGTCGGCAACAAAGACATCATTTACCCAGGGCTCGCCCAGCGCATGAGCGCCGGCACGGGGATCTGGCACTCGGAGATGAACCCGCGCGGCGACAAGGACGCGCATTTAGTCCAGATGTGGGTGCTCCCCGACACAGAACGGATCGCGCCGGGGTATCAGCAGCTGGACATCAACGGGGAACTGGCGAAAGGCGGGCTCATGCCCATTGCTTCAGGCCGCGGACACGATGCCGCAATCGGCATCCGCCAGCGCGGGGCGGTGCTCTGGGGCGGACGGCTCAAGCCGGGCGAGTCGGTGAATATCCCGGATGCGCGATTCGTCCATCTCTATCTTGCCAAGGGGGGTGGGACGCTGGAAGGAACTGGAGCCCTGCGAACCGGCGACGCCGTGCGGCTGACTGCAGCCGGCTCGCCTCGTCTCACAGCAGACGCCGGCACCGGCGCTGAAGTGCTGATCTGGGAAAATCGGTAACGAGGAGACACCCAATGGCCGTCCAGGTCTATGGCTGCAGCCACGTGGTGATCGAGGTGGACGACGCGAGGAAGGCCGTCCGGTTTTATTCGGACGTGTTCGGCCTCAAGATGCTACGCGGCGGAGAGGGCGCGGCATGGTGCAAGCTGGGTGAGCACCAGTTCATGGCGATCTTCGAAGTAGAGAGGCTCCAGCCCGATCGCGTCAAGCACTTCGGCCTGATCGTCCGGGACGAGAAGCAGATCAGGGAAGTACGGAAAAAGATCACCAAGAAATATGGGTTAAAACCGATCCCCGGTTTCCGCTGCGACTTCCGTGATCCCTGGGGCAACCGGATTCAGGTGGGGGACCTCCACGACGAGTCGTTGGTGTGGCTGCTCCCTTACCAGGAAGTTCAACAGGCCGGGGTCACGTTCGCGAAGTGAGGCCGCGATTGTGTCCCGGTCGCTGCGAGGAGGTGCGTCGCCATGCAGCAGAGCCATCACAGGCACGAACCCAGTGGTCACAGGGTCCACGCGGCGAGCGGGACGCTCACCCGGCTCGCACTGGCGGCCACGGCCCATTGCCTCGCCGGCTGCGCGATCGGGGAAGTGCTGGGATTGGTGATCGGGCTGGCGCTCGGCTTGGGAAACACGAGTTCCATCGCCCTGGCGGTTACGTTGGCCTTTGTGTTCGGCTACGCGTTCACGTTGCAGCCACTGCTTGCCGGCGGTGTCCCGTTCCACAGGGCGCTGAGCCTGGCCTTGGCGTCGGACACCCTCTCGATCACGGTCATGGAGATCGTGGATAATGCCGTGGTGTTGGTGATTCCCGGCGCCATGGATGCAGGACTCTCAAGTCCGCTGTTCTGGGCGAGCCTGGCGCTGTCGCTGGCCCTGGCCTTTGTTGCGGCGTTGCCTGTCAACCGCTGGCTCATCAGCCGTGGTCGGGGGCATGCGGTAGTCCATGCTTACCATCAGG
>JAHFEU010000069.1 GCA_023248295.1 Nitrospirota bacterium | reverse complement strand
ACGACCATCAGACGTTGAAGCGGAAATAGACCACATCGCCTTCCTGGATGATGTAGTCTCTTCCCTCCAGCCGAAACAGCCCCTTTTCCCGCACACCCGCGACATTGCCGCAGGCGATCAGGTCGTCGTAGTGAAACACTTCTGCCCGGATAAATCCGCGTTCCATGTCCGAATGGATCTTGCCAGCCGCCTCCGCCGCCTTCGTCCCCCTGCGGAGCGGCCAGGCCCGCGCTTCCTCTTCCCCTGCCGTAAAGAACGTGATCAGCCCGAGCAAGTCATAGGCGGTTTTCGTTAGCCGGACCAGCCCTGACTCGGTGAGACCGGCTTCCTTCATGAACTCCGCGCGATCCTCGACGGGCAAGGTCGAGAGCTCCGCCTCCAACTGTCCATAGATGATGACGACCCTGGCCCTTCTCTTGTCGGCCAACTCCTTGACCGGCCGCACCAAGGGATCGTCCTCACCGGCTCCTTCCGCGGCGTTGGCGATAAACAGGACCGGCTTGGCCGACAACAACTGGCACTCGTTCAAGATCGCGCGCTCGTCCGCCGTGAACGGTTGATTGCCCAGCCATTCGCCCTTGTTCAACAGCTCAACCAGCTTCTGCATGACCGCCAACTCCTTGGCAGCCCTGGCGTCGCCCGACTTGACCTTCTTTTCGACCCGCTGCCTCCGGCGATCCAGGGTCTCCACATCGGCGAGCATCAATTCGGTCTCGATCGTCTCGACGTCGTGCAGGGGATTCACACCGCCGCTCACATGCACCACGTCGGGATCCCGGAAGCACCGGACGATGTGCATCAAGGCATCCACCTCGCGAATCTGCGCCAGGAACTGGTTCCCCAACCCCTCGCCTTTGCTCGCCCCTTCCACCAGGCCGGCAATGTCGCGGACTTCCAACGTGCTTGGCGTCATCTTCTTCGAGCGGAAGATTTCGAACAGCTTGTTGAGGCGCGGGTCAGGCATCGGGGCGATCCCGACGTTGGTTTCCACGGTGGAAAAGGGATAATTGGCCGTCACCGCCCCGGCGCCGACCAAGGCATTGAACACGGTGGTCTTTCCGACGTTCGGCAGTCCGATCATTCCGCAGCAGAGACCCATATCCCCTCACCCTCCCCTCGCTCGACTGAGCTCGTCGCAGGCTCCCCTAAGGGAGCGAGGGCGTCCTCCTTCTTTCCGACTGACATCCACAGAGGGTGGGTGGCCCGCCCTTCACTGCGCGCATCGAGCGACCACAGCCTTATCGTGGGGGCTCTGCGAGCACAAAGGGCGGGCCAGCCGCCCTCATCCATCCTCATCTCGTTCGCCCTCGCCCACCCTTACATTGAACCGATTCATGGCAGCCTCGATCCCCTCCGCAACCAGGCTCTCGAGCGCCGCGACCGCTCGCTCCAGACCCTCTTCGATGCGTGGAGTCTCTTCGGGGGGGAATGGCGAGAGGACATACTCCGCGGGATCTTCGCCGGGAGCGGGCCGTCCAATGCCGACCTTGAGACGACAGAACTCGTCGGTTTCCAGAGCAGTCAGGATCGAGAGGATTCCGTTGTGCCCACCGGATCCGCCGTTGCGCTTGATCCGAAGGCGCCCAAGTTCCAGATCGAGATCGTCATGGATGACGACCAAGTCCCGGGGAGAAAGAGTCAACTCTTCCAGCAATGCCTTGACGGCCGGCCCTGTCTCGTTCATCCAGGCCAGAGGGGCGGCTAATCGTACCTCAACCGAGCCGACGCGCCCATTCCCGCCTCGCGCGCGCCCAGCCGGCCCGAGGTCCACCGACCATCGAGCCGCGGCGAGCTCCAGGACGAGGATTCCGATATTATGACGGGTGAGGGCGTAGCGCTCGCCAGGATTGCCGAGTCCCACAATCAAGCGCAAGATTATCTCTTCTTCTCCTCCTTGGCCTCCTTTTTCTCCGCTCTAGGTTCCTTCTTCTCCACCTTGGCCTCCTTCTTGTCAGTCTTGGATTCCTTAGTGTCTTTCTTCTCGGCCTTGGGTTCGGCGGCTGCAGCTCCCTTCTCGGCCACCGCGGCTACCTTCTCACCTTGCTGGGCCACCTCCTCGCCTTCTACCACTTCCTCCTTACCCTTGCCGATGACTTCAGGCTCTTTGCCCTCTTCAGTGACGGCGCCGCTGGTCAACAGGGCCTCCAGTTTGGCCTCTGAGATGGGCACCGCGACCCTCACGACCATCTGGTCCGGCTCGTCCAGAAATTTCACTCCCTCCATCCGTTTGAGCTCCCGCACGCGAATGCCCTGGCCGATCAACAGTTCCGAGGCATCGAGTTCCATCCGGTCCGGGATCACGGTCGGCAGGCATTCAACGTACAATTCGCGCAGGTTGTGGTGAAGCAAGCCGCCGTCCTTCACCCCCGCCGGCACCCCGCCCACCACACTCACCGGAATTTTCACCCGAATGGGCTTCGTCAACGACACCTCGAACAGATCCACGTGGAGGATTTCCCCCGTCACCGGATCCTCCTGGAAATCGCGCAGAAGGGTGGTCCGGACGGGGCTCGACTGTGCGCCGCTGACGGTCAGCGAAATGAGCGCGGTGCTGCCGGCATGGGCGCGCAGCATAGTGGTCACGGCAAGCGGGTCCAACGAGAGAAGGAGGCACTCTCCCTGCCCGTACAGGACAGCCGGCATCTTCCCGCTCCGCCTCAATTGCCGAGCCGCCCCCTTTCCGGTCCGTTCTCTCACGTCGGCCGCAAGGTCGAATTTCATGACATCCCCCCATTAACCCGGATTATTCATGAACGCTTCTGCTGCAACCGCCCATTCGCTGCTACGACCAGCCTGCCCGCGCTCGGGACTGCGGGCACGCGGGCGTGCTCGCCACTCAGTCCCTCAACGTACTGTTTCAAGTACGCCTCGGTCCCTCGCGGCTCCTCCCTGACCCATTGCAACGAGAAGAGCAATGGGTCCCCCTCGCGCGCGACTGCCGGGTACCCAGTGCTCTTCAGGATGCACTGGGTGGACGCGACGAACCGCCATGAATAATCCGGGTCAACACACAAATAGCGAGTAGCGGGCAGCACATCGCTCGGAACTCTGCGCTGCTAGCTACTCGCTATGAGCCGTGAGTTTTCAGCTATGCGAAGAGCGAGCTGACCGATTCTTCCGAGTGGATCCTGGTGATCGCCTCGCCCAGGAGCGGCGCGACCGACAGGACCCGCAGCTTGGGACAGCGTTGTTCCTTGCCGTTCAACGGAATCGTGTTGGTCACGACGACCTCGGTGAGGCAGGACTCCTGCAGCCGCTCCAGCGCCGGCCCGGAGAGAACGGGGTGCGTGCAGCCCGCCCAGACCATCCGGGCGCCCTTCTCCGCGCAGGCCTGCGCGCCCTGCACGATCGTTCCCGCGGTATCGATCATGTCGTCGAGCAGCAACACATCGCGTCCATCCACATCACCGATGATGTTCATGACCTGCGCGTTGTTCGGACCCTCGCGGCGCTTGTCGATGATTGCCAACTGCGCCTGGAGCCTCTTCGCGAAGGCTCGCGCGCGCTCCACGCCGCCCGCATCCGGAGAGACCACGACGAGACCGGCCGCGCCCCGCTTGTTGATGTAATCCAGCAGCACGGGCGTCGCGTAAAGATGGTCCACCGGGATGTTGAAGAACCCCTGAATCTGCCCGGCGTGGAGATCCATCGTGAGCACCCGATCGGCGCCGGCGGTGGTGATCAGATCCGCCATGAGCTTGGCCGAGATCGGAACCCTCGGCTGTTCCTTCCTGTCCTGCCGCGCGTAGCCGAAATACGGAATGACGGCGGTAATACGGTAGGCCGAGGAGCGCTTCAACGCGTCGATCATGATCAGCAGTTCGATGATCGAGGTGTTGACCGGAGCGCAGCACGACTGGGACACAAACACATCCGCGCCACGGACGTTTTCCTCGATCCTGACGCGTATCTCGCCATCGCTGAAGGAGGAGACGGTCGCCTCGCCGAGGCTGATCCCCAGATGCCCGCAAATCTCGCGTGCCAACGCCGGGTTCGCGTTCCCGGAAAACAGCTTGAGTTCCTTGTCCATCACACCCTCCGTGAGATCAGGGGGACCGGACTCATGACGCGCCGCCGCTCAGCTCCGCCGTCTGTCTCGGGGTTGGCCGGACAGTTGAGCGTATCGGAAAGGCGGGTTCCTTGTCAACCGACTCGCAGGGAATGCGGCGAGGCGTGCGCCGGACGGATTCTGCGCCCGTCTGGACCGCGTAGGCCCGCCTGCCGCTGGCGCGGCCCACCGAGGCCTGGGCGCGGACCGCCGAGGCTTTGTCCCGGAAGACACCGAACACGGTGGCGCCGCTCCCCGACAACAACGCCGCTTCGGCCCCCGCCGCGAGCAGGTCTTGCTTGATCTCCCGGAGCACCTGATGCGTCTGCGCCAGCGCCTCCTCAAAATCGTTTTCCATCAAAGGAATGACGTCCTCCCACGAGAGCGAGGTCCTCCCGGCGACGCCGCGGAGCGTCGGCGAGAGCGTCGGCACCGCCTGACGCGTCGAGGCCAGACGCTCGTACGCCCAGCGGGTCTCGATCGGGAACCCGGGATGGACCAGGACCACCCACCGCGTTCCGGTCAAGGTCACAGGGGCCACTTCCTCCCCTCGTCCGCGTACCAGCGCGCTCGGCGCGAAAAAAAAGAACGGCACGTCGCTGCCCACGGCCTGGCCGACCCGTGCCATCTCTTCCGACGACCAGCCGAGTCCGAGCAGCCGGTTCAGGCCGGCGATCGTGGCTGCCGCATCACTGCTGCCCCCGGCCAGTCCGGCGGCGACCGGAATCCGCTTGGTGAGGTGGATGTCCAGCCCCATCGTGCGATCGGCCGGCAAACCGGCCCGCTCCAACACCAGGCTCGCAGCCTGGGCGACGAGGTTGCGTCCGTCTGTCGGCAACGCCGCGTCATCGCAGTGCAGCCGTAGCCCGGCCGAGGGTGGGCTGAGTTCGAATCGAAGCTCATCTTCCAACCCCACCGTGTGCATGAGCGACCAGATGTTGTGATACCCGTCAGGCCTGCGATCCAGCACCTTGAGGATGAGGTTCACTTTGGCGGGCGCGACCACTCGGATGTCCTGCTCGGTCCGATTCACTGTGGCGCCGAGGAGCCTAGTCCCGTCCCCCTTTGATGGCGTATTTTTCCAGCCGGTACCTGAACGAGCGGGCGTTCAGACGCAGCAGTGTCGCCGCTTTCTTCTTGACCCACTTGGCCTTCTCCAAGGCTTTGAGCAGCAGGTCCTTTTCGATTGAATTGATGACGCCCTCCAAATCCACGCCGTCCGGCGGAAGATCGGTCGGCGTGGTCGAGGCGACAGCAGCAGGGCGATGGAGCCAGCCCTCCAGATCCGCCTCCGTGATTGGGGGGCCGGCCGCGAAGGCCACCACGCGCTCGATCAGATTTTCCAGTTCTCTTACGTTGCCTTTCCACTCGTGGGCCATCAGCGCTTGCGTCGCCTCCGGACTCAGCGACAGGACGGGTTTCCCGCTCGCATGCGCGAACCGCTCCAGGAAGTGCTGAGCCAGCAACGGGATATCCTCCGCGCGTTGGCGCAGCGGGGGGAGCAGGATCGGGAGGACGTCCAGCCGGTAGTAGAGGTCCTCCCGGAAGCTGCCATCGGCGATCGCTTTTTCCAGGTCCTTGTTCGTGGCCGCGATGACCCGCACGTCGACCTTCATATCCCGTGTGCCGCCGACCCGGCGGAATTCTCGCTCCTGAATCACCCGCAACAGCTTGACCTGCATCGTAGGGGTGGTCTCGCCGATTTCATCCAGAAAGATGCTGCCTCCGTTGGCCACCTCGAATAACCCGGCTTTGTTGGAGACCGCGCCGGTGAAGGCCCCCTTCATGTGCCCGAACAGTTCGCTTTCCAGCAGGGGTTCCGGCAGCGCGCTGCAGTTCACCGTGACAAACGGCAACCGGCTTCGGCCGCTGTTGTTGTGGATGGCCCGGGCGATCAGTTCCTTGCCCGTCCCGCTCTCCCCGGAAATCAGCACATTGCTCTTGGTGTCGGCCACCTTGCGGACCATCTCGAACACTTTCCGCATCGACTCGCTCTCGCCGATGATCTGGGTGGGCGACGGTCTGGCCACCTCCCGCTTCAGCAACATGTTCTCGGTCGTGAGCCGGCGCTTCTCCAGCGCGTTCCGGACGATCAGCTGCACCTCGTCGACCTGGAACGGTTTCGTGAGGTAGTCGTACGCCCCCAGCTTCATGGCCTCCACGGCGGACTCGGTGGAGGCGAACGCCGTGATGATCAGCACGACGGACTCGGGCGCGGACTCCTTCACCGCCCTGAGGACGTCCAGCCCCCCCGCCTTCGGCATCTTGAGATCGGTGATCACGAGGTCAAAGAGCTCCTTATCGATATGCGCGATCGCTTCTTCTCCGTCGGAGGCGACCATCACGCCGTAGCCTGCTCGCCTGAGCATGATGCTCAGCACATCCCGCATACTACGCTCGTCGTCAACGATCAGGATCTTTTCCACGGCTCACGACTCCACGGCTCAGAACCCTCGTGCCACAGGCGCGGCCCGGCTTCAGCCGAGAGGGGCAGGCAGACCACGAAACGCGACCCTTTCCCCACCTGGCTCTCGACTCGGATCCACCCGCCGTGAAGGTCCACGATGCGGTGGACCGAGGCCAGCCCCAGGCCGGACCCGGTGTGCTTGGTGGTGAAGAAGGGAAGAAAGATCTTGTCCAGGTCCTCCTTCTTGATTCCTTCCCCGGTATCCTTGAACGCGATTTCGATGACCTCACCGCTCCGACCGCCTGACCCGATCCGCCGGCGCGAGGTCACAATGGTCAGCCGCCCCCCCGCGACCATGGCATCGAAGGCGTTCGTCGCGAGATTCCAGAACACTTGCTTTAACTGATCCTGATCTACCTGGGCGAGCATGGGACCGGGGCCGGGGTGCGTCTCGATCGTGATATCCTTCCGTTTTTGGGCTTCGTGCCGGATCAGATCCAACGTGTCCGTCAGGACCGCGTTCAGGTCGCACTCCTTCAGGTTCAGCTCCGGCGGCCGGGCGTAAAGGAGGAACTCCGAGACGATGGCGTCCAACCGGGTGGCCTCCCGAGTGGCGATGTCCAGGAGGCGCGCAGTGGACTCGTCCTGGGCCAGGTCTTGGCGCAGCATCTGCATGGCGCCGACCATGGCAGCCAGAGGGTTCCGAATCTCGTGTGCCATGCCGGCCGACATTTCGCCGAGCTTCGCCAGCCATTCCTTTCGCCGCATCTCCTCTTCCATGTCACGGATCTGCGTGAGATCCTTGAAGACTCCCACCAGTCCGGTCTGAGCGCCGCCTTCGGTCAGAGGGGAGACCGTCATGCCGAGCACCAGACGGCTCCCGTCTGACCGGTTGCCCTGGGCCTCGAATCGGTACGGATTCGCCATGGCGGACGGGTCTGCCCCGAACAGGTCGCCCTGCTGCCACAGGAAGACTTCCCACCACGGCCGCTGGCGCACCTTGTCCAAGTCGTAGCCGGTGATTTCCTGGGCGGCCCGGTTGAACGAGGTGATCCGGCCAGCCGCATCGGTTGTAAAGAGCCCGCTGCTGATGCTCTCCACGACGTTCTCGTGAAACGCCTGCAACCGGCTCAGCCCACGCTCCTTCTCGGCCAGGGACTCCGCCAGCGCCCCGCTGAGCAACCCCACCGCGATGACCGCCAGGCTATGGACCCCGAACGTGTGCAGCGTCTCCACCACGGACAATCGGCTGGGCGGGAGCCATCCGCTTGCCGCGAACACATGGTACAACTGGAAATTCGTGATGAGCCCGAACAGAATCACCGACACCCCGGCGGTGATCAGCCCTCCGCGGCGCCTCATGATCAGACTGGCCAGGGGCACCGTAATCACGTACAGCACGGAGAATGGGCTCTCGACGGCGCCCGTGGTGGCCACCAAAAAGGTTTCCAGCAACAGATCCACCCCGACTTGGAGGTACGCGAACCGGGTCAAGGCGAGGACATCGGTCAGATACCTGATGGTGACCCCGTAGGCGATCGTGATCGCGTACGTGAAGACGATCAGGGCGTAGAAGGTGAGGACGAGTTCGCCCCTGGCGACTTGAAAGGCGATCGAGAGCCCGAGCAGCAGCGTGACGGCGACCACTCGAACGCCCATCAGCCAATGCAGCTTGACTCTTAGGTCATCCATCGGCCCCTGCGCGTTCCCTGACCGCTCACTGGCCCCCCAGTGGCCGCCGAACGTCGGCCTCCACGCCGGCTGCGCCACGGACCCATGACCGGTGCGTTGTGTTCGTTCGCTCGACCTTCAGTACGACGGATGGCGCCGCAGGGCACCCGGACGCGCGCAGCGAACCCTACTCGATCGCCGCGGCCATCTTGAAAATCGGCAGGTACATGGCAATCACGATGAATCCAATGATCGTTCCGAGGAAGACCATCATCATGGGTTCGAGGAGCGCGGTGAGCGCCGCCACCGCCGCGTCGACTTCGTCGTCATAGAAGTCGGCGATCTTGCCCAGCATGGCATCCAACGCGCCGGTGGCCTCACCGACCGAGATCATGTGTGTGACCATGTTGGGGAACACACCGCTTTTCGCCAGCGGTTCGGCCACCGTTTTCCCTTCGCTGATGCTCTGCCGTGCCATCAGGATGGCTCCCTCCACCACCTTATTGCCGGCGGTCTTGGACGTGATCGTCAGGCCATCCAGAATGGGCACCCCGCTGGTGATAAGAGTCCCGAGCGTCCGTGTGAACTTCGCCACGGCGGCCTTTCGAATCACATCTCCCATCACCGGCAAGCGGAGAAAGAGGCGATCCATGACCAGCCGCCCCTTGGGTGTTCTATAATACTGCTTGATCCCGTACACGAGTGCCGCCGCCCCCATCAGAAGATACAGGATGTTGTCCTTCATGAAATTGCTCATGTCGATCACCAATTGAGTGGCGCCCGGCAAGCTTGCCTTCCCTCCCGACATTTCCAGAAACATGCGGGCAAAGATCGGAATGACGAAGATCATCAGGACGGTGATCACGATCACGGCCACACCCATAATGGCAGCGGGGTAGACCATGGCCCCCTTGATCTGGCTCTTCAGCTTCATGGCCTTTTCAATGTGTTTGGCCAGACGGCCCAGGATCGTGTCGAGCAGACCGCCCACCTCACCGGCATGCACCAGGTTCACATACAGCTCGTCAAAGATCTTGGGATGCCTCTTCAGGGCATCGGCGAACGTCGAGCCGCTCTCCACGTCAAATTTGATCTCCCCGATCGTTTTACCGAAGATCTTGTTCTCCGACTGGGTGGAAAGAATCTCCAGACACTGGACGAGCGGAAGGCCGGCGTTGATCATGGTCGCGAACTGGCGGGTAAAGACGGCAATTTCCTTGTCGCTGACGCCGCCGCCCAAATTCAGTCGCTGCAAAATGCCTTCATGGGCTTTTTCCAGCAGACTCGAGACGATGACATTCTGCCTGCGAAGTTGCTCTGCGGCCTCCTCACGGGTCTTGGCGGTCAGGTCGCCTTTCTTGACCGCGCCCTGCCTGGTTTTACCAACGTAGGTAAATGTGGCCATCAGCGATCCGGTCCTTGAAGGCTGCCTCGTTCGCTCCGCGTTATCAGAGCCTGCGGCTCGACGACAAGCTCACCGAGCGGTGCGCATCCACCACTCGTCCCATTTTGCACGCAGTTGCCAGGACTTAGATGGTCAATGCTATGGCCGAAGTCTACTGGAGGACCCTTACCTTGTCAACTTTGATCGCAATAGACTGCAGCGAAAAAAAAAGGCGGTTTCACACGAAGAGCGAATCGGGCGAGCGGGCTATGCCTCACCGGTGCTGAGATGGGTAAACCCACGGTAGAGATAGTGGAAACCGGACATGACGGTGAGGCAGACCATGAGATACAGCAAGGGTTGGATGAGCCTGAGGTCCATCTGGCGCGACGTCAGCACCACGACCAGAATGAGATAGGAAAGCTGAAACAGGGTCGTGCCTTTTCCTAACAGGGTCGGAGAAATATCCAGCTGCGATTCGGTGAGTCGGGCCAACAGCGTGCCGGTCATGAGCATCATATCCCGACTGACGACTACAATCGCGATCCACGAGGGGACCAGGTGAAGGACCGACAGCGTGACAAACCCGGAGGTGAGCAACAACTTGTCGGCCAATGGGTCCAGGTACGCCCCGAGTCGGGTGCGCTGGTTGGCCACCCGTGCGATGATGCCGTCCAGCCCGTCTGTAAGGCCTGCGAGCAGGAGCACGGCCAATGAATACTCATAGCGCTCATAGATCAGGAAACCGATGAAAACAGGAATTAAGAAGATTCGCAGGATAGTCAGGCTGTTCGGTAGATTCATGGCGTAGCCGGCTCAGCCGGCCTGCTCTCCGTGGTCTGCCTCCCCGGCGGAGCCGCGAGCGCCATCATAAGAACCGGGCCAGGGGGTTGTCAACAACGCCGGATCCAGGTTGCACTCTCCGCCGGGGGTGACTATAATCCCGTCGCTGATCGGAATAATTTCCGCCTGCACGGGGGCAGAGGTGAGCACCCTTCCGCTGTCCTTTAAAAGAGAAGGCGTCGTCGAACGACACCAGATCGAGGGGACCGACCCCAGTGACCGGTATTTCAACCGGTCCATCCTGGTGAGTCGGACTGCTCAGGGGTACGCAGCCAAGGTCATGTATGAGGCCTTGACGGTCGAGGGACAGACGCACTCCACCGTCGGCGCGGCGGTCAGAAGCGTGGTCGACAAGCTCCGAGAGCTCGGGTTCAGGCGGATGCGGACCAGGCCGAATTTCAAAGGCCGGCGCTACCTCGCCGAGAAAGAAACCTGGATCGAGTACCCTGACACCAGCCAGTAGCACATAGCGAATAGCCAGCAGCCCTGAGCTGCCCGCTACTAGCTACTCGCTATCAGCTTCCACCTATCACTTCCCGATAAATTAAGTCGTGAATCACCGGCCGAAACTGCTTGATCGCCTCATTGTGTCTCGTGGGATGGACCCGGTTCGAGAGCAGGACCACTTCCAGTTCGCACTCGGGGTCAACCCAGAGCGAGGTCCCCGTATAGCCCAGATGCCCGAAGGCCCGAGCTGACAGTCGGGTCCCTGAGGAGGAAGGCGATGACGGCGTATCCCAGCCGAATCCCCAACTTGACCCGGGAGGGCGGTTCTGCCTGCTCACAAAGCGCCGGACCAGTTCCACGGGTAGAACGGCATCCTGCCCCAGATAGCTCCTCAACCAGGCGCCCGAGACCGCCAAGACGGCGGATGCGGTCCCGAACAGGCCGGCATGGCCGGCAATCCCGCCGATCGCGTACGCGTTCTCGTCGTGCACCTGAGCTCGCACGACCCGCCCGCGCCAGGCATCTTCCTCGGTCGGCGCCACTTTCCCCAGATCAATCGGTTGACCGGGCGGTGCACCGGCCAGCGCCCCGCCCGTCTCGATGAAACACAGCGGTCCCGCAGCGATCCGCGCATACACCCGATCCCGGCAGAACGCGGCCAGTGAACATCCTGCGATCCGCTCGACCAGGAGTCCCAACAGCATAAACCCCAGATCGCTGTACAGACTCCGTTTCCCCACAGGAGCGACCAAGGCCTCCTGGCAAATGAGGTCCAACGCCACCTGCTTGGCCGCTGCGCTGCCGAGGAGACCGGGCTGCGTGCGATCCCGCTCGACAATACGCTCGTAGAAGGGACGCCACGCCGGCAGGCCGGAACTGTGGCTCAAGAGATGCGAGGCCGTCGCACCGCCCAGAGCCGACCCCTTCAGCTCCCCGAGCAGGTTCTGCAGCGGCTCTTCCAGACCGAGTCGACGCTCCTGGACCAGACACAGGACGGCCGTCGCGGTGGCCAATGGCTTCGTCAAAGAGGCGAGGTCATACACCGTGTCCAGGGACGCCAGTTCCCGTTCCGGGACGAGCGCGGCACAGCCGACCGCGCGCTGATAGGCCAGGCGCCCCCGAACCCTGACGAGGAGGACCGCTCCCGGAAACACCCCGGTCTCTGCGGCCGACTGCATCGAGCTCGTAATGGGGTCAGACGCGCTCATCGTATGGCGCGAGGGGAAGGGGTGTCGTGTCTCTAGCGGTTGGAGCCGTCGGCGACCTTCTCAGGCCGGTCGGCTGGGGCGGGGAGATGCTCGTCCCCCTCTTCGATCTCCAGCAACCGTCCAAAGGTCCGCAAGGTCGAGCGCAGGCGCTCGATCGCCATCAGCTTCTGCTTGCGCAGATCCGACAGATCACGTTGCGTGCCGGCCAGTTCCGTCTGTGCCTCCCGAAGCAACTCCCCGGCCTTCAGCTCGGCTTCCTTCATGATGAGCTCGGCGTCCCGCTGCGCGGCGTGCTTGAGGTCATCCGCGAGCGCCTGCGTCGTCACGAGCGTGTTCATGAGGGTCGCCTCGGCCTTTTTCAGATCGGCGAGCTGCTGCTCGGCGGACGCCAGTTTCTCGCGCAGCACCGTATAATCGCGATTCAGCATCTCGAGGGTCTGCGCCAGTTCCTCCAGAAACTGGTCCACTTCCTGCCGGTCATACCCTCTCAGTCGGACCTTGAACACCATTTTCCGGATGTCGAGCGGCGTAATCTTCATCGGTATCGCCTCTCAGCGCATGCGAGATGCTATCTCGAACAGATTGCGGACGAGCGCGTACTGCAGGAACAGGATGATGAGGATCGCGATGATCGGTGAGAGATCGATCCCCCTCGCCCAGCCAAACCGGCGTCGGAGCGGGTACAAGACCGGCTCGGTGGCCCGCTCCAGAAATTGCACGATAGGATTCCATGGATCGGGGTTGACCCATGAGACCAGCGCGCGGGCGATGATCACATACATATAGAGGGTCAGCACCCAGTCCGCGACGTGCGCCAGCCCCTCCAGCAAATTGCCGGCCACAAACACTACCGTCCCATCTCTTCGGATCTCTTCGTGGCTGCCTCGACCGCGGCAATGAGGCAGGCCCTGAGGCCCCCCTGCTCCAGTTGATGGAGCCCCGCGATGGTGGTCCCTCCAGGAGAGGCCACGCGGTCCTTCAAGCGTGCGGGATGCTCGCCTGTTTCGAGCATCATGCGGGCCGCCCCCAGCACGGTCTGCGCGGCCAGGAGTTCGGCGACCGTCCGGGACAGGCCCATCTTCACGCCCCCGTCCGCCAATGCCTCGATCGCCATAAACACGTAGGCCGGGCCGCTCCCACTCAGCCCGGTGACGGCGTCCATGAGGCGCTCTTCCACCATCACCACGCGGCCGACGGCCTCGAACAAGGTGCGCACCAGGCCGGCA
>JAHFEU010000068.1:3280-13273 GCA_023248295.1 Nitrospirota bacterium | reverse complement strand
GATCATCACGGGACCCACCGCCAACCCATCGAGGCCATCTGTCAGGTTGACTGCGTTCGAGCTGCCGACAATGACCAGGATCGCGAACGGGATGTAGAACAGACCCAGATCCGGCGTAAAAGTCTTGAAAAATGGCACGCTGAGTTTAGTGGAGTAGCCCGGCAAAAAATAAAAAAACAGGCCGATGCCGAGCGCCACCAGGCCTTGCGCCAGGATTTTCTGCGAGGCCGACAACCCTTTCGCTTGGTTACGCGCGACCTTCAGGTAATCGTCCACAAACCCCACCAGCCCGAACCCGATGGTGGCGAAAATCGCCAGCCACACGTACCGGTTCGTAACATCCGCCCAGAGCAGGGTGGAGAGGAGCACCGCGAACAGGATCAGCAGCCCGCCCATCGTCGGCGTGCCGGTCTTGGCGAGGTGGCGGCGTGGACCATCATCTCGAACCTGTTGCCCCAGCCGCATCTCCTGAAGCTTACGGATCAACGTCGGGGTCAGCACGAAGGCCACGAGAAACGCCGTCACCGCCGCGTAGATGATCCGGAAACTCAGGTATCGGAAGACGTTCAGGAAGGAAAACTCGGTGTGGAGCGGATAGAGCCAGAGATACAGCATGCGTCAGCTTCCTCTCTCTCGCCGATGGTAGACCGCCCCGAGCGACCCCCCGGAGACCGCTCCCGTGCGATGCCCCTGGTTACCCGCTCGATGTAGTTCGCGTTCTTCCAGTGAGTGCGTCAAGGGCTTGTTCCATCCGCATCCCGCGGGATCCCTTCACCAGGATCACATCGCCAGCGCGCACCAGGGTGGTGAGGGTCGCGGCCGCAGCCAGAGCGTCCGGCGCCTCCCGCACGAGATCAGGGGCCATGCCGGCCTCGCGCCCCCCGTCCGCGATGCCACGTCCGCGTGTCCCGCACGCGATGAGGTACCCGACGCCGCGCTCGGCCAGGTACGCTCCCACTTCGCGGTGGAGAGCCGGGGATTCCGGGCCCAGCTCCAGCATGTCGCCCAACACGGCGATCGTGCGACCGCCACCGCCCAACTGCATCAACAGATCAATGGCGGCCTTCATCGAGGCCGGATTGGCGTTGTAGCAATCGTTGATGATCCGGATGTCCCCCCACCGGCTGACCTGAGACCGCATCGTGGCCGGCCTGAACCGGGCCAAGCCTCTCGCGATCGCGGCGCCGCCCAAGGCCAAGCAATGTCCCACCGCCGCCGCGGCCAGGGCATTGGAAAGATTATGGGCTCCGTGCGCCCGCAGGATCACACGCGCGTGGCGCCTCCCGCCGGGAAGCGTCAATCGGAAGGCCGTGCCGCGGCGCGGATCGGCCACCACATCGGTGGCTCGAACCTCCGCGCTTCGGGACAGCCCGAACGACACCACCCGACAACGGGTTCTCGAGGCGAGATACCCAAAATAGGCGTCATCCGCATTCAGCACGGCTGCGCCGTCCGGCGGCAGCAGGTCCAGCAATTCGCCCTTGGCCTGGGCGGACGCCTCCACGGTGCCAAAGAATTCCAGGTGGTCCGGCCCGATGTTGGTGATGAGGCCGATCGTCGGGCGGGCGATCTCGCCCAGCCGGGTGGTTTGCCCCTTCTGATCGACGCCCATCTCCACCACGGCCGCCTGATGACGCGCGCGCACCCGAAGCAAGGTCTGGGGAACCCCGATGCGGTTGTTCAAATTGCCCTCGGTCTTGAGAACGGTCCACCGCTCAGACAACACATTCGCCACCATGTCCTTCGTGGTGGTCTTGCCGTTGCTGCCGGTGACCGCCACAAGCGGTATCCGAAACCGCTGGCGGTGGTGTGCGGCCAACTGCTGATAGGCCAGAAGGGTATCCGGCACGGCCAGAAGCACGGCTCTCCCTGACGCGGGCGATTCCGCGACCGACGTGATCCCGGATCGGTTCTCCACGACGGCAGCGACCGCCCCGCGCCGCAGCGCCGCCTCCACAAACTGGTGGCCGTCATAGCGCTCCCCCTTGAGGGCGACAAAGAGATCTCCGGATCGCACGTCGCGCGAATCCGTGCACACCCGCCGGATGCCGACCCGCGACATCCGCTGGTCCTGGCCTGCACGCACGCTGGCGCTGGTGATCTCCACCACCTCCCCGACCGTGAAGAGCGACATGGCCTCAATTCTAGCCCGGATTATTCATGAGCGCTTCTGCTGTTCACCCGTTGCATGTGGCAGAGCAACGGGTACCCGGGATTCGCTGCTGCGACAAGCCTGCATGCGGCTGCCGCGGCATGCAAGCGGGCGGGCTCGCCGCTCAGTCGGTCAACGTACTGCCGGGAGTATGCTTCCCTCCTTCGCGGCTCCTCGCGCCCGTCTCGCGACGCGACTGCGCGATTTCGCGACGAACCGTCATGAATAATCAGGGCTAGCGGCGCTCAGCGGACTGCGGCGCCGACGGATCAGTTCTGGGACCCCTTCAGCTCACGACTCCCATGCCGGTATCGCGCTTTGACCCGCCCCAGGGCCATTCCGATGGTCTCGCCGGGGTGGACCACGAAGGTGGTGCCGGTCTTGGGGTCTGTGCAGACCACGTGCGCTCCATTTTGCTCTTGCTGGATGCCGCGAACCATGATGCCCTGCATGCGCTCTAGGTCAGTCATGTGTCCCCTCCGCCATTTATTTCAGATCATAAATCGTATGTGCATGACGGTCTGATGTCACTCACCGACCCGGCCATTCGCCCGGTTCAGCCGGCTGCGCTCGCCCCCGATCAATCCTGCGCGGTCTTCACCGCATACCCTGCATCGTTCACGAGCACTTCCGGATGGCCTCGCGCGCCACCTCACGATCGTCGAAATGCACGCGAGTGGCACCGAGGATCTGGTAATCCTCGTGGCCTTTGCCGGCAATCAGGACCATGTCACCGGGTTTCGCTTCCCGGACGGCCGCTTCGATGGCCTGGCGACGATCAGCAACCACCCGGTACCGGCCACGTGCGGGATCCATGGCCTCCCGAAGGCCCGCTTCCACCTCGGCGATGATGGCCATCGGGTCCTCGCTGCGCGGATTGTCCGAGGTCAGGACGACCAGATCGCTCCGCTGCGCGGCGACTCGGCCCATCCGAGGCCGTTTGCCCCGATCGCGATCGCCTCCACACCCGAACACCGTGATGATCCGTCCGGTCTTCAGGGCTTGGGCGGTGGCCAGCAGGCGGTCGAGCGCATCCTCCGTATGGGCATAGTCCACCACCACGGTAAAGCCTTGCCCGGCCTCGACCCGCTCGAATCGTCCCGGAACATTCACGACCGAGCGGATCCCTTCGCGGATCGCGTTCGGTGGGACCTGCTCATGCAACCCGACCCCGACCGCCGCGAGCATGTTGTACACGTTGTGTTCGCCCACCAATCGGCTTTCAACAGAGAACCGGCCAGACGGGGTCACGGCCGTGAAGCTCGTCCCCGCCAGCGAGAGACGCACATCTACGGCCTGAATGTCCGACTGCTTCTGAATGGAATAGGTCCACACCGGAACCCGACTCGCCCCGCAGACATGGTGGCCTCGGGCATCATCCACATTCACGATGGCGCGCTTGGGACGGGACTTGTTCCCGGCAGGCGTCAAACCGGTGAACAGGCGCAACTTCGCCTTGAAGTAGTCTTCCATGTCGGCATGGAAATCCAGGTGGTCCTGGGTCAGGTTCGTGTAGACCGCCACGTCGAATTCACACCCGGCGGTGCGGTCCAGCGCGAGCGCGTGCGACGAGACCTCCATCACCGTCGAGTCCAGACCGGCCTCCACCATGCGGGCCAACAGGCCCTGCAGTTCCACCGCCCCCGGCGTCGTATGGGGAGCGGACAGCCGCTCCGATCCGATATGGTACGCGACCGTGCCGATGACGCCGACCCGCCGGCCGGCCGCTTGCAGCACCGACTGACACAGATAGGTCACGGTCGTCTTTCCGTTCGTCCCGGTCACGCCGATCAGTCTGAGGCGGGAGGAGGGATCCTGCTGAAGCCGACTCGCCAGCAGCCCGAGCGCTCGGCGCGAGTCGAGGACCCGGAGCATCGGGATCGGCGGACCGGCCGGCAGCCGCTCCTGCAGGACGAGCGCGGAGGCGCCGGCGACCACTGCCTCCTGGACAAACGCGTGGCCATCGACTCGCCCGCCCTTCACCGCCACGAACACGCTGCCCGGTTTCACGCGACGAGAGTCATCGGTCAAGCCGGTGATCTCCACATTCGGATCTCCATACCGCTCGGCCGCCTCCAGCGGGGCGATCAATTCAGCAAAGGTCATTGCGCTGCCAGGGCCAGCTTGACCGGCTCCCGGGGCGACACTCCCAGATAGGGGAGCGCCTGCTCAGCCACTCGTCGGAACACGGGCGCCGCGACGACTCCTCCCCAGGCTTCGTCCTGCGGCTCGTCGATCACCACCAGAATCGCCAGGCGAGGGTCCTGGGCAGGAACGTAGCCCGCGAAAGACCCCACGAACTGGGTGGGGGAGTACCCCCCAGTTTCGGGATCAATCTTCTGAGCAGTTCCGGTTTTCCCGGCCACTCGGTACCCCGGGATCGCTGCCCGACTGCCGGTGCCGAGAACGACAACGCCCTCCAGGATCGCGCTGAGAGCCTGCGCGGTCTCAGGGGCGATCGGCCGACGTCGGACTTGCGGAACGGTTTGGAATACCAGCTGCCCCCTCCCATCTCGAATTTCTGACACCACGAACGGTTTCATCAGCCACCCGCCGTTGGCGATGGCTGAGACCGCGGTGATCAACTGCAGCGGCGTGACGCCGATCTCTTGCCCAATCGCAATCGACGCCAACGACCGCCGACCCCAGTCCTGCGGTTCCTTCACCAAGCCCGGCGCCTCGCCCGGCAAATCGATTTCCGTCCGTTCCCCGAACCCGAACGCCTTGAGATAGCGATGCACGCGAGCCTCGCCGAGAGACAGAGCGGTCTTGACCGCCCCGATGTTGCTGGATCGTTGGATCACCTGAGCAAAGGTCATCCAGCCGGACTTGTCGTGGTCATGAATGACCGTGTTCGCCACCGTCATCCGACCTTGCTCTCCATAAACCAATGTCCCGGGCGCCATGACCTTTTCCTCGAGCGCGGCGGCCCCCACGAACATCTTCATCGTCGAGCCGGGTTCAAAGGCGTCCGTCAGGGCGCGGTTGCGCCAGCGATCGGCGGAAATGGCCCGCACAGCATTCGGGTCGAACCTGGGACTGACAGCCATCGCCAGGATCGCGCCGGTACGAGGCTCCATGACAATGACGATCCCGCCCTTCGCATGGCTTGCCTCGACCGCTTCTTCCAGTTCTTTCTCCGCAATGTACTGGATCACCTCGTCGGCGGTGAGAGTCACGCTGTGACCTGGCGCCGGGCCCGGGTCATTCAGTCCTCTCGGGAAAACCGTTCGGCCAAGCGCGTCACGCTGCAGGACGACACTCTGCTTGTCGCCGCGAAGATAGGGCTCGTATCGCCGCTCGACGCCCTCCAAGCCCTGGCCGTCCATGCCGGCAAAGCCAAGCACATGGGACATCAACGGCCCCTTGGGGTAGAAACGCCGACCTTCCATCACCAACCCGATGCCCTCCAGGGCCATCCGTTCCAGCCTTCGCCCCTGCTCGGGCTCCAGTTTCCGCGCGATCCAGACGAAGCTTCGCTCCTGCCTGAGCTTTTTCTCAATCTCCTCTGCCTGGACGTGCAGGAGCCGGCCCAGGTCACGTGCCACCCGTGAGGGGTTCCCGAGCGACGCCGGGACCCCGAAGACCGACGGGACTTCCATGTTCATGGCCAGGACTTTTCCCCGACGATCGTAGATCGCCCCTCGCTCTCCCTCAATCGTCACGGCCTTTCGGTGCTGCCGGTCCGCTTTCAGCGTCAGCTCGGCCGCTTGCAGGACTTGTAGGCTGAAGAGCCTGAACAGGACAACCGCAAAGCCGCCCATCAGCACCAACGCAGCGACGATCCGGCGACGCCGATAAGGGTCAGCACCCGTCATGGCAGCCTGGCCCCCGATTCGTTGCTGGCCAGCTTGAATTCCGGCGTGGCCGCTCCTGGAGGCGCGGAAGCTGCAGGGCCCACCCGCACCAGAATCACCTGCCCCTGGCGCGGCGGGACCATCGCCAGTTGTTCGCTGGCCGCCCGTGCGATCCTCTCCGGGGAGGTCAGGCTCAAAACCTTCACACGCAACTCATCGCGCTCACGTTGCAACGCGATCTTCTTCGACTTCAATCGTTCGATCTGATAACCCACGCGGACGATTTCCACCCGTTCCCACACGAACAGCAACAGCAGTGCGATCACGGCCACGGCGGCGATCGTTTTCATGGACACCTCCGGTGAGGCAGGCGCTCAGCCACCCGGAGTTTGGCGCTGCGGGCGCGCGGATTCTCCCGCCGTTCCCGCTCCGAGGGGACACAGGGTTTCTTGGTCAATGTGGCCAGGCAGGGCTCCTGGCCGTGCGACAGCGCCCGGAAGGTTTGCTTGGCGATGCGGTCTTCGAGGGAATGAAAGGAGATGACGCACAGCCGTCCACCGGGCACCAGCACATCGGCCGCATCTCGAAGCGACCCCTCCAGAACCTCGAGTTCATGGTTCACGGCGATTCGCAAGGCTTGAAACGTTCGTGTCGCAAAGTGAAGACGCCCGTGGCGGTAGAAGGCCGGCACCGCATCCCTGATCACGGATACCAGGTCAAACGTGGTCTGCAGAGGGCGACGCGCTCGCGCCCGGACCACCGCGCGGGCGATCCGGCGCGAATACCGTTCCTCCCCGAAACGGTACAGCATGTCGGCCAACTCCGTCTCGCCAAGCTGATTGAGAAGCTTCGCCGCTGTTCGGTCACCACGCCGATCCATGCGCATATCAAGCGGGCCGTCGGCGAGAAAACTGAACCCCCGATCGGGCCGGTCCAGTTGAGCCGACGACATTCCAAGGTCAAACACGACGCCATCAACCTCCGACAGGCCCACCGACCTCACGTGCTGCTTCAGTTCCCGAAAATTGCCTCGAATCAGGCGCGCCCGGCCTGCAAACGGCTCGAGGCGGTTGGCGGCTGCAGCAATCGCCTCTTCGTCTTGGTCAATCCCGATCACCGATCCGTCAGGCCCAGTGGCACTCAGAATGTATGAGGCAAGCCCACCTTGCCCCACGGTGCAATCCAGGTATCGTCCGCCGGGCCGACAGGCCAGCCAGGACAACAGTTCCTCTACCAGAACGGGGACATGAGAATTCGGATTGAGCCGGTTCAGTGGCCCATTTATATCCACTTCGTCCCACTTTTTGGCAGCAGTATACATCCAGGAGAAGCCTTGTCAACTAAAATCTTTTGTTCTTAACAAGATAGAGGGCTTTCTTGAAAATTCCATCCATCCCCAGAACGCCATGTAGGGAGATCGCTCCCTGGCAGGGCAACAGGAGGGAGCGGATCGAAACCGACTGGACGGATTGTGTTTTCCGATAACCATGTTCGCGACCCCGACCAACAGGGACATCGCGCAAACAGAAAATCTCTAGCGGGATTGCAACAGGATGCTCAAAAAGGACTGCCAACGCGGCCGCAGGGAGCGAGAGCCCTGAGGCGTACTTTTTTGTACGTTGAAGGGTTCGAGCGACCGAGAACAAAGCTGGAGGCCTTTTTCAGCATCCTGCCTACGGGTAGAGTTTGTAGAGCATTCGCGGGAACGGAATGGTTTCCCTGACGTGGTCCAAACCACAGACCCAGGCTACAACCCGTTCGATTCCCATCCCGAAGCCGGCGTGTGGTACGGACCCGTACCGCCGGAGGTCCACATACCACCGGAACGCCTCTTCGGGAAGCTTATGTTCTTGAATGCGAGCCATCAATTTGTCCTGCTCGTGAATGCGCTGCCCGCCCCCGATGACCTCCCCATACCCCTCGGGAGCCAGGACATCCATACAGAGCACCAGGTCGGGACGCTCCGGATCACTCTGCATGTAGAAGGCCTTGATCGCGCGGGGAAACCGATGCACGATCACGGGCCGGTCGAATTCATGCGACAACAGCGTCTCTTCGTCGCCTCCGAAGTCGTCGCCTGGCTGGATCGGATTGCTCTTTTTTTGCAGTAGCGACACCGCCTCATCGTAGCTGATCCGCGGGAACGGGGGGACGACACGGTCCAATTTGGAGGTATCGCGCTCGAGCACGGCGAGCTCCGTCCTGCGTGTTTCCAGCACCCGACCCACGATGAAGCTGAGCAGCGCCTCGGCCAGATCCATCATCTCCGGCAGCTCGGCGAATGCGACCTCGGGCTCGACCATCCAGAACTCCATCAGGTGGCGCCGCGTCTTTGATTTTTCAGCACGAAAGGTTGGCCCGAAGCAATACACCTTCCCGAATGCGGCTGCCGTGGCCTCGCTATAGAGTTGGCCGCTCTGAGTCAGGTAGGCTTTGTCGTCGAAATAGTCCGTCTGGAACAAGGTGGTGGTCCCTTCACAGGCATTTGGCGTGAAGATCGGCGCGTCAACGAGCACGAAGCCGCGGTCATCGAAGAAGTTCCGACAGGCCCGGATGATCTCGTGTCGGATTCGCAGGATGGCGTGCTGGCGGCTCGACCTGAGCCAGAGGTGCCGATGTTCCATCAGAAACCCGACCCCGTGCTCTTTGGGCTGGATGGGGTACGGCTCAGCAATCTGAATCGGTTCGATGCGTATGACCTCTAGTTCGTAACCGCCCTGCGCTCGCATGTCCGCCTTGACCGTGCCGGTCAGGATGAGGGACGATTCCTGGGTCAGCCTGGCGGACTGGGCAAACTGCTCCTCCCCCACCACGCCCCTGCTGACTACCGCCTGGAGATCACCAGTCCCGTCCCGCACCGTCAAGAACTGGATCTTGCCGCTGGAGCGGTGAGTCCGCAGCCAACCCCGGACCGTCACCTCTTGCCCGACGTAGCGGGCGATGTCCTCGATGTAAACGACTGGCATAGCCGGCACTCGAACCTCTAGGGAACCCATCCAAACCGACGCTGCAGCCTATCTGATTCCTGGCGGGGTTTTCAAGTGAGCCCCCTGCGCCGGTTTTGCCGGTGACAGGCTCAGTTAGGCCCGCCACGATCCTAGTTGAGGCTCTTTGATTGACTTTTCCAGACATGGTGAGCAGAATAACGCCATGATCGCCATCGAAAAAGTGCCGCGGCATACATGGCCGTGGCCCATTGCCCTTGCCATTCTCGCGCTGGCAAACCCCGCCGCAACTGACGCGACGGAACTGAGGTCCAATAACCCCCTCAATCCGCCGGGCCCGATCTACTGGTGTCCGAAGAGGACCCCCGACCAGCAATACTCGACGACCCGGGCACCCGGCTGTGCTCCCCTCGTTTCGGAAGCGGACAAGAAGAGGGCCGCCGAGCGGGAGAAAGAGGGAAGTCTCCAGGCCAGGCCCCCTGTCAAGATCCAGAATATTCAGGCGGAAATATCCAAGTTCGTTCGGCAATATCGCCGGTTCCTGGACTGTTGCGCGAGTGATCCGGCGTCGCTGGATGAGGTCGACCAATTGCAGGACCAAGCGTTTGAACTGCTCAAGGCCATCCAGGAAACGGGCTTACTCAATATGGGCGCCGGAACGAACCAGCGACAGTTTACGACCAGCGAACTCATCCGCCCGGTCGTACAGGCAAACCAGGACCTCCACAAGCTCAGAATGCGGCTGGAGCATCTCGGCGAGTCGAAGGACACACTTGAGACGCTCGAGTTCGAAGAGGCCGGGCGCGAACGCCGAAGAATTCAGCAGGAGGAAAAAGCGCTCACAAAGGAGTTTCGCCCGGTCAGACCCCCGGAGTCCGCACGCACCGGCATGGAGGTTGAGGATACCACCCTGCCCAACCGCTTCGGAACCACGATCCAGGACACGACGCTTCCCAACTCGTTCGGGGCCGACATCGGCGACGTAGCCTCGCCGAACAGCAACCAGCAATTAGACCTGAAGCCTAGAAGAGGCCTCGACACGCAGGACACCACCCTCCCGAACTACCGCGTTGGCCCGGAGACCCAGGACACCACCCTG
>JAHFEU010000068.1:0-3180 GCA_023248295.1 Nitrospirota bacterium | reverse complement strand
ATCCCGACTCCGATACAGACCGCTGCCGTTCGTCCCGGCGTACCACGTCTTGGGATCCGTCGGACTCTGGACCAGCGAACGGATGTTCAGGCTCGCCAATCCCCTGTTGATCGCCTTCCAGGTTGTGCCCCCGTCCTCGCTCTTGTGCACACCCTCACGGCTCGCCACGTAGATGACTCCGGCCACGGACCGGTCGAGCACCATCGCGCTGATCATTTGATCCGGCAGCGACTGCGCGACACGGGCCCAGGATTGCGCGCGGTCCGTGGACTTGTAGAGGCCCTTCAGTGTGGCTGCATACAGCCTCCCGGTCGCGTGGGGGTCGACCTGAATCGCGGTCACGCCCAGGGCGCGCGAGGATTCCAAGATCTCGGGCGGGACGAGTCCGTCGTTCACCTTCTCCCATCGGGCCGCACCATTCACGCTCTTGTACACGCCACCGCTCGTGCCGGCGTACATGGTCGTCGGCTGCGTCGCATCAAGCGCCAGCGTGACGACCATGAGCACCTCCTTCATCCCATCCATCCGCTTCTGCCAGGTCTCACCGCCGTTCTGCGACTCGAAGATTCCCATGGTGGTGGCCACGAACAGGCGGCGGCTGTCGAACGGGTGGAACAGGAATTGGTTCACCACCGAGGTCACAACCGTGCTGTCCAGCCCGATGCGCTGCGACACCCAGCGCTGTCCCCCGTCGTAGCTCTTGTAGACGGCGTCACCCTTCGTGCCGGCGTAGACGGTGGCGGGGTAGGCCGGATCAATGGCCATCGAGATGACGCGCGAGTAGGTCATCCCTTGTGAGAGGTTCTCCCATGTCTGGCCCTCATCCCGCGACTTATAGATGTAATCGTTCGTGGCGACATACAAGATGTTCGGGTTAGTCGGATGCAGCGCGATGACCACGATCGCGTCGCTCCGCCCACAGCCGGCCTCCGCCAGGATCACGAGACTAAGGGCGGCAGTGCAAAGGAAGACTCGGACTAACATGGCGGGGCCTTGGACAGAGGCTTACCGGTAATTGAGGAATTGCAGGTCGATTCCAAAATCTTTTTGTTTCAGGAGCGCGATCACCGCCTGGAGCTCATCCTTGCTCTTGCTCTGGACCCGCACCTGGTCACCCTGGATCTGCGCCTGCGCCTTGAGCTTAGCATCCCGGATCTCCTTGACGATCGCCTTTGCCTTGTCGTCGGCGAGGCCACTCTGGATCGTGATCACCTGCCGGACGGTTCCGCCCAGGGCTTCCTCGAGGCTCCCGTAGGTGAGCGCCCGTAAAGAGACGCTGCGTTTGACGCACTTGCCTTTCAGGATCTCCAGCACCGCTTTGAGCTTGTACTCGTCGTCGGACACCACGACCACCTCTTTCTCCTTCTCCTTCAGGGTCAGGTCGGTCTTGGAGCCCTTGAAGTCGAACCGTTGCCGGACCTCCTTCATGGTCTGATCCAGGGCATTCTTCAACTCCTGCATGTCCACTCGAGAGGCCACGTCGAACGAACTCAGGTCGGCCATATCCGTGCTCCTCCTGACTTTCTCATCTGATCAGCCTTGAAGTTGCCACTGCTTCCCGAGTGATCCCGGCGCTCGTCTCATGCTCCTCTCCGCCCCCGCCGCCCCTGGCGACCACGCCGCATGACTGCCAGCAGATACACGCCGGTGATCGAACCCGCCAGGATACACGACCCGATCAGCACGAGTAGGAATGACGGCGACGCGTTGGCAAGCGAGGCTCCCCACACGAGCGGGCGCAAGGCAATCCTGGCGGCGGCCCGGAGCGTCTCGTTGCTCGCGATCATGCGGGCCACGGACGGACTGACCCGATAGTAGACTCCGACGAATAGGCGTCCGGGCGTATGCGTGACGAGATAGCGGTCCCTGAAATCACGCAGCACCTGAACCTCTGCGGCCAATGGCGAGCCATACGCCGCCGTGGCGATGAAGCATCCGCCACTGCTTCCCCCGCCCCCACCCGTGCTGGGGACCTGAAAGGTGGCCGTCACCGTGGTGTTGGCGGTCACCGTCACCATGCAGGACCCAGTGCCCGTGCAACCCCCTCCACTCCAGCCCCCAAAAGTGGAGCCCGCATCTGCCATCGCCGTGAGCGTCACCACTTGGCCGCTGGGATAGGGTTCACTGCAGTCCGTCCCGCAATTGATCCCCGATGGACTCGAGGTAACCGTGCCGCTCCCCGTCCCCGCTTTGGTCACGGTCAGCGTCTGGCCGATTTTGGCCACAAAGGCGTCAATCGCGCTGCCGAGGGCAGGTTGAAAGACCCCTGCCGTCGTCGGGAGGCCGGGCGACCCCGTGCTACCGGTCACGTAAGCGTTCCCCGCGCTATCGATCGCAAGCGCGTTCGCCATATCGGAGCCGGTCCCGCCAAGGTAGGTGGAATACACCAGCGCCGTGCCTGTAGAATTCACCTCCGTCACGAACGCATCGTCCATGCCGGCATTGCTTGGCTGAAAGGGGCTGCCGGCTGTCGGAAAGTCCGTGGAGAGCGTGCTTCCAGTAACGTAGGCGTTGCCGGAACCGTCCACGTCCAGGCCGTTGGCAGTGTCGCGACCGGTTCCGCCCAGATAGGTCGAATAGGTCAGAGGGGCAGTGCCGGTGCCATTTAGCTTCGTGACGAAGGCATCAGTCGTTCCACCACCGAATGTCGTTTGGAATGCTCCACCGGTCGTGGGGAAACTCCCCGTCGGCGAGCCCGTGCTGCCCGTGAGATAAGCATTGTTGCTCGTGTCAACTGCAATCCCGTTGCCCGCGTCATCACCACTGCCGCCCAGGTAGGTGGAGTAGACCAAGGGCGCCGTACCGGTGGGGTTGAGCTTCGTCACGAATGCATCCACGGCGCCGTTCGACGTGGTGTCAAAGGCGCCGGCGGTCGTCGGGAAGTCGGTGGACCCGGTGCTCCCCGTGACATAGGCATTGCCCGAGGTGTCGATCGCCAGCGCGTTGGCTACATCAGAGCCATTGCCCCCCAGATAAGTGGAGTAGACCAGCGCGGTGCCGGTGGGGTTGAGCTTCGTCACGAAGGCATCGCTGAGGTTCGCAAAACTTGTGTCAAAGACGCCGGCGGTCGTCGGGAAGTCGGTTGACTTGGTACTTCCCGTCACGTAGGCGTTGCCGGTGCTGTCCACGGCAATACTGTTCCCGCTATCGTCATTGTTCCCGCCCAGGTAGGTGGAGTAG
>JAHFEU010000067.1:5419-13290 GCA_023248295.1 Nitrospirota bacterium | reverse complement strand
GCCTGGTCCTCGCGGCGGAGCGCCGGGTACCCATTGCGCTTCTGTTGCAATGGGTGCAACGCGACGCGACTGTGCAATTTCGCGACGAACCGTCATGAATAATCCGGGCTAGAGCCTCATGGGGACGGTGTCTTTTGATCGGTCAGCGTCGGTCCTTCCGGTTCGGTGGGCATCAGCTCGGAGGCCGGCAGGGTGAGCGCGACGACCGAGCGCTTATCCAAATCGACGCGCCAGTGGTATTCCCGTTCGAACCAACTCCTGGTTTCTTGCTCCCGCAGGAAGATCTTCACCAAGTAGAGGTCTCCCTGTTCCCTTTCGACTCTCCACTCACCTAGCTTGACGCCCTGTCCTCGCTTGGCCAGGGCTTGTACCCGGTCCGTGATCGCCTGTCGCAGAGTGGGGGCATGGTGAGCCCTGTGCGTCTGGACGAGCGCCATGGCCTCAGCGGCTCGGGCATCAGCCATCGGATTGAGGGAAGGAGGCTGCAAAGTCCAGTAGACCAGCCCCCCCACAAGCACGAGACCGACCACGGCGACATGGAGATGTCTGGCCAGAGAAGAAGCTTCTGCACGGCCGGTGGCTGCTGAGTCGGTTGGAGCGGTGACCTTATCGATTGGAGCCACTTGGACCACTGCCTGCGCGTGGTGCCGGAGAGGACGACCGGAATTGAGAGGCGATGCGTTCCGTGAGAGCCTGCCGTTCGCGCATCACCTGATCGTAGACATAATTGCCTGAATTATAAATCGGATTTGACGGGGCTTGCGGGATGTTCCGAGGAACCCCATATGGCGCCTGGATTCCACCAGCCATCGGCTGGTTGGTTGGCGTTTGCTGGAGGTGCTGTCTGAGAAATTGCTTGAACGCCTCGACCGGGGACTGGACATTACGGTGGCACCAGAACCCCGACACCGAACTTGAGCCCACATACACAGGAGCAAGCAAAGGTACCCAGAAGTACTGGGTCCTTGCCGTATCGTCCGGCGCATCGAGAAGGACTTGCGGGAGATCAAGGTCGCGCGGGTTCACAGGAACCGGCTCGAGTTTGGCCGGTGGCTGGGATACCTTCTGGGCATCCGCAGGGCTCTGAGCTGGCATCGAAGACGCTGGAGCGCTGAGCACTCGAATCGAGTCTCGGGGTTGGGATGGAGACGGGCGGCTGTCTTGAAACCGATGAACCGCCACCGGACTTCGGACGGTCTCGGGAGGAATCCGGCTCGAGTCATCCGTCATGACCATCGTGCCGGAGGCATCGATCCAACTGTAGAATTCGCCAGCCCACGCGACGGACGAAAGGCACGCGAGCCCGACCGCTGAGGCTACCATCGAGAGGCCTCGCGAATATGACTCACGAAGAACTCTCATGTTTAAAGGATAGCCTCCCTGCAGGACTCAAGTCAACGACGCCCGGCTGTCCGGCTCGATCATCCGATGCCTTTTTTACACAGTCACCAACCTGCCCCTGCGTGTCGCAGACTTGACAATACGGGAAGCCTGTATGGTACAACTAGCCCGCTTGTACTGGAATTTAGCGCACTTGTGCACTATATGGGCAGATGAAATTCTTCGTCTATGCGGACAGCCTGAACCCCACTCAGTTAAAGAGGCGGGCCCCGGAACATCAATTTCTGTGCAAGGCCTACCTGCCGGACCATACGATTCACTTCTGCCGTTGGTCTTCCCAATGGCGGTGCGGGTTAGCGAGCGTCATCCCGTCGCCGGGTGAACGCGTATGGGGCATCGTGCTGGAGATTACGGACGAGGATCTCAAGTTGCTGGATGAATTTGAAGGTGAGGTGCCGGAGGGAGCTTTTCGCCATGTCCCGGTCACGGTCGTCACCGAGCAGGAGGAGAGAATGCTCGTCACGACCCATGCTGCCACACCGATCGGACAATTCAGACCCAAAGAACATTATCTCGAATGGGTGATGAAAGGCGCCAGACACTGGAAGCTGCCGGATGAATGTCTCGAAAAGTGGCAGTCGTTCAGGCCACGGTGAAGCACCGCTGTGAGCCTTCAGCGATCAGCTCTCGGTTTTGCTGAAAGAAGCTGATTGCTGAAGGCTGGTGGCTTACATCTCAATCAAAGGAGAAGCTAATGCCGAAGCCGAAGTTCCACATCGTCGTCTGCACCAACTCCCGCCCTCCTGGACATCCCAAGCCGTCGTGCGGCGCCGCCGGGTCTCCCGGCGTCCTCATGGCCTTCAACATGGGGCTGATGGAGCGAGGCTCTATGCCGGGACAGGTGCTGGTCACCAGTTCAAGCTGCCTGGGCCCCTGTGAGCAGGGGCCGACAGTGGTCATCTACCCGGATGGAACCTGGTACGCGCAGGTCAAGGAATCGGACGTCGCGACGATTCTGGACGAGCACCTCGGCAAGGGCAAACCGGTGGAAAGACTCAAGCCCGACTCGATCTGGGGCTGACGATACCTTCGTCGCCCCACGCTGAGCACAATCCATGGCAAAGCGGGGTCACTCTTCACACACGCACCGCGAACGATCCACTCAAGATACTCTTTCCTCCAAGCGCACCCACCAGGAGCACAAGGAGCACGCGCCTCACCGCGTGGCGTGCATGGTCATCACCTGCAGCGACACCCGTACGTCCGCAACCGACACGAGCGGCCAATTGATCATGCGACTGTTGAAGGATCAGGGCCATGAGGTTGTAGAGTACCATCTTGTCAAAGATGAGCCGGCCTCGATTAAAGCATTGATCGAAGCCGGTGTCGGCAATGACGCCGTTCAGGCGATCATCATCAATGGCGGCACGGGAATTTCACGGCGAGATGCGACATTCGAGACGGTGACTGCGTTGCTGGAGAAGAAGCTGGATGGCTTCGGCGAGCTGTTTCGCTACCTGAGCTATAAAGACATCGGGTCATCCGCGATCATGAGCCGGGCCACCGCCGGCGTCTACCGGGGGCGCATCATCTTTTCGACTCCCGGCTCGGAAGGCGCCGTGCGCCTGGCGATGGAGAAGCTCATCCTGCCAGAGCTCGGTCACATGGTCCGGGAGATCACGAAGTGAGCCGATGGCGTATGGCTGATGGCTCGGAACGAAGAGACGACCCCTCTCTCCTCTCCCACAGGCTGGGATGGGAGGGATGAGCCTCGAAGGCTGGTATCCTTCCTTGCTTTCCCCTCACCCTTGCCCTCTCGACCCGAAACCACTTTAGTTCCTTCCTTATCGGTGGCCAGCGGGTGGTACGGCGCTGGGGACCCCGGCCGCCCGCAGCGAAAGGGGTGAGTCACCACCGATGGCAGAAGCAGTCTGGAACTTCAGAATCGCAGTTCGATTTCATCAGCGGCTAGGCACCCACGGGGGGATGGGTGGAGCGAGGACGACCGGGGTGGAGCGCCGTGACGGGACCCGCTGGCCGCCGACCGACCAGAAAAGTTTCTGGTTGGGGCTAATCCTGTGTGATCTTCGGCTCCGACACCCGCTTGAAATAGACCAAGAGGTCACGCACGGAGACCAGCCCGACCAGCTTCCCGCCTTCGGTAACGCCGAGGTGGCGGATACCCAGATCGCCCATCATATCGTGCGCGTCCTGCACAGTGCGGATGGACTCGATCGTGACGATCGGAGAGGTCATGATGCTCTGCACCGTGACCGCGCGCAGATCCGCTCCCTCCGCGACTCCCCGTCGCACGACATCCGTCTCGGTGACGATCCCGATCAGATTGTTACCCTTTTCAACGAGCAGCGATCCCACCCGCTCGTCCCGCATCCGTCTCGCCGCGTCTCTGACTGACGCGTCGTGGGCAATCTTCTTGAGTTCCTTGCGCATCACTTGGGCGACGTTTGGCATTGGCGGTTCCTCTCAGAGATGTGACGGTTGTCGATGATGACCGCGGAGCGTTCGTCGTCTAGGGCAGGCCGCGTGGAAATTTCACCCAGCTCGTGCGGCACTCCTCACTCGACCGACAGAACTAATTTTCCAAATACCTTCCTGCTAAGTAGGTACTCTTGTGCCGCGCGAGCTTCCTTCAAGGGAAACACGCGATCCACGACCGGTTTCAACTTTCCCTGTCCTATCAACTCTGCGACCTGGAGGAGGTCAGCCCTGGTTCCCATGTATGAGCCTTTAATCGTCAATTGGCGCGAGAACAGATAGCGGAGGTTCGTCGTGGCCTCGGCGCCGGTGGTGGCGCCACAGGTGACGAGCCGTCCGCCTTTGGCCATTGACCGAAGGCACGCCTCCCAGACTTCCGGCCCGATGTGTTCGATCACCAAATCGACCCCGGCCCCTCCCGTGAGGTCTTTTATCCGCTGAGGAATATCTTCCTTGGTATGATTGATCACATCATCTGCGCCAAGCGCCCGAGCTTTCGGGATCTTCTCATCGGCACCTACCGTCGTGATGACGCGGGCACCAGCCAGTCGAGCGATCTGGAGAGCGATGCTGCCGACACCGCTTCCGGCCCCCATGACTAAGACGGTCTCTCCGGGCCGAAGTCCCCCTAACGGAAAGAGCATGTGCCAGGCCGTCAACGAGACAAGCGGAAAGGCCGCCGCTTGCTCAAGGGTGAGCGATGCGGGCATCGGGATCGCATCACCACCGGCCACCTTGACGAGTTCCGCATAGCCGCCGTCGACCTGAGCTCCGAGGATCTTGAACGAGGGACACAGATTATCACGGCCTGAGCGGCACCACTTGCATTGCCAACAACTCAAGCCCGGCGAGAGATAGACTCTGTCGCCCACCGCCAGATTCGCCACCTCCGTGCCAACTTGCTCCACCACGCCGGCCACATCGCAGCCGGAGATGTGGGGCAGAGAGAGCGGATAGCCTGGAACCCCCTGCCGAATCCAAATGTCCAGGTGGTTCAGGGCGCAGGCCTTCACATGGATCAAGACCTCGTGTGACGAGATGCGCGGGGGCACGACTTCCTCGTAGCGAAGCTGCTCCGGCCCACCATGCTGATGAAAGACGACGGCTTTCATAGGGAAGTCTCAGCTATCAAGTCTAAGTCCCTAAGCTGACACAGATTAACCCCCAGGCCGAAAATAAGTTGAAGGCGCCCCCCAGTTTAGCGTCAGCGGGTGGCGCGGGGAACGGGCCGCCCCGGCCGTCCGCAGCGAAAGGGGACGATAGCCTACAGGCACGTGACGGAGCGTGCGCAACAAGTGCGCATGTGATGCTGAGGCTAAGTGGGCCCCCACGGGGGGATGGGTGCAGCGAGGACGGCTGGGGCTGTTTCCCGCGACAGGACCCGCTGTCCGACATGTGCACCACCCTCTATTCTCGGCCCGGGGTTAATAAATCAGCCTTCCTTCCATGACCATCACGACTTGGCCTCCGACCTTCACTTGTTGGATCGCATCATCGTCCGACTCAACCTGGATCAGGATGCGGGACGGCCGGTCCACTTCGTACCCCTGCTCGGCGACGATCTCTGTCGTGGGACCTACTTCGACCACTCCGTTTTGAACCAGATAGGCGCCCAACGCTCCGCTGGCGCTGCCCGTGGCGGGATCTTCCGTGACGCCGATCGGAGGTGCGAACATGCGCGTATGGACGGAGGACATCTCCTCGACCGTGATGGTGGTGAACACCATGATGCCGTTGACTCCATACCGTGCGCACAAGTCGTTGATGGCCATGATGTCGGGAACGATCGACCTCACCGCGGTCAGCGTCCGTACCGGAACGATCATGACCGGCAACCCGGTCGAGACCATCTCGACCGGAAATTTGGTACCAGTAATCTGTTCCTTGGAGAGTCGGAGGACGGTCGCCACCTCGAACAGATCTTTGACCGACTCGACCACGCCTAAGAATTGCGGTTTAGGCTGCGACATGATCACACGATGAGTTTCGCCATTGCGCACGTACAGCTCAATCGGAAATACGCCGATGTTGCATTCATACAGCACCCGGGTCACCGGCTCTTTCAACGGAAGATTTCCGAGCTTGCCTAGCACGTAGAAGGTGCCCAGGACCGGATGGCCAGCGAACGGGATTTCCTGGGTGGGCGTGAAGATTCGGATCTTCGCCGCAGCCGTTGGATCCGTGGGAGGAAGCGCGAAGACGGTCTCGGAGAGATTCACTTCTCGTGCGATCTGTTGCAACTCCTGATCCCTAAGGCCGGTCGCGCCCAGCACCACGGCGACGGGATTTCCGCCGAAGGGCTGGTCGGTAAAGACATCGGCTTGATAGAAGCTGAGGACCCGTGTCTCAGGATTCATGGCCGTGGGCGTACTGTAGGTGAGCAGCCCTGCTTTGTCAACGCGCGCCTTGCGCCATGTCTCGAGGCTGCCTTGTGCCGGGATGCCGTTACGCCGGTGCCGGGAGCGCTTCGTAGGATTGGGTCAATGGGTTTCTCAGGTAGTCTTGGACGTAATGTTGTAGGGAACCGTGCCGGTAGAGCTGTTTGTTGGCAAGGCGGGTGTCAATCTTGTGGAGCACTTTCACTTTCACCCCGGTCTTCTTGGTGAATTCCTCAAGCTTGACCCCGGCGATATCCATGTACGGCCCTCGCCCCGACTGCATCACACACTTGGGGATGTGGATCACTTTTTCCCTGGTGAGCCGTCTGGCGATGTCGTCGAAGGTCAGCAACACCGTGCAGTCCGAGTCTCCGCCGAGAGTCGCATTGGGCACGAACAAGAAGCGCGCGCGATTTTTTCGAAACATACTGAGGATCTTGTGCACGCTCCCGGCCATGACCACCGTGTCGTTCTTCTCCAGCCCGAGGGAATCGAACAGACTGACGATCCGCTTCCGGTTCAGGAATGCGGTGATATACGCCTCGGTATGGATGGTGGTCGGATTGGGAAGTCCGGCCTCGTAGATGCGCATGGTTTCCTGTGGCAGGAACGTGCGTCCCTGCCGCATCAGCGCAACGGTGTCCTGCTTCAACCCTCGCACCGGAGTGAGGCAGCCCATCCAGAGCACGCAGTGTTGATTGATCCGCGAAATCGTCACGGCATCCGCCGACATCGTGTCCGCATCGAAGCTGTAGAAATTCGCTGAGGAGACCGCCGGACCGTCCAGCACCTTGAGCAGATGTTTCACCGCTGGAGCGTGCGGCATCAGCCTCTGCCGGTAGTGACTGAGGGTGATGACCGATAGTTCGAAATTGATCCGGCCCGGGTACCGGGCCGCGAGCTGGTGGATCTTGGGGACATGGACGAAGCCGACCGTAAAGAACTGAATGTTCTTGTCCGTGTGCCTGAGAAAGTCTTCCACCCATTCCATGGCCTTCGGATGGAGGAACAAGTCCGTCCACTCCATATACTCATTGCCGCCCAGGCACCAGAATTGAAGTGGGTCGGTCGGCTTCCGATTGATGTAGTCGAGAATAAACTCCCAGTCTTCCTGAGTGGTCTTGGGAGGTTCGGCAGTCTCACGATAGGAATGATCCAACTCGTAACAGAATTCACACTGGACGGGGCAGCTCCGCCCAAGGCTGATGGGGATCTTACCGGCATCCAGTTCCTGGCGCAGGATCTCCCGATAGTCCTTGCCCTTGAGAACCGGCGTCGCCTGAAGCATCGGAAGGACAGTCCCCATGTGGTCTTATCCCACCATCGGTGCCAAGCGCGCCACGCTTCTGAGCGAGGCACCCGAGATTGACAGGGGGTGAGGCCGTTTGTCAGACTGAATCCGGAGAGACGTCGGCGTCACGGTCACACGCGCAGGGTGATGACACGGGAAGAGATTGAACGAGCGCTCACGGTGTTTGGGCTGACGGAACCACTGACCCGTGAGCGTCTGGAGCAGAAGCGCCGCGAATTGTTGATGACGTGGCATCCGCACCGCTATGCCAGCCTCACGAACAACCCACGGAAGTACATGCAGATGTACAAGAAGGGTGAAGCCATGACGAAAGAGGTAAACGCGGCGTATGACCTGCTGGCCGC
>JAHFEU010000067.1:0-5319 GCA_023248295.1 Nitrospirota bacterium | reverse complement strand
GACACCGCGTGGCTGACCACGCGGGTCATGGACGGTTCGCCCTCCTTTCCCGCTTCTGCATCGCTTCTGGCCACCGGCCAGGTCACGAGGCCGGCCACACTGTCCCTCGAGCTCGCCGCGTCGCCGTCTTTTCGCTTCGCGTAGATCTGTGCCAACCGATTGGTGCCGAACTTCGAAATGTACAAAAAGACGTGTTCGCGGGCGTTCACCCGCACGGCCCACGGCTCAAAATCGTTCTTGTAGAACTCTTCGCAGAGCTGCATTGCGTCCAGACAGGTCAGGCCGATCGGCTCGTTGAGTGTGTAGTAGTAGTCGAGCGGGAGATCGTATTCCTCCTGCTTGTGGATGGTGATGCCGAACTTCTCCGGGTTCCGCACCATGGGAGTGTGCCGGTAGGCGACGAAATAAAACAGCTCGACGGAATGAATAGAGGGTTGATTGTCCAGGATGAACCGTCTCGTGTCTTCGGCTTCCTCGCGAGTCTCGCCGGGGAAGCCGTAGAACGCCATCACGTGATTCCAGATGCCCACCCTGGCTGCTTGGCGCAGGTTGTTCTCGATGACGGATTTCTTGACGTGTTTATCCATCAAGCCGAGCACCCGTTCGTTGGCGGATTCCATTCCATAGTACAGGGTGCAGCATCCGGATCTGGCGGCCAACTGCCAGACTTCCGGGTCCTGCAGCGACTCTTCGAAGCGAATCAACGTCGTCCACTTGATGCCCACCGCCTGGTCCACCAGGAGCTGACTCACTTTCTTCAGCAGCGCCGGCGGATACGATTCATCGGCAAAGAGAAAGTGGACGGCGTGGTATTTGGCCTTGAGCGCTTTGATTTGTCGGACCACCTCAGCCGCCGGCAAGCCCCGGTATTGATCGAAATAGCCTTGGCCATGATCGCAGAACGTGCATCGCCCCCAGTAACAGCCGCGCGTTGCCAGATAGGGAAGAATGCGGACGGGAACGAAGTAGCTGTCCAGCGGCAATCCGTCGAAATCGGGGAGCGGGAGCGCGGTCGTCTTCTCCGTGTAGATTTCCTTGTTGAGGTGGATTCCGGTCTCATCGCGATAGATCAGGTTGGGAACCTGTTCCAGCCTTCGTTGACCGCTCAGCGCCTCGAGGAGCCAGAGCAGCGCGTGTTCGCCCTCGTACATGATCGCGGAGTCGAAGACCTCGGCGAAGAACCGCTCACGGTTCGGCAGCTCCTCCTGAAGCCGCGTGATCACATTGCCGCCGACCGTGATGTGAATCTGCGGAAACGCCTCCTTGATCATCTTGCAGAAGGTCAATCCCGCCAGGAGTTGCATCTGGGTGCCGATCGAGACGCCGACCACGTCGGGGGCCTCCTTGCTGATCGCGGGAAGCACGAGCTGCCGGCAGACATCGCGGTACACGTTCACCTGCTCGTCATCCAGACAGGCGAACACCTCGCGCGACACCCCGGGACGGTACCCGAGGTTGCTCTCCATCGGATAGAACACGATGGAGGCCGGATAATAGGCGGCCGAGATGTAATGCATCACTTCCCGGAAGGTTTTCAGGGCCCACTCCAGCTTGTCGGCATCGTAGAAGTCTTCGGAGCGGACGATGCGCTTTGCGGATTCGGCCCGTTCCGCCAGTTCGAACACGTCCACTGCCGATGTGGCGGTGAGGCACGCTTTGTGGTCTGTCTCCTGGTCGGTCAACCAGCCAGCCGACTCCTTGGCGTTCAGCGCCCGGACCTGCATGGCCATGCGCGCCTGAATCCAGATCAGGAAGGCGTCGCTGAAAAACAGGTCATACATCTCGATGTTCACGTCCTTCTGGACGACCTCATGCCCGTGCTGGCGCAACACCGCGGTGAGACTCGGGAGCGCCAGATAGGGCGCCGTCGGGACCCACTCCGGCGGGAACAGGAGCATGGTTTTCAGCTTACGCCCGGCCGCGGGCTTGGGCGCCATGCCATCGATCTGGACGATCTCAATCGCCATGTTCGTGCTGCCGGTCAGCAAACTTTCTCGGCCACCGCGCTCAGGACTCCCGTGCCCACCACCGTTGGCCTGAACTGCAATGCGGGCAGGCGATTCGTCCCAAACTTGGCCACGTACAGGAAAACGTACTCCCGGATGAAGATTTTCAAGTCCCAACCCTGGTAATGATTGCGCTCGAACTCTTCGAAGACCCGTTCGGCCTCCTCCACGCTCAGCCCTTCACGGACGGTGTAGTAGTAATCGAGCGCCAAGTCCCATTCAGGATTCTTGTAGGGCGTCACCCCGAATTTCTCCGGGTTCTTGGCCACCGGCGTGTGCTTGCTCAGGTCAAAGGTCCCGAACCCGATCGAGTGCACGAGGTCCCGGTTGTCTTCGAGGAACCGAATCGAGTCGAGGGCGTCTTCTCGAGTCTCACCGGGGAAGCCGAAGAAGCCCATGACATGGTTCCAGACGCCCGCGTTCGCCGACAGTTCGAGGCTCCGCCGGATGACGTCCGTCGTGGTGGCCTTGTCCATGAGTTTGAGGACCCGCTCGTTCCCCGACTCGTAGCCCATGTGCAGGAACTTGCAGCCGGAGGCAGCCGCGTCATTCCAGACAGACTCGTCCAGCAAGCTTTTCTCAAACCGCATGTGGGTCGTCCACACGATATCGAGGTGGCTCTCGACCAGCTTCCGGGTCAGCTTGCGGAACAAGGCCGGGGGATAGGATTCGTCCGTGAAGTGGAAATACCGCGCCTGGTAGGTCTCCTTGAGCTGTCTGATCTCTTCGATGATCTGCTCGAGTTTCTTCGTCCTGTATCCGGCCGTATACCCTTCGCCGTGGTCGCAGAACTCGCACCGTCCCCAGTAGCACCCGCGCGTCGCCAGATAGGGCAAGACCCGATCCGGGACGAAGTACTGTTCGAGCGGGAGGCCGTGAAAGTCGGGAGGCGGCAGGGCCGCCATGTCCTCGGAGTACGTCAGGGGGGCGGTATGGATCCCCGCGCCGTCACGATAGATGAGGTTGGGGATCCCGGCCAGGTCTCGCCCAGCGCCGACCGCCTCGACAAGCTGGAGGAAAGCGGTTTCCCCTTCGTAGATCACGGCGCTGTCGAACAGGGCGAACAGGTTCGGGGTGTCGGGAAGGACATCCCGCAGCCGGGTGACGGTGTTGCCGCCGATGGTCACATGGATCTGCGGAAAATGCTCCTTGATGAGGGCGCAGAACGTCATGGTGGAGAACAGTTGCTGCTGCAGCACGATCGAGATCCCGACGACATCCGGACGCTCGGCCTCGATGCTGGGACGCAGGATGTGCTCGAACACATCACGGTAGACGTTGACCTGCGAGTCCTGCACCGCCTCCAGCACCTCGGCTGAGGCAAAGACCTTGTAGGACAGGTCGGTTTCCATGGGAGGCATGCAGATCCGTGCCGGCGCATACACCAGCGAGATCGTGGCCGTCACTTCCCGAAACACATTCATGGCCCATTCGAGCTTGTCCGCTTCGTAGAAGTCCCGGCTCCTGACGATCCGTTTGGCCGCTTCCGCTTTCTCGATCAACCCCGCGATTCGATCGCGCGTGCAGTCGCACAACGCGAGTTGGAGCTCCACTTCCGACTCCTCCAGCTCTCGCATCTTGGAGAGCTTCCGGAGGCGGTCAAGCTGCTGGGGCACCTTCTTCAGGACGCGTCGGAGAAAGTCGGCGCTGAAGAACCAGTCATACATTTCCAGGTTGACGTCCTTCTGCACCACCTGGTGACCGGCGGCGCGGAGGACGGAGGTCAAGGTGGGCAAGCTCAGGTACGGTTCGGAGGGGTACCAGTCCGGTGGGAACACCAGCATCACTTTCGTCTTGCGGCCGCCGGCATCTTCCGACGCGCGCCGATGAAGGTGTATCAGCTCGGGAGTGGCTTGCGCGCCCTTCGCGTACTCGATCTTCATAACCTCTGAACCCTTGCCACGCGGCCATGCACCTGAACCCGGAGGCTTGTCATCCTCCGGCCGGTCAGGCCATTCTATTTCCCCCTCAGGACGTTGGTCAAGGCTAATCCCTCCCCTCCCGACTCCCCTACCCGCCGCTGTGGAGCAGCTCCCGGTAGTAGTCCTCCAGCAGCGATGCGCGCTGGTGCTCCACCACCACAAGCTGCCGCTGGTCAAACGTATTCGCCCAGTACAGATAGACCAGGCCGGGAGTCGTCCCAAGCTCGACGTGCTTCTGACGGCCATCCGGTTCTTCGACCGTCGAATCCTTGGCGACGTGGCGGTTCGGCAGTCGTGACCATACGTGCTGCGCGGAGGCCAGGTGGTTCTCGTACAGTGGGGTGTGGGTGATATCTTCCTGCTCAGTCACGGGCGGCCACGTCGCGTCCAGGAGCGCTTCAAACCGACCGGAATCCACCCCGGTCTCCCTGGAGGCCTCTGCAAAGCGGTGGGTCAACTCGGTCTCGGCTTCCCGGCTGACGACCAGGATTGCGCGAAATCGATCCCCGGCCGTGACATACAGGTACGCGAGAGCGCCGCCAGCGCTTCCCCATTCGGCGTGGACTGACCCGAACCGTTGATCGATCCAACGGGACTCCCGAGTCGCCGCTCGTTCCGGCAGTCGTTCCCAGACCGCGATCGCGGCATCCCCGCGGCGGCGGTAGAATTCTTCCTCCGCAGGCTGTTCCGGGTTCTCGTCCCACTCCAGACTCAGGTGTGGACCACCGATGCCTGGGGCGCGAGTCAGGACATACAGAGGGCCGTCGTCGGCCACCTCCTCAACGACCCGATACCGGATCGGCACGGGCGGCTCCAGCAGCCTGAGACCGCGGGCCGTGAACGCGCGCTGGAAGGGGACCCGACGGGCGAGTTGACGGGTCTTCTCACACGCAATCAGTCGCCCCGTCGGTGTGATGGCCTGGCAGAGGTGATCCAGCCGAGTTTTCAGACCGGTGCGCTGTTCAAAGTCCGCTTGGGCGGCCGGATCCTTGGGACGTTCGAAGGTCTGCCAGCTGTGACTGGGCAGGCCGGGATCGCTCTCCGACTGGACAAGGGAATGCGTGGCGATGACGAGGTCGAAGGTTCCAGAGAGTGGGGTGTGCTGGACGTCCAGGCACTCGAAGCGGAGATTCCCCAGCCCGAGCGCCCTCCCTCGTTCCCGGGCCACCGCGAGCGAGGCCTCCGAACGGTCCACGCCCACCACGGAGACAGCCGGGAATTGTTTGGCGTAAAACGTCGTCAACAGGCCGATCCCGCACCCGAAATCGAGGATGGACCTGACTCCGCCGAGTCGTTCAGCGACGGCGGGCCCGACGGTCTGGTAGTAGTCATACTGTTGACTGTAGAGGACCGGCAGGATATCCGGCCGGGCGGCGTAGTCGTAAAACGCT
>JAHFEU010000166.1 GCA_023248295.1 Nitrospirota bacterium | reverse complement strand
CCGCGTCTTTCGCGTCCATTGCGTCTGTTGCGTCGTTCCGGTGGATTCAACACGCGAGAGACGCGACGACGCGATTGACGCAACAGACGCTCTTATTCTTCCAGCGTCGAGATATCGCCAAGGTCCTGCCCCAGCTCCTTGGCCTGAACCCGGATTATCCATGGCGGTTCGTCACGAAATCGCGTAGACGCATTGCGAGACGGGCGCGCGGAGGCACGAGGGAAGGAGGCGTCCTCACCGCAGGACGTTGACTGACCGAGTGGCGAGCCCGCCCGTTGCAGCAGCGTATCCGCGATTGCAGTAGAAGCGTCCATGGATAATCCGGGTTAGGCACGCGTCGCATGATCTTGCCGGAGCGGGTCTTGGGGAGCAAGGAGAGCGCTTGCTTACTTTGGCCGCTTCGTCGCCAAATGCCAGAACCCCCGTGGGTCTGTAATCACCAGGCCAGAGACCTGTTCACGGACCTCCAAGAGGTCCTGGTCTCCCGTCACAAGCACATCGGCCTTCGCTGCCAATGCCGAGGCGAGCACCCAGAGATCGTCTTCATCACGAATTCGGACTTCAGGTGCGGTTTTCGGCCTCGGCTGGACCGTTTGACTCTCGAGAAAAGCAAGAATCTCGCTGATGACGGGGCGAGGCAGCTTGATTTTCTGGCTCAGAGCTCGTTCGAGCTCAGCCAACACGACTTCGCCGATCACGAGCTCATGTTCAGCCAGAACCAGCCTGATGACATCCGCGCAAAGCCCACGAGTCGCCAAGCCGCTGACAAGGACATTGGTGTCGAGGAAAACCTTCACGACACCGCTTTAAAAACATCCTCGTCTGTCAGGTACCCGCGTGCCTCGGCGAACGGCATCGTCTTTTGACGAAGCTGCTCGAACATCAGTAAGGCCAGTTGGCGACGCAGGGCGTCACGGACGACCTCACTGCGTTTTCTCTTGGAACGGCGACAGAGCTTGGCCAGCATGCGTTCGAGCTCGTCATCGAGGCGGATCGTAACCACGTGTTTCATGTCAGACAATGTAATACAAATGTCGAACAAGAGCAAGAGGGGCGTGCCATGGGTCTCGAACCCGCGGTTACTCCTCCAGCGTCGAGATATCGCCAGGATCCTGGCCCAACTCCTTGGCCTTCAGCACGCGTCGCATGATCTTGCCGGAGCGGGTTTTGGGGAGCGACCCCACCACTTCGATCTCCTGCGGCACCGCGATCTTGCCCAGTTCCTTGAGCACCTGGTCTTTCAGCGACTGGATCAGGGCGGGATTCTGCTGCTGGCCTTGTTTCAGAATCACGAAGGCCTTGATCGCCTCGCCGGCGGTCTTGTGCGGTTTTCCGATGACGGCGGCCTCTGCCACGGCCGGGTGGCTCACCAGCGCGCTTTCCACTTCGGCGGTGCCGATGCGGTTCCCCGCCACCTTGATTACGTCATCGGCCCGCCCCATGAACCACAGGTATCCGTCTTCATCCTTGCGGCACACGTCGCCGGCCGTGTAGCAGTTGGGGATCGTCTCCCAGTACACCTTATACCGGTCCGGGTCTTTGTAGATCGTGCGCATCATGGCCGGCCACGGCGTCTTGATGACCGCGAATCCGCCGGCATTCGCCGGCAGGCTCTTGCCCTGCCGATCCACGACGTCCGCCTCGACGCCAAGAAAGGGGCGGGTCGCCGAGCCGGGCTTCAACGGGACGGAGGGAAGCGGGGTGACCAAGATCATCCCGGTCTCAGTCTGCCACCAGGTGTCCATGATCGGGCGGGTACCTCCCGTGACACGGTGGTACCACTCCCACGCCTCCGGGTTGATCGGCTCGCCGACGGTGCCTAACACGCGCAGCGTCGAGAGGTCGTACTTCTTCGGCCATTCCTCACCGTACTTCATGAGGAGACGGATCGCGGTCGGCGTCGTATAGAAGATCGACACGCCGTACCGCTCGATGAGGTGCCACCACCGCCCCGGGTTCGGATAATCGGGCTTACCCTCGGCGGTGAGGATTGTGGCCCCGTTCAGCAGCGGGCCGTAGACGATATAGCTGTGTCCGGTCACCCATCCGGGGTCGGCCACGCAGAAGTAGACGTCGTCCTCTTTGAGATCGAAGACGTACTTGGTGGTGATGTACGTGCCGACCATGTACCCGCCGTGCACGTGCACCACCCCTTTGGGTTTGCCCGTCGTCCCCGACGTGTACAGGATGTACAGCGGCGCTTCGGCGTCCAACGGTTCCGCCTCGCAGACCGGTTTTTCCCCGTCCAACCAGTCATTCCAATCGATCTCCTTGGGAGCAGCCAGCGGAACGCCCGGTTTCTCCCGCCGGACTACCACCACGGTTTCCACGCTGCTGCAGTTGGCGACCGCTTGATCCACGACGCCTTTGAGATTGATGATCTTCCCGCGATCATACCCGACGTCCGCCGTGATCACGACGCGGGACTCGGCGTCCCGGATGCGGCTTTCCAGCGCCGGCGCGCTGAACCCCGAGTACACCACGCTGTGGATGACGCCGATGCGGGCACAAGCGAGCATGGCCACGATCTGCTCAGGGATCTTCGGCAGGTAGATCGAAGCCCGATCGCCCTTGCGCAGGCCCAGCGCCTTCAACGCGTTGGCACAGCGGTTCACCTGCCGGAAGAGCTCCCCGTACGTCAAGATTCGCTCTTCCCCTTGTTCCCCCACCCAGATCACGGCCACTTTGTTCTTGCGCCAGGTCTTGACGTGCCGGTCCAGGCAGTTATAGGCGATGTTGCAGGTGGCGCCGACGAACCACTTGGCCCACGGGTAATTCCACTCGAGCACGCGCTGCCAGGGCGTGAACCAGTCGAGCTCCCTGGCCACCTTGTCCCAGAAGGCTTCGGGGTCCGCGATGGACCGTCGGTACTCGGATTCGTAGTCCTGAATGTACGAGCGGGCTTTGGTCTCAGGGGTGGGGTACACGACCCGGTCCACCCGGAGGAGGTTTTCGATTTTTTCGTCAGGGGCTTTCATCATCACGCTCCTTAACGCGATCCCTCGTCTCGGGCAGGGCCGCCTCATTATGCGCAAGCGGGCCGGCATGTTCAAGCCCGCAATGGACTACAAAGACAAGACAGGGGAACGGGCCGGCTGGTCTGCGCGAGCCGGCACGTTCTTGACAGCAAAAAGATGTGAAGAGTAGCATGCCTACGCACGCCGAGCGCGTCGTATGGACGGGGCGCGGAGAAGGAGATCCAGCTCACGGCGATCCTGTTGTGGGATGAGGCAGCGATGAAACAACTCGCACGGTGGCGGATCCGGGTCATGGTCCTCGCGCTTGTCCTGACGACTGTCTCGACCACGTCCGGACAGATCGGTCGGCCGGAAGGGTTGTATTACAAGTCCTGGGGCCTGGTGATCGGAATCGATGACTATCTGGTTGCGCCAAAGCTGAGCGGATCGGTGGCTGACGCGAAGGCGGTGGCCGACGCGCTCCGGGAGTTGAAATTCGAGGAAGTCATCGAACTGTACGACAAGGACGCCAGCTTGCGGCGGCTGACCACTATCCTTGATGACTATCTGCCGCGCAAAGTGGGACGCCAGGACCGCGTGGTTATTTTCTTCGCGGGCCATACCGGCACCACGCAGGATATGCATTCCAAAGAGCTGGGCTATTTGGTGCCTTGGGATGCCCAGGTTGCGAATGCGTCCAAGGCGGTCACGATGGATCATTTGAAGGACTTCTCCCGGCGGATGATGGCCAAGCACGTCCTCTTTTTTCTCGAAGCCGGTGTCTCGGGATGGGAGGTCACGCCTCCCCAGCAACTGTCGCTTGAAGGGCGGTTGTCGCCGGAGGATGAAACCGACAAGCGCGCGGTTCAGTTGTTGACGGCAGCGCGCAAGGGCGAGGCGGTGACCCGGAAGGATGGGCGAGGAATCTTTGTGCAGGTACTCCTGGCCGGCTTGAAGGGCGCGGCGGACGGGGACAAGAACGGATGGATCATGGCCAGCGAACTCGGCGCGTATGTGACGCCGCAGGTGACGGAGTTGACCAGCGGCGCGCAGCACCCCCAGTTCGCTCGGCTGGATGGGGAGGGAGATGGGGTCTTGATTGAGGGGAAAAAGAGTTCGTTTCGGGCGAGGCTGCAGCCCAAGACCGAGGCCGAACGGATCGCGGCGGCGAAAGAAGAGTACGACCAGGCGTATTCGCTGTTACAGCAGCAGCGGTCCGTGCAAGAGGCTCTGGAACGACTGGACAAGGCGCTCGAGTACAACCCCGCGTACGGGGACGCGTACGTCCTGAAGAGCTACCTCTATCTGGAGATGCTGCCCAATCTGGATCAAGCGTTGATCGCGGCCGAACAAGCGGTGAAGTACGCGCCGGCCAATCCGGACTCGCATTACACGTTAGGGCTGGTCCTGCAGAAGAAGGGTCAGTTCGCGGAGTCAGAGCGGGCCCTGCTCCAAGCCGTTGCCGTGAACCCGACGTACACGGACGTGTACCTCTCCTTGGGGGATCTCTACGCCGAGGATTTGAAGGATCAGAAGAAATCGATCGACGCGTATCAGCGCTACCTTGAAACCGGCGGAACCGAAAATCGGGTGAGTGAATATCTGAGGAAGGCGGGGGCGGCGCCGCCTGCCACTCTGCAATAACAATAAACTCCAGGCTGCTCAAAAAGGCGCTTCTTGCACCCGCCCACCCCAGGCGCGCCGAGACGCGCCCCTTCCCGAAGCGCGGCCGCAGGGAAGCTCGGAGCCCGAGGCGTACTTTTTGCGGGTACGTTGAGGGGTACGAGCGACTGAGAACGCCGCTGGAGGACTTTTTCAGCAGCCTGCCGGCGGTTAGTCCTGCGCTCCGCCCTTCAGATACCCCAACCCGATCTTGATGGCGCGCCGCGTCACCTCCGCCCAACGAGCCTCGGGATATTCTGCGAGCACCGCTGCGGCCCTCGGATCCTGGATATCCAAGTCGATGACCTTGATCACTCCATCTTGAATCTTGACGTCAGCCATCGGTCTCCTTCGCA
>JAHFEU010000003.1 GCA_023248295.1 Nitrospirota bacterium | reverse complement strand
ATTTCCTTCCGAGACCGTCGATGAGGTAGGGACCCTTGCCCCGCTCGACGATCAGGGGGCTTTCCTGCTCCCATTCCTGCATTTGGGTAAACGGGTGCCACAGGTGCATACGATCCCACTCGGCAAGCTCGTGGGAACGGAGTCGTCGCGTCACGTGAGTCCTCGCAGACCGGCCAGGGTGTGCGGATTATAATGGCGCGTGGACCCGTTGACAACTCTTTGACAACGTGCGGATGAGTTACTATAATGAACCGATTTTGTGAGGAAGAGCAGGGATTTGCAAACTCACATCCGGAACTTTTGTATTATCGCGCACATCGATCACGGGAAATCTACCCTCGCTGACCGGATTCTTGAAGCCACGGGCGCCATCACAGCCCGAGAGTTCCGCGACCAGATCCTCGATGCCATGGACCTCGAGCGTGAGCGGGGCATCACGATCAAGGCCCACACGGTCGCCCTCCGATACCGGGCCAACGATGGGCAGACCTACTCGCTGCACCTGATCGATACGCCTGGCCATGTGGACTTCACCTATGAAGTCTCTCGCAGCCTGGCCGCCTGCGAGGGCGCGTTGCTCTTGGTCGATGCGAGCCAGGGTGTGGAGGCGCAGACGATCGCCAACGCACATCTCGCCGTGAGCAACCACCTGGTGATCCTGCCGGTCATCAATAAAATTGATCTGCCCAGCGCGGACATCGAGGGCGTCAAGCGGCAAATCCAGGAGGTGTTGGGTCTGGATGTCAAGGACGCCTTGGCGGTGAGCGCCAAGGAAGGCCGGGGAATCCGGGACGTGCTGGAGGCGATCATCGCGCGCATCCCTCCGCCCTCCGGCGATCCGGCCAAGCCGCTGAAAGCGCTGGTCTTCGATTCGTGGTTCGACAATTACCAGGGCGTGATCGTGCTGACCCGCGTGTTCGATGGCCAGATCCGGCCTGGCATGAAGATTCGCGCGATGTCGAATAATCGGGTCTTCGAGGTCGGCGAGGTGGGCGTGTTTACACCGAAGCGGATGAAGACCGACGGGCTCGCGGCGGGCGAGGTCGGGTATGTGTGCGCGGGGATGAGAGAGGTCGCTGACACGAAGATCGGAGATACGCTCACGGACGCGGCTCGGTCCACGGCCTCTCCCTTCCCGGGCTATAAGGAGGTGAAACCGCTCGTCTTCTGCGGGTTGTACTCGACGGATGCGGCCCAGTTTGAAGACCTGCGCGATGCGCTGCAGAAGCTCCGCTTGAACGACTCGTCGTTCGTGTATGAGCCGGAAACGTCCCTGGCGTTGGGATTCGGGTTCCGGTGCGGGTTTCTGGGCTTGTTGCACATGGAGATCATTCAGGAGCGCCTCGAGCGGGAGTACGGGCTGACCCTGATCACCACGGCCCCCACGGTCGTCTATCGGATCCTCACGACGTCCGGTGAGACCGTGCACATCGAGAATCCGTCGAAACTTCCCCCGCAGTCCACGATCGAGCGGTTTGAGGAACCCTTCATTCACGCCACGATCCTCACGCCCGAGCGCTACGTGGGCAATATTCTCCAGCTCTGCCAGGAGCGGCGGGGCGTGCAGATGGGACTGCAGTACCTGGACCCAAGCCGGGTCATGCTCACCTACGAGTTGCCGCTCAACGAAGTCATCCTGGACTTCTATGACCGTCTGAAGTCCAAGACCCAGGGGTACGCCTCCCTGGACTATGAAGTGATCGGGTACCGGGAGTCAGACCTCGTCAAGCTGGACGTGTTGCTCAACGGGGAGACGGTGGACGCGCTCTCTTTCATCACCCATCGGGACAAGGCTCACCTCAGAGGGCGGCTTCTCGCCGAAAGGATGAAGGAAGTGATCCCGAAGCAGATGTTCGAGGTGGCCATCCAGGCGGCGATCGGGAATAAAGTGATCGCTCGTGAGACGGTCGGCGCGCTCAAGAAGAACGTTACCGCCAAATGTTATGGCGGGGACATCACCCGGAAGCGGAAGCTGTGGGAGAAACAGAAGGAAGGCAAGAAACGGATGAAACAGGTGGGTCGTGTCGAGGTGCCCCAGGAGGCGTTCCTGGCGCTTCTCAAGGTGACCGACGAGTAGCCATGGAGCAGAAGCCACAGGGGGTCCAGCCGGGTCTGGAGGAGGCGGGGGGATCTTCAGCGGACGCCGTCTCGCCGCCGACCTCGGAGTCCCTGGCGGTCCCGGTCGCTCGTCGAAAATCAGTTCTCCGCGAATACGCGGAAGCGATCGTCGTGGCCATGCTGCTGGCCTTCGCGATCCGAATCTTCGTGGTTCAGGCCTTCAAGATTCCATCGGGGTCGATGATTCCGACGCTGCTGATCGGGGATCATATCCTGGTCAGTAAACTCTCCTATGGGCTGCAGTGGCCGGGGGCTTGCCGGTTCAGCATGGGCTTTCCGCCCGTGACCTGCTATACCTCCAGAACGCTGATGTCGTTCGGCCAGCCTCAGCGGGGGGACATCATTGTGTTCCGGTATCCTGAAGACGAGGACAAGGATTTCATCAAGCGCGTGGTGGGCCTGCCCGGCGATACCGTCGAAATCCGTAACAAGGCGGTCTTCGTGAACGGGGCGCCGCTCGATGATCGCGGGTATACGCAACGGGTGGACCCCGGGGTCATTGACGGCGCGATCAACCCGCGGGATAACTTTGGTCCGGTCACCATCCCCGCAGGGATGTTCTTTGTGATGGGTGACAACCGGGATCAGAGTCTCGACAGCCGATTTTGGGGGTACGTCAGCGCCGAGAAGATCAGGGGAAAGGCCTTCCGGATTTACTGGTCGTGGAGCGGGCAGGGGGACTGGCGAGGGTGGGTGCGATGGGATCGACTCGGCAAGGCCATTCAGTAGGGCGCAACGGGTCCACGAAGGAGCGGGCTGGTGACGCGACGCGCCTGCCGCGCGCCCCGCTGCAGTCGTTGCAGCGACATCTCGAGCGATTTCCCCAGGCGAGCGTCCTGGTCGTGGGTGATCTGATCCTGGATCATTACATCTGGGGCAAGGTGAGCCGCATCTCTCCCGAGGCCCCGGTCCCCGTGGTCCTGGTCGATTCCGAGTCGCTGCAGCTCGGGGGCGCGGCCAATGTCTACAATAATATCCATTCCCTCGGGGGACGGGCGGACATCTGCGGGGTCGTGGGGGCGGATGAGGGCGGGCGGCGGTTGTTGAAGGAGTTGGGGGTGCGTCGGCAGGGACGGGGAGGCGTGGTCATCGACCCGGATCGGCCCACCACCAGGAAGACGCGCATCATCGCACACCATCAGCAAGTGGTCAGGTTCGACATGGAGCGCCGGGCGGAAATCAACGCCGCGCTCCAGCAACGCATTCTTCGCTACGTCGAGTCGCGATTGCGGGAGATCTCCTGCCTGGTCGTCTCGGATTATGCCAAAGGCGTCGTCACTGCGGCGCTGATGGCGGGGCTCATCCGCCTGGCTGCGCTCCGGCGCATTCCGATTATCGTGGATCCCAAAGTGGAGCATTTTCCCTATTATAAAGGGGTCACCGTCGTGACGCCCAACCACCTGGAGGCCGTGCAGGCCGCCGGCGTGCACGCGGACGATGACCAAGCCGTCGAGGAAGCCGGCGAGATCATCCGACAGCGGTTGAGCTGCCAGTCGGTCCTGGTCACCCGTGGGGAAAAGGGCATGAGCCTGTTTGAATCCGATGGGTCCAGATGGCACATTCCGACGGTGGCGCGTGAGGTGTACGATGTCACCGGGGCCGGCGACACGGTGGTGGGCACCCTGGCGCTTGCCCTGGCGACCGGGGCCTCCATCCGGGACGGGGCGGTGCTCGCGAATCACGCAGCCGGGATCGTGGTCGGGGTGGTCGGCACCGCCACGGTGACCGCGCGCCAGCTCTCGGAGGCGCTGACGCATGCCTAGTCGCAGTGCCTCCGTCACGGTTGTGATTCCGGCGCGGTTCGGGTCGTCGCGGTTCCCGGGGAAGCCCCTGGCCATGCTGCTGGGCAAGCCGCTCATCCAGCACGTCTACGAGCACGCGCGGGCCTCGCGGGGCGTCGGCCGGGTGCTGGTCGCCACCGACGATCCTCGCATCGCCGAGGCGGTGAAGGGGTTTGGTGGAACGGTCGTCATGACCACCGGGCCGTTCCGGACCGGGACCGATCGGGTGGCAGCGGTGGCGCGACAGGTCGAGGGCCAGACACTGGTGAATCTCCAAGGTGACGAGATTCCCCTCCACGCGGAGCTGATTGCCGACTTGGTCACGCCGTTTCTGGAGAGCGGGGCGGGCATGGGCACGCTGAAGCGCAGACTGACCTCGCCGGACGACGTGCGGAATCCGGCCGTCGTGAAGGTCGTGACGGACCGCGCCGGTGACGCGCTCTATTTTTCGCGCGAGCCCATTCCTCACCGACGGGACCACCAGGCCGGTGGACGAGAGACCGGGTTGCCGTACATGCACCTCGGCATGTACATCTACACACGCGAGACCTTGTTGCGGCTGGCGGAATTGCCCACCGGGCCCCTCGAAGAGGCCGAACAACTGGAACAGCTCCGGGCGCTGGAGCACGGCATTCGCATCCGCGTGTGGGAAACCGACCATGCGTCACTCAGGATCGATACCCGGGAGGATCTCGACACGGGGGCGGCGGTCTTGCAGCGGCTTGCGCGCCGGGGAAAGGACGCCGCGAAGGTTGAGGTCGGCGGAAAGGCCTGAACGATGAGCAAGTACATCTTCGTGACCGGCGGGGTGGTGTCGTCGCTGGGTAAAGGACTGGCCTCGGCCTCCATCGGGACCCTCCTGGAAAGCCGCGGACTCAAGATCACCTTCCTCAAGCTGGATCCCTACATTAATGTCGATCCGGGCACGATGAACCCCTATCAGCACGGGGAAGTCTTCGTCACCGAGGACGGCGCGGAAACGGACCTGGATCTCGGCCATTACGAGCGGTTCACCTCATTGACGCTGACGAAGGAGAACAACTACACGACCGGTCGGATCTATCACGCGGTGATCACGAAGGAGCGCCGCGGCGATTACCTGGGCGGGACGGTGCAGGTTGTGCCCCATATCACCGACGAGATCAAGCGGTCCATCCTGGAGGTGGGCAGAGGGAACGACGTGGCGATCGTCGAGATCGGCGGAACGGTCGGGGACATCGAAAGCCTGCCGTTCCTGGAGGCGATCCGGCAGATGCCGTACGACGTCGGCCGGGAAAACGTCCTGTACGTGCACTTGACGCTGGTGCCGTACATTGGGGCGGCCGGTGAGTTAAAGACGAAGCCCACGCAGCACTCCGTGAACAAACTGCGGGAGATCGGCATTCAGCCGAACATCCTCTTGTGCCGCACCGACCGCTATCTGCCGCCCGACTTGAAGGAGAAGATCGCGCTGTTTTGTAACGTGGAGAAGGGCGCTGTCGTCACGGCCAAGGATGTGGAAACCGTGTACGAGGTTCCGATCGTGTTCCACAAGGAAGGTCTGGACGAGTTGATCGTTCGCTCGCTCCGGCTGGAGGCCAGCCCCCCCAATCTCCGCGAATGGGACGCGATCGTGCAGAAGATCAAGCACCCCAAGCACGAGGTCTCGGTGGCGTTGGTGGGGAAATACGTCGGGCTGAAAGAATCCTACAAGAGCCTTGGCGAAGCGTTGGTGCACGGCGGCATCGACCATGAGACCCGCGTGACGGTTCACTGGATCGAGTCGGAAGAGATCGAACGGCGGGGAACCGAACAAGTCCTGCGGGATGCGGACGGGATCCTGATCCCAGGCGGGTTCGGGACCCGGGGGATTGAAGGAAAGATCGAGGCCATCCGTTATGCGCGGGAAGCCGGCATTCCGTTTTTCGGCTTGTGCTTGGGGATGCAGTGTGCCGTGATCGAGCTGGCCAGGCACGTGGCCGGATTGCCGGGGGCCAACAGTTCCGAATTCGACCCCCAGACCCCGCATCCGGTCATCGATCTGATGGCGGATCAGCGGGCGGTCCGTGAGATGGGGGGCACCATGCGGCTGGGCGCGTACCCCTGCCGCATTCTCGAGGGGAGCGTGGCGCATAAGGCCTACGGGGTGTTGGAAGTGAAGGAACGCCATCGTCATCGGTATGAGTTCAACAATGCCTATCGGGAGACCCTGACGGCGCATGGGCTGGTCCTGAGCGGACTGTCGCCGGATGAACGACTGGTGGAGATCGTCGAGTTGCGGGGTCACCCGTGGTTTGTCGCCACCCAGTTTCATCCCGAGTTTAATTCACGTCCCCATCGCCCCCATCCGCTCTTCAGCGCCTTTATTGGGGCGGCCTTGCGGAGAAAATGTGGGCAATAAGGGGTCCAGACGGGCGTCGCCGAAGTCCTTCGAGTCATGAATTCGTCATCCTTCGACCTTGCTTGAAATGACGAATTCATTCCCTCAGGACTTCGTGCTGAGTGAGCATGCTTTGTTGAATCTTCTCATGTGAAGAGGTAATCATGCGGGCGAATCGAAGCACGAAGGAATCGGGCATGCCACGCGAGATTGACCTCGGTGCGTTCAAAGTCGGCGCATCCCATCCGCATTTCCTGATCGCGGGTCCGTGTGTGATCGAGAGCGAGCGGATCGTGCTGGAGACCGCTGAGCGCATCGCCGAGATCACGCGCGCGCTCGGCTTTCCCTACGTGTTCAAGTCGTCCTACGATAAGGCGAACCGCAGCTCGATCAGCTCCTTTCGCGGGCCGGGCATTCGCTCGGGCCTCGCGGTGCTGCGCAAGGTCCGAGAGCAGGTGGGCGTGCCGGTGCTGACCGATATTCACACTGCGGAGGAGGCCGCGCAGGCTGCCGAGGCCGCAGACATCCTGCAAATTCCGGCCTTTCTCTGTCGCCAGACCGATCTGCTGGTCGCGGCGGCCAAGACCGGGCGAGTGGTGAACGTGAAAAAGGGGCAGTTCCTCTCGCCGTGGGAAATGGGGAACGTCGTGAAGAAACTGGAGGAGAGCGGCGCCTCGCGCATCCTGTTGACCGAGCGAGGGTCGTCGTTCGGGTACAACAACCTCGTGGTGGACATGCGCGCGCTGCCGATCATGCGGAGCTTGGGATACCCGGTCGTGTTCGACGCCACCCACAGCGTGCAGTTGCCGGGCGGGGCGGGGACCCGGTCGGCAGGCCAGCGCGAGTTCGTCACGCCGCTGGCCTCGGCCGCGGCGGCGGCAGGCTGTGACGGCTTCTTCATGGAGGTGCACCCGGATCCGGACAGGGCCTTGTCCGACGGTCCCAACATGGTCCCCCTCCATCACCTGAAGCCGCTGCTGGAGCGGCTGCTGCAGATCTGCCGAGCGGCGGGGAAAGGAGCCGAGGCCGGCCTATGAGCATCCCGCAGGGGAAGCGTGTCCTGGAAATCGAGGCGCGGGCCATCGCCGGGCTGGTCGATCGGCTCGATCATCGGTTTACCGACGCGGTGGATCTGCTGTTCCGCTGTACCGGCAAGGTGGTGGTGTCGGGGATGGGGAAATCCGGCCTCATCGGTCAAAAAATCGCCGCGACCCTCGCCAGCACCGGGACGCCCGCGTTTTTCGTGCATCCGGCCGAGGGGGTACACGGGGATCTGGGCATGCTGGCGCGCCGCGATGTGTTCATCGCGATCTCCAACAGCGGCGAGACCGAAGAAGTGCTCAAGCTGCTCCCGTTCGTGAAACGGTTGAGTATTCCCGTGATCGCGTTGACCGGGCGGATGCAGTCCACGCTGGCGAAGAACAGCGAAGTGGTCTTGGATGTGTCGGTGAAGGAGGAAGCCTGTCCGATGGGACTCGCCCCCACCGCCAGCACTACGGCCGCGCTCGCCATGGGCGACGCCCTCGCGATCGCGCTGCTCGAAAAGCGCGGATTGAAGGAAGAAGACTTCGCGCAGTTTCATCCTGGCGGCATCCTGGGCCGTCGGCTCCTGCTGAAAGTGCGGGATCTCATGCATCAGGGAGAGGCCATTCCTCGCGTGGACCCGCGCGCCTCAGCCCGGGACGCGATCCTGGAAATGACCGCGAAGAAACTCGGCATGACCACGGTGGTGAACGCGCAAGGCCGGCTCCAGGGCGTGGTGACGGACGGCGATCTGCGGCGCGCTCTGGAAAAGGGGATCAATGTGGCCACGGCGCGGGCGAGAGACCTGGCCAGCAAGAAACCGAAGACCATCGGCCCGGATGATCTGGCGGCCCGCGCCGTTCAAATCATGGAACAGTTTTCCATTACCTCACTCGTGGTGCTCGATGAGCAGGGGCGGATGGTCGGCGTGATCCACATGCATGATTTGCTGAAAAGCGGGGTGGTCTGATCTCCCGAACGAGGGGTCGGCCTGAAAGGCGCGGGGGGGATGCGGGTCACGGAGGGCGTGAAGCAGATGGGACCGATCGCGGCAGGGTGGGAGGCCCGGGACACGAACGTGAATCTCCCCAACCTCTTGACGCTCTCCCGAATCTTGTTGATCCCCGTCTTTGTCCTGCTCTTCTGGACCCCGACCCCGGGTCGGTCGCTGGCGGCCGCGGTGGTGTTCGTGATCGCCGCCGTGACCGACCTGTTGGATGGGTATCTCGCCCGCCGGCGGTCGCAGGTGACCAAGCTGGGGCGGCTGCTCGACCCGATCGCGGACAAGCTGCTGGTCCTGTCCGGACTGATCCTCCTCGTGCAGTTTCAACGAGTGGCCGCGGTGGTGGCCATTCTCATCATCGCGCGGGAAGTCGCGGTCACGGGGGTGCGCGCCATCGCCGCCTCGCAGGGCATCGTCCTGTCGGCGGAGACGATCGGCAAGTACAAGATGGTCGCGCAAGTGGTCGCGATCGTCCTGCTCATCCTCGAAGACGGGATTGTGCCAGCGGCGTGGAATCTCCACCTCGTGGGCACGGTGGTGCTGTATGCGGCGTTGGCGTTGGCGCTCATTTCAGGCGGCCGGTACCTCCTCAGCTTTTGGCGACAGGTGGCGCTCAAGGAGCTGTAGCCTCCGCGCGGCGCCGGGATCTCCCTTATGGTGCTCAGTGATTGGCTGCCGGCCGCGATGGCCGCCGGGGGCTACCTGCTCGGCTCCGTCCCCTTCGGGGTGGTCGTCGCCAAGTGTCTGGGCACCGTGGATCCCCGGACCGCCGGGAGTCGCAACATCGGCTTCACCAATGTCTTGCGGGTCTCAGGCACGAAGGCGGGACTGCTGACCCTGGCCGGGGATGCGGGGAAAGGCTGGCTGGTCGGCTGGGTCGCGAGTCAGAGCCTGGACCAGGAAGCCTGGATCCTGCTGGTGGCCTTGTGTCCGATCGTCGGCCATGTGCATTCCATTTTTCTCGGCTTTCGAGGGGGCAAGGGAGTCGCCACCGCCCTCGGCGCGGTCGCCGGGGTGGACCCGGCGATCGGAGGGGTGATGCTGCTCGTGTGGGTCGTCACGGCCGCCGTGTGGCGCTATTCGTCCGGCGCGGCGCTGGCGGCGTTCGCGGCGCTTCCGCTGTGCGCCGTGCTGCTGGAGCGGAGTGGGATGTTCCAGGTCTTCTCGCTGGTCGTGGCGGCGATGATCGTCCTGCGGCATAAGGACAATGTCCTGCGTCTTTGGCAGGGGATCGAACCCAGGATCGGACGGTAGACCTCGATCGGAGGTCCTGTTCGCTCAGTGGCTCCCTCCCGGCGCACACGGCTCCTCGGCGAGTTCGACAAACAGACCGGCCAGCGCGACATAGCGTCGTGCGTTCCCCTCGTAGCAGGTCGAGAAGATGGAGAGCAGGCCATAGGACGTCCGGGTCGTATGCCCGGCGAGCTTCGCGAGGAGGGCTTGCACCGTCGCGTCATGCGCCTCGCCCACGCGCAGCAGGGCCCGGTGCTTCCACAAAGCGAGACGCTCGAGAAAGGGTTGTCCCTCGGTCTCCTTGGTCCTGTCCAGATAGCTGGGCAGATAGGGGACGGTTTTCAGCAGGCTGAGGGCGGTCAGGTCGGGGGTCTCGGTCCGGTTCCCGGTATAGTTAGCCGTCGCCCGCGCGGCCTCCTGTTCGATGGTGCGGCGGTCGGCCTCGGCCCACTCTCTCGCGAGCTGGTCTGCTCGGGGAATCAAGATGGAGGCGTGGAGCCTGGTGAGGGATGGATTGGTGAAGGCCAGCCCGACGAAGAGGAGCAGCAAGGCAGGGGTGCTTTTCGTGAGCCGTTGGGTCCAGTTCGTCTTCCAGTTCATCAGAGGGGTGAGTCGCTTCGTGATGGTGTATTGGAATCATCCTAGCCGGGAACGGATAGTGTGTCGAGGAAAGCGTCGAATGTTGACATGCTAATATAATGGGAAGTGTGAGGAGGGCTTGAGATTGCTTTTTGGGAGGGTGAGGGCTATAAACGTCAAGGGGACGGTGGAAGCAGGTGAAGGGCATTAGTTGACATAATAGGTCTTATCCGACATTGACTTCAATCACGTGACAGGCCTGGCCCACTCTATGACCGCCGAGTTTGTACAAAGAATCCGCAAAGAGGTTTCCATCAACCTCGACACGGTACGCGAGATCATCATCGGACTCTCGGAGCGTGTGAACCGCAAAGGGCAGACCCTGAAACTTCACTGGCAGGCTGCCTCCCTGTCTGACCAGAGAGAGTCCATTCTTCAAGAACTGGGCGCATATCTCTCGATTCTCCTGGCTCAGGCGAGTGGGCTCCCTGCGCGCGACAGTGACCGACAAGGAGCAGAGGCGCAGGTGGCAGAGGCCGCCTCCCGGGTGCGGACGCTCAAGAAGGAACTCACGCAGATTGATGCGCTGGTGCGGGAGCTTGAGGCGGACACGTTGCGGGAGGACCTGCTGAGGATTCAGCAGGACCTGACCGTCCGTGCCGCCACGCTCGAGCGGATCTCGGTAGCCCAGGGGTCTTCGGTCGTCGGCCTGCCGGTCAGCCAACTGGCCCTCCCGCCGGCCACCCGGGTGGTGGCGGTCTTGCGAGGTCCGTCCTTCTTGGCCGTGAACCAGCAGCTGGTCCTGCGTGCCGGTGACATCGTGATCCTGGTCGGCCCGCGGGCGGAACTGAAGACGGTGGTGTCGCAGTTCATCGTGCCGCAACGCGCGTCCGCATGACCGGCAACGGCCCGGTCCGTGGTGACTGGTTCCGGAGGCAGCACCTCCGGGAGCCTGGGGAGGGAGAAGGTTCTATGAGCATCGGAGCACGAGCCGCGCTGGTCTTCGTGGGGGTTGCGGTGTGGTTGTTCTGCCCGTTCCCGATCTCCTCCGTGGGCGTGTCGGAATCTGCGGACCCGGGGGGGCTCCGTTTGCTGGAAGAAGTCCAGTCGGTCATCACGGAGCTGGCGGAGCGGGTCAAGCCCACGGTCGTCAGCGTGTTCCCCATCCAGGGGCCCGGCCGGCCCACGGACGCGCCTCGCGAACGGACCCCCAATGCCCCTGGCTCCGGCTCCGGGGTCATTATCGATCCGCAGGGGCATATCGTCACGAACAACCATGTCGTGGGCGAGGCCAATGAGGTCGAGGTGCGTCTGTCGGACAAGACCAAGTTCATCGCACAAGTCATCGGCAAGGACCCCGATACGGACGTCGCGTTGTTGAAAATCGCGACCGATCGAAGCCTCCCCCACGCGAGCTTCGGGGACTCGGGGACGGTGAAAGTCGGCCAGTGGGTGCTGGCGGTGGGCAACCCGTTCGGCCTTGAGCGGACCGTGACGCTCGGGGTGGTCAGCGGGATCGGTCGGGAGAACATGAACCTGTCGCGCTATGAGAATTTCATCCAGACGGACGCGTCGATTAATCCGGGCAATTCCGGCGGGCCGCTGTTCAACATGCAGGGCCAAATCATCGGGATCAACACCGCGATCATCAACTTCGCGCAGGGGATCGGCTTTGCCATCCCGTCGAACATGGCCAAGCAGGTCATCCAGCAATTGCAGGCCCGCGGGAAGGTCGTCCGAGGGTGGCTGGGTGTCGGCATTCAGCCGGTGACGGCTGATCTAGGCACCAAGTTCGGCGTCACCGAGGGTGAGGGGGTCTTGGTGAACGAGGTGTTCGAGAACGATCCCGCGGCCCGAGCCGGTATCAAGGCCGGTGACATCATTACGAAGCTGGATGGGAAAACGGTCGATAGCCCCAACCTCTTGTCCCGCCTGATCGCGGGGTTGGAGCCCGGCGCGACCACCAACATCGAGGTGGTGCGGGACGGGAAGCGCCAGGTCCTGTCGGTGGCGTTGAGCGAGCGGCGCGAGAACGCCATCGTGGCGTCGGTTCCGCCCTCACGGTCGGAGGTCAAGCTGGGGATCGATGTCCAGAATCTGAGCGTCGAGCTGGCCGAGAAGTTCAAGCTGAAGGATGCCAAGGGGGTGCTCATCGCCAAGGTGGACCAGGGCAGCATCGCCCAGGCGGAAGGGCTGCGGGAAGGTGACTTGATCAAAGAGGTGAACCGCAGTGAGGTCTCGTCGGTCAGCGAGTTTACGGCGGCGGTCTCACGGGTGAAGCGGGGCGAGACCATCCTGCTTCGCGTGCTCAGGGAGAACCGCGCCTTTTATGTGGTCCTGAAAACCACGGAGAAGTAACGGCGGGCTCACTGCGCCACCGCTTGTTTGGCGGTCTTGTGTTCTTCGATGACCCGCGTCGCGTGCTCCCGTGGCACCTCCTCATAGGTGGAGAATTCCATGACGTAGGTACCACGCCCGCCCGTGAGCGAGTTTAACGACGGAGTGTATTTCAACATTTCGGCCAGCGGCACCACCGCCTTGATGGACTGGGCGCTGCCTTTCGCGGTCACACCGAGAATCCGTCCTCGCCGGGAATTCAGATCCCCGATCACCGCGCCAACGAACTCATCCGGCGTCGTGACTTCCACACTCATCACCGGCTCCAGCAAGACCGGATGAGCCGTTTCCATCGCTTTCTTGAACCCCAACGAGGCGGCGATCTTGAAGGACATTTCTGAAGAGTCCACCGTATGGTAGGACCCGTCATAGACCGTGACACGCAGGTCGACGACGGGAAACCCGGCCAGACTGCCCTCGTGCAGCGCCTCCACCACCCCCTTTTCCACGGCGGGGATAAAATTCCGCGGGATGGCGCCGCCCACGACCTTGTTTTCGAACGTAAACCCCGCTCCCCGGGGCAACGGATCGAGCTGGAGCCAGCAATCTCCGTATTGCCCGTGTCCGCCCGTCTGTTTTTTGTACTTCCCTTGCGCTTGTGCCATCTTCCGGATGGTCTCCTTATATGGAACCTTCGGCGTATGGATGGTGACCTCGGCCCCGTACTTGCGACGCAGCTTCTCAAAGGTGACATCCACGTGCAGCTGTCCCATGCCGCTCAGAATCATCTCCTTCGTCTCCTGGTTGCGGACGAACTCCAGGGTGGGATCCTCTTCAACCAGCTTATGCAAGCCCAAGCTGACCTTCTCGACGTCGGCTTTGGACTTCGGCTCCAGCGCGAAGGACATGACCGGTTTGGCCAGTTGGAGGCCCGGATAGAGGATCGGCGAGTGGTCGTCGCAGATCGTATCGCCGGTCTGCGTGTCCTTGAGTTTCCCGATGGCGGCCACTTCGCCGGCACACAGGGTCGGCACCTGGGTGTATTTCTTGCCCAGGATATGGAACAGATGCCCCCCCTTCTCCTTGAGCTTCCTGGTCGAGTTAGAGAAACCCGAATCAGCCTGCAGGGTTCCCGACAGGACTCGGACGTAGGTGAGACGGCCCATGAAGGGATCGATGATGGTTTTGAACACGTACCCGGAGAACGGGTCGGACGGACTGGGTTGCCGCGTGACCGGATCACCGGTGTGCGGGTGCACCCCTGCCAGGGGGGAGATCGTCGCCGCGTCCCGCGGCGACGGCAGATAGGCGATCAGGGCGTCCAGCAGCGCCGAGGTGCCGATATTGCGGGTGGCTGAGCCGCAGAGCACCGGGACCACTGACCTCGCCAAGGCACCTGCTTTCAGCCCCTGCATGATGTCGTCTCTCGACAGGTCGCCGTCCGCTAAATATTTCTCCACCAGTTGATCATCCGTTTCGGCGACGCCCTCCACCAGCTTCTTCCGGGCCTCGGCGGCAGGGCCTGTCAGCTCTGCGGGGATGGAGGCTTGCAAGACCTTGTTCGCCTCCCTGGCAGGCCGGTAGGCCACCTGCCCGACCAGGTCCACGACACCGTCGAGCTGTGACTCCCGTCCGATCGGGATGGAGACCGGCAGACCTTTGAGCCCGAGCGCCTTCTCACACCCTTCGAGCACCGGCTCCCACGCGGTCCGTTCCTTGTCCAGCTCGTTCACGAACAGGAGGCAGGGCAGTCTCAATTCTTTGATGGTATTCCAGATCTTCTCCAGCTCGGTCCTGACTCCCGAGGACGCACCAAGAACGATCACGACTCCATCCACCGCGCGAAGGGCGGTCTGGGTCTCACCCAGAAAGCTGAGCGCCCCGGGCGTGTCCACCAGATTGAGCGTGGTCTCCTTCCAGTCACAGTGCAGCACGGCTGCGCTGACGGAAATCTTGCGATGAATCTCTTCAGGCTCAGAATCAGACACCGTGTTCCCGCTCGTCACCGATCCCATGGCCGGGATGGCGCCAGCGGTGTAGAGGAGCGCTTCGCTCAGCGAGGTTTTCCCCGCTCCCGTATAGGACACGAGGGCAATGTTCCGGATCGTTTCCGTTCTCGGCTGTTTCATGGATTCCACCTCATGATGGCCCGACCCCGGTCTCTGAAGGCAGGATCTGACTGGTCCATTCGTCACGGATCTGGCGTGAATGGATCACGCGCGGGGCACTCAGCCCCTTGAGCATGTCGGACCACAGACTGACCGTGTCTTTCTCAAAGATACTGGCCGGGTCGGCCTGCACCGTGGCCCAGGATCCTATCGCCATCTCGAACTCGAGCTGGCCCGGGGCCCAGCCGGCGTACCCCGCATAGGCGCGGAAGGTCTCAATCGGCTTGGGCTGCGTGATGACGCGTTCCAGCGTCTCCATGTTTCCACCCAGGTAGACCCCTTGCAACACTTGTCGCGTATCAGCCGGCTTCTCGCCGACGCGAAACAACATGAGGATGCCGGTCGGTTGAACTGGTCCACCCAGGAAGAGGACGTACGACGTGCCCTTGAGCACGGGTAGCTTCGGCAACGCCTCGGAGAGGAGAAATTCGGTAGGCCGATTGACGATCAGGCCGAGCGTCCCCTCGGGACCGTACTCGCAAATCAGCACCACCGTCTGCCGGAAATTCGGATCGCTCAGATTGGGACTGGCCACCAGGAACACGCCTTTTCCGAGCGGTGGCAGGGAATCCGGGGCGCGCTCTGCGGCGGCCAGCCTTCCGTGGAACAGCGAGCCGCTCATGAAGAGACCGCACAGCACCAGCGTCCCGCTGGCAGCCAGCCTGCCACGTCGTGCGAACGCCATGGTCTCTGGTGTCCTCCCCGGTGCTCGTTGCTTATACCAAAACGCGACCGACCGGGCAAATCACCGCTCGGTCGAATGGCCGCTGCGCCCTCAGCCTTTTTTCGACCGAGCGTGACCCGCGCGGGGAGCCCTGGTCGACGCGGTCCGGATCCTCTCCCCGGTCTCCTCGGTCGGACACGAGGCGGCACGGCGGTCAGGGTCCAGCCATCCCCGGTCTGCAAAACTGATATAGCGGCCGTCTCCCACGATCAGATGGTCCAGGACGCCAATCCCCAGGACCTCCCCGGCCGCCACCAATCGGGCGGTCAACGCCCGGTCTTCACTGCTCGGCTGGGGATCTCCGCTTGGATGGTTGTGCAGGAAGATCACGGCGGCCGCTGACTCGCGCACGGCCAGGTTGAAGACCTCGCGGGGGTGGACGATGCTGAGGGTCAGACTCCCCTCCGACACGGTGGCGTCACGGATGATGGCGTGCTTCGCGTCCAGCAAGATGATCTTAAACACTTCGTGACGGAGGTCACGCAACCGCGGGTAGTAATAGTCAAACAGATCACGACTGGACCCGATGCGTGTTCCCGTCGACAGCGGGGTGGTCAGGGCGCGCTTTCCGAGCTCGAGGGCCGCTTTCAGTTGAGCCGCCTTGGCGAGTCCGACGCCCCGCACTCCACAGAGTTCGCCCAGTCCACGGTTGGCGATCCCGTGGAGACCGTCCAGATGATGAAGGAGCTCCATGGCCACCTGGACCGCGGAGGCCTGCGGGCGACCCACGCGCAGCAGGATGGCCAGCAGTTGCGCATCCGACAGGGCCTCCGGCCCATCGCGGAAGAGCCGTTCCCGAGGACGCTCGCTCTCTGGCCAGCGATGGATGCCGCCTCCTTTGGCTTGCTTGGGCAAGATGGCCCTCTGTGTCCAGAAGCGCTCAGAACGGTGACGGTTTTTGGAAGCCCCTGCGCAGCCCTGTGCGAGTTCTCCTCGCCATGCGAATGTGTAACCTGTTGAAATGACGCAAATGACCCCTATGGTCCGGGAATTGCTTCCTCCCAGAACCGGAGTTTATATATGGCTGACACCCAGGAGGAAGTCATGGAATGTCCGAAGTGCAAGGGCTTGATGATGTTGGAGAGGTTCTCCGACTTTTTCCTCATCTTCTACGCCTGGAAGTGTATTAACTGTGGCTCGATCATCGATCGAACGATTGCGATGAACAGGCGGAAGAGCCTCGCGTCCCCTGACGCCCAGACGGTCACCGCTCGCTAGTCCTCTCATCCGGTCGGATCCAGGGCGCTGCGTCGTTCCCCTTGCAGTCACCCCCCCTCACAGGACCAGGCCGATGAGGGGGGAGCATTATACCTACCAATTCCGGACCCGTCAAAGCTGTTACAACGGCCGGCCAGGGGCGTCCGGTCCGCCCGCAGGAGCGCTGCCGGGGCAGTGAATCGTCACCCCTCGCGTCGAGCCTCCTCCACCTTGACCGTCAAAAAAACGGTATGGTACAGTCCAGCCACTGTGCGCGTGAGGGGAGGCGCGATGCGCGTCATTGCCGGGCTTCAGAAGGGACGTCGGCTTGCGGGACCCAAAGGGGCTGGCTTGCGTCCGACCGCGGATCGTGTCAAGGAGGCATTGTTTGCCATCCTGGGACCCCGAGTCGAGGGAGCGCGGTTCCTGGATCTCTACGCGGGAACCGGGGCGATCGGGATCGAGGCGCTCAGCCGTGGCGCCCGGTGGGTCACCTTCGTCGAATCGAACCCGACCGCCCTCCGTGTCCTACGCGCCAACCTGGAGCGGTGTGGGCTGGGAGGATCGGCGGACATTCAGGCCTGTCGTGCAGGCGTCTTCCTCCGACGGCTGGAGCCGGTGGGGGGTCCTTATGATATTGTGTTTGCGGACCCGCCCTACCACACCGGCACCGGGGCGACATTGTTGCCATCGCTGGATCAAGCTGCTATCATAACGACCGAATCGACCGTGATCCTCGAACGGTTCACCAAACTGCCACTTCCCTCCCAGGTTGGCCGTCTGACCCTCGTGCGCGAATATGGCTATGGCGACACCACCCTGTCGGTGTTCGGGGTCAACGTGAAGGGGACCCCCTCCCCATGAACATAGGGGTGTACCCCGGCACGTTCGATCCCATCACCCACGGTCATACCGATATCATCACCCGGAGCCTCCGGGTCTTCGACAAGGTGATCGTTGCCGTCGCGCCCAACCTCGGCAAGAGCCCCCTGTTTGACTTGGCGGAGCGCGTGGAGATGGTGAAGCTGGCCACCAAGGACCTGGCGCAGGTGGAGGTCGAGCCCTTTGAGGGGCTCCTGGTGCAGTACGTCAGGCAGCGCGGCGCGCGGGCGGTGATCCGGGGACTGCGGGCTATCTCCGACTTCGAGCACGAATTCCAAATGGCCCTCATCAATCGGAGGCTGGACCAAACGGTCGAATCGGTCTTCTTCATGCCGAGAGAAGAGTATTCCTATCTCACCTCCAGCATCATCAAGGAGGTCGCCAGCCTGGGAGGCCCCGTGAAAGATTTTGTCCATCCCGAGGTGGCGAAACGCCTGCACCAGCGGCTGCGGAGGCACCACCCATGAAACTGGCAGCCCGCGCGGGGCGGATTGTCCCCTCCCCGACCCTCAGCCTCATGGCCACGGCCAAGGCGTTGATTGCGCAGGGGATCGACGTGGTCGATTTCGCGTCGGGGGAGCCGGATTTTGATACGCCGGATCTGGTGAAAGCTGAGGCGGAAGCGGCGATCCGGAGCGGCTTTACCAAGTACACCGCTTCCTCCGGCATTGACGAGCTGAAACGCGCGATCGCAGAGAAACTGGAGGCCGAGCAGGGGCTGCGGTATGACCTCTCGCAGGTTCTCGTCTCCTGCGGCGCCAAGCACTCGTTATACAACGTGGCCGAGGCCCTGTTGGAAGCTGGCGATGAAGTGATCATCCCCACCCCGTTCTGGGTGTCGTACCGAGACCAGGTCCTGCTCAACGATGCCACGCCGGTACTCCTGGAGACGCGGGAGGCGGAGGGGTACGCGGTCGACCGGGCCAAGCTGGAATCCTGTGTCACACCGCGGACCAAGGCCATCATCGTGAATAGTCCGTGTAATCCCACCGGTGCGATCTACGATCGCGCCACGCTCGAAGCGATCGCGGAGGTGGCGCTGCGGCACGGCCTGATCGTGGTCTCCGACGAGATCTACGAGAAAATCATCTACGACGGCGCCCGTCACATCAGTATCGCGGCGTTGGGGCCGGACGTGGCCGCGCGCACCGTGGTCGTGAACGGGGTGTCGAAAGCGTATGCGATGACCGGGTGGCGGATCGGGTATGCCGCGGGGCCGAAAGAGCTCATCACGGCCATGGCCAACATTCAAAGCCAGAGCACGTCGAATCCGTCCTCGATCTCGCAGAAAGCTGCCGTCGCCGCGCTCCGGGGCGGCGACGCATTCACCCGGCAGATGGTGGCGGAATTCGATCGTCGACGTCGGCTGATCGTCGAGCGGCTGAACGAGATGCCGGGAATCAGTTGCCGCATGCCGGCGGGAGCCTTCTACGCTTTCCCGAACGTGGCCGGCGTGTTCGGTCGGCGGAGTGATCGCGGCAAGATCTCCACCGCCGCGGACCTCGCCGATTATTTCCTGAAGGATGCGCGGGTCGCGGTCGTGCCGGGTGAGCCGTTCGGAAGCCCCGCTCACCTCCGGCTGTCCTACGCGACAAGCGAGGAGGCGATCAGGCGAGGCGTGGATCGGATGAACGCCGCGCTCGACAAGTTGGCCTGAGAGGTCGCACGTGCCGATTTACGAATACCTGTGTCCCAGTTGCCAGCACCGGTTTGAGGTGAGACAAAAGATGAGCGATGCGCCGGTGTCGGCTTGCGTCCGGTGTGGAAAGACGGTGACCAAACTGATCTCGCCCTCCGCCATCATGTTCAAGGGGGGCGGCTGGTATGTGACCGATTACTCCGACAAGCTCAAGCCGCCGGCGCAAGCGGAGTCGGCGGACAAACCCGCCGACGGCCAGAAAGGAGCTGATTCCGCCAAACCGGGCGACGCGCCCGCTCCCGCAGCGACCGGATCAGCGGGGACGCCTGCCGGGACCGGGTCCAGCCCCGGACCCGCGCCGGCGACCGCAGCTACTCCCTCCGGCTCGTCCTCCCCTTCATCCCCCAAAAAGTCGTGATCACGCGCTACGGCCGCTTCTTGGCGACAGGCTTCTTGCCGCCTTTGGCCTTTGCGCTGCCTTTTGCGGCCGGTTTGCCCATCTTCGCGGCCTTCTCCCGCTCGGCTGCCAGGCCCTGCTCGAGCGCGGTGAGCTTCCCGGTGAGAGCCTGATTCTGATTCGTGAGCTCAGTGACCCGGGCCTGCAGCTCATCCCTCATTCTGGCGGTTTGCGCGAGTTGACTCTCAAACTTCGCACGCTCAGCCGCGAAGCCTTGCGACTCAGCCCGCAGTTGCTCGATCTGAGCTTGGAGCGCCGGCGGCCAGTAATCACAGCCACTCAGCCCGACCCCCATGGACCCCGCCAACATCACCGACCCCAGCACCATGCCTAGCCGCTTCCTTCTCATGCCCTTCCCTCCCTGTTAGACGACTGTGCCGGAACGATCGCCCTGCTGTCTAACGAGTCTTCGCCTCCGCCTCTTCTGCACCGAGATGATTATGACACCAAGCTCATGCCCGACTGAGCCAGGACTGCGGCGATCTGTTGACGGGAAATCGGGCCTTCCCGCAAGAGCCGGATCGGCCCCACGGCGTCAATGATGGTGGACGGCGGGCCACCCGATGTCGGGCCGGCATCCACGATCATGTCCAGCTCGGATCCCAGGCTCGCTTGCACTTCCTCAGCCGATCGCGCCGGCGGCTGCCCTGAACGGTTGGCGCTGGTACCGGTCAACGGCCCCGTCTGACGGAGCAACCGGACCAGGACCGCGTCGGCGGTCTGCCGGACCCCCACTGTGCCGGTTCCCGCGGTCAGCACGTCGGGCAGCAGCGGGGAAGCCGGGAAAATAATCGTCAGTGGTCCCGGCCAGAACTGTGTGATCAACAGAGACGCGGCCGGCGTGATCTCAGCCACCAGCGGATCCAGTTGGGCCCGATCCGAGATCACCACGAGGATCGGTTTCCCATCGGCCCGTCCCTTGATCGCGCGCACGCGACGGACGGCCGCGGCGTCCAAGGCGGCCGCCCCTAACGCGTAGAAACTTTCGGTGGGGATGGCCACGAGTCCGCCGCGGCGAACGAGCTGCGCGACGTGCTCCGCCATCCGATCGGATGGCTCACCGCGCACGGTCAGCATCGTTGCCATTGCTGCTCCCGAATCGATCTTTTCCACCGGTGTGTCCTCTGCGTTCAGCTGACCGATTGGAGCGCGCGGGTGGCGATGTCCGACCGGAGATGACAGCCATCGAAGGCAATCGCACGTGCGACTCGGTACGCGCGCTCTCTGGCGACGGCCAGGCTGGGGCCCATGCCGGTCACTCCCAAGACCCGGCCGCCTGCGGTGACGACGTCGTTCCCCTGTCGCTTCGTTCCGGCGTGAAAGATGAGGGTGTCCTCGGACGAAGGCTCCTGAGACAAGCCTCGAATCGGCGCGCCCGTTGCGTAGGCGCCCGGGTAGCCGGCCGCAGTCAGCACGACGCACACCGCGGTGTGCGCGTGCCATTCCAACGTCAGTTGGTCCAAGCGGTGCGCGATCACGGCCTCCATCACGTCGATGAGATCGGTCTTCAACAGGGGGAGGACCACCTGGGTCTCCGGGTCTCCAAATCGGGCATTGAACTCCAAGACATAGGGCGTCCCGCGCACGACCATGAGGCCGGCGTACAGCACGCCCGTGAAGGGGCTCCCCAAGCGGGACAGTGCCTGCACGATGGGCTGGAGGACGTCTCGCATGACCGTCAGTTGCAGCGCGGGGGTTGCGACCGGCGCCGGCGCATAGGCACCCATCCCGCCGGTGTTGGGACCCGTGTCCCCGTCGCCGACTCGCTTGTGATCTTGAGCCGGCACCATCGGGAGCACCGTCTTCCCGTCCGTGAACGCCATGACCGTGAACTCCTCTCCGTCGAGGAACTGTTCGACGACGATACGGCGCCCCGCCTCGCCGAAGGCTCGTTTCTCAAGCATGGCAGTCGCGGCCTCGTAGGCTTGGTCCCGTGTCGTGGCCACGACGACGCCCTTGCCTTGCGCCAACCCATCGGCTTTCACCACGGCCGGCAGCGGATGACGCTCCAGATAGGCCAGGGCGGCCGTCAGCCCGTCAAAACTCTGAGCCGCAGCCGTGGGAATCTGATGGCGGACCATGAGACCTTTCGCAAACGTTTTGCTGGATTCAACACGCGCCGCGCCGCGCGTCGGGCCAAAAATCCTCAGGTCCTCCTTGCGAAATTCGTCCACGATGCCCAGCGCCAGCGGCCCTTCCGGTCCGACGACCGTCAGGTCAATGCCTTCCGCCGTCACGAAGGCTCGGAGCCTCGCAATGTCCTCCACGGCGATCGGGACGCAGCGCGCCACCCGCTCGATCCCAGCGTTCCCCGGCGCGCAGAACAGGGCCGAGACGCGCGGGCTTTGCGCGATCTTCCAAACGAGGGCATGTTCGCGCCCTCCGCTGCCGATCACCAACACTTTCACCGAGAACCCTTCTCAGAGTCAGGTAGGAACTGAGGAGCCTCCCGCCCGCACTGGCTGTTCGGCGAGGGACGCCAACCACCGCACACGTGCGGGGCCGGCGCAACGAAAGGGACGTGTTCACCCACTCAATCAATGGCGGAAATGCCGCATGCCGGTCAGAATCATCGCCATCTGATACTCGTCCGCAGCCGTGACGACCTCCTGATCGCGGATCGAGCCGCCGGGCTGGATGACCGCGGTGATGCCGGCCTGTGCCGCCGCGTCAAGACCGTCCCGGAAGGGAAAGAAGGCATCCGACGCCATCACGCAGCCCTTCACCGGCAGCACCGCTTTCGTGCTGGCGAGCCTGACCGAGTCAACCCGGCTCATCTGCCCCGCGCCGATCCCGATCGTCTGCCCCTCTCGCGCATACACGATGGCGTTGGACTTCACGTGTTTGCATACCTTCCAGGCGAACGCACAGGCGGCGTATTCCTCGTCGGTGGGACGTCGTTTGGTCGGCACGGGAAGGGTCCGAAGATCCTTGAGCATGCCCAGATCGCGATCCTGCACGATCAGGCCACCGACGATTTTTTTCAGGTCCAGCCCCTCGCGCAGCCCCGAGGTGAGCGGTCCGACCTGCAGCAGCCGGAGATCCTTCTTCCGCTTCAACTCCGTCAGGGCGTCCGCCGTGTACTCGGGGGCCACCACCACCTCGATGAACGTGGACGTCAGCTCCTGGGCCGCCGCGAGGTCCACCGGGCGATTGAACGCGATCACGCCGCCGAAGGCAGACACCGGATCGGTCGCACGCGCCCGGACATAGGCGTCCGCCACACTCGCGCCGAGGGCGACCCCGCAGGGATTGGTATGCTTGACGATCACCGCGGCCGGCTCGGCGAACTCCTTCACCAGCTCCAACGCCCCATTGGCGTCGAGGTAGTTGTTATACGACATGGCTTTGCCGTGCAGGGTGGTCGCACGCGACACGGAGGGCTCGCGCGTCCCCGGCTCGCGATAGAACGCGCCCTGCTGGTGCGGATTCTCCCCGTATCGCAGCAGATCGACCCGGTCATAGCGCAGCGACAGCACCGCCGGAAACTTTCCGGCGCGTGGGTCGAGTCGTTCCAGGTAGCCGGCGATCAGGCTGTCGTAGCGCGCCGTATGCTGAAAGACTTTCGTCGCCAGTTCGCGCCGAAGCCCGGCCGTCACCGTCCCGGCTTTGAGCGCGTCCAGCGCGCGGGTGTAATCGGCCGGGTCCACAAGGACGAGCACCTCGTCATGATTTTTGGCGGCGGCGCGCAGCATCGAGGGGCCACCGATGTCGATGTGCTCGATCGCGTGCTCAACCGTGCAGTCTGGTCGCGAGATCGCCTCCTCGAACGGATAGAGATTGACCACCAGCACGTCGATCGGGCCGATCCCGTGCCGTTGCATCTCGGCCGCGTGCTTGGGATCGCCGCGGCGACCGAGCAGTCCTCCGTGGATCTTCGGGTGCAGCGTCTTGACCCGACCATCCAGGATTTCCGGTGATCCGGTGTAGGCTGCCACATCGGTCACCGGAATGCCGGCGTCCCGCAAGGTCTTCGCGGTGCCGCCGGTGGAGAGGATTTCTGCGCCCAGCCCCACCAGGCCTCGGGCCAGGTCCACGACCCCCGTTTTATTCGAGACGCTGATCAACGCCCGCTGCAGACCGGCCATCCTGCCGCCCTCACTCCTGAGCCGCCTCCGGCTCAAAACGAGGGGCCAGAATAACAGATGCGCCCCTGAAGTTCAAGGCGGCGCGGAGGCTGAGTGTGGGCTCTTTTACCTAATGGTGCCTCACGAGCCATCGGCCCGGCCTGATCGGCGACGGGATTCCTTCCCCTCTTTTCGTTGACATCGCCCACGCGTCCGATTACAATTTTTGCCGAGGTTCCTCACATTGCCTTCCCAATTCGTTCACCTCCATCTGCACACGCAGTACAGCCTCCTGGATGGGGCGACTCAGATTGATCCGCTCATCCGGCAGGTCCGGGCGTTCGGCATGCCGGCGGTCGCCATCACGGACCACGGCAACATGTTCGGCGCCGTCGAGTTTTACCAGAAGACGAAAGCCGCGGGGATCAAGCCCATCATCGGCTGTGAAGCGTACGTGGCCCCCGGAAGCCGACGGAACCGGGAAGGGCACCTCGCCCATAATGATTACTATCACCTGATCTTGTTGGCCTCGAGTCGGGTCGGGTATCAGAACCTCATCAAACTGGTGAGTAAGGCCTACCTCGAGGGGTTCTATTACAAGCCGCGGGTCGACAAGGAGTTGCTGCAGCAGCACCATGACGGCTTGATCGCGCTCTCGGGTTGCCTCAGCGGAGAGGTCCCGTACCTCATCGGCCAGAAGGATATGGAGGGGGCCGTCCGTGCGGCGGGGGAGTATCGGGACATCTTCGGGAAGGATCAGTACTACCTCGAGGTGCAGGCGAACGGACTGGAACAGCAGCGCGTCGCGAATCGCGGGCTGATGGAGATCCACAAGAGGCTCGGTATTCCGCTGGCCGGCACGAACGACTGCCACTATCTGAAGAAGGAGGACGCGCGCCCGCACGACGTCATGCTCTGTCTGCAGACGGGCAAAACCTTGAACGATCCCAACCGGCTCCGGTTCGACACGGACCAGCTCTACGTCAAATCCACCGACGAGATGGTGGCGGAGTTCGCCGAGGTCCCGGAGGCGGTGCGCAACACCTGCCGGATCGCAGAGGACTGCGATCTCACGCTCGCGTTTAACACCTCGTACCTCCCCCAATACCGGGTGCCTGACGGATACACCCGGGAAAGTTATCTGGAAACGCTGGCCACGCGGGGGCTGGCGGACCGCTTGCGGGAGCGGCCCGGCACGGTGCCGGCCGAGGCTTATGAGGGGCGCCTGCGGGAAGAGCTCACGGTCATCATCACGATGGGCTATGCGGGGTACTTCCTGATCGTCTGGGACATCATCAACTTCGCGCGCTCACGCGGCATCCCGGTCGGACCGGGCCGCGGCTCAGCGGCCGGCAGCCTGGTGGCGTATGCGCTCAGGATCACCGACATCGATCCGCTCGCGTACCACCTGCTGTTCGAACGCTTCCTGAACCCCGAGCGGGTCACCATGCCGGACATCGACATGGATTTCTGTATGGACCGCCGCGCCGAGGTGATCAACTACGTGATCGACAAGTACGGCGAGGATCACGTCTGCCAGATCATCACGTTCGGAACGCTCGGCGCAAAGGCCGCGATTCGCGACGTGGGACGCGTGATGGAGATTCCCTACGCGGAGGTGGACCGAGTCGCGAAATTAGTCCCGGCTCAACTCAACATCACGTTGGAAGACGCGCTGGCGCAGGAACCTCGCCTCCGGGAAGTGACCGAGACCGATCCGAAGATTGGCGAACTGATGACCGTCGCGCGGGCGCTGGAGGGGCTGGCGCGGCATGCCTCCACCCACGCCGCCGGCGTGGTGATTTCCCAGGAGCCCCTCACGGATCATGTGCCGCTGTACAAGGGCGCCAACGACGAAGTCGTCACGCAATATCCGATGGGCGACGTCGAGAAAATCGGGCTGGTCAAGTTCGACTTGCTGGGGCTGAAGACACTGACCATGATCAATCACGCCGTCGGGCTCATCAATGCCCGCCGCGCGAGCGGGGCCGCAGCCGGCGAGCGGGATCAGCCCCTGGACATCGTCCGGCTCCCGTTGGATGATCCGGCCACCTATCGGCTGCTCACGTCCGGACGCACCACGGGGATTTTCCAGCTTGAGAGTCCCGGCATGCGCAATCTTCTGGTGAAGATCAAGCCGGAGTGCTTCGAGGACTTGATCGCGATCCTGGCGCTCTACCGGCCCGGGCCGCTGGAAAGCGGCATGGTGGACGACTTCATCAAGCGCAAGCGTGATCCCTCCCAGATCTCCTATGACCCACCGGCGCTGGAGCCGATCCTCAAGGAGACCTACGGGGTGATCGTGTACCAGGAACAGGTGATGGCGGTCGCCAATCGCCTCGCCGGGTTTTCGTTAGGCCAAGCCGATCTGCTCCGGCGCGCGATGGGGAAGAAGAAACCGGAGGACATGGACAAGCAGAAAGCGCTGTTTCTTCAGGGCGCGAAGAAGAATCACCTCTCCGAGAAGAAAGCCGAGAAGCTGTTCGATCTGATGGCCTATTTCGCGGGCTACGGGTTCAACAAATGCGTGATGGGCGATACCGCCCTTCTCGACGCGATGACGGGAGAATGGACAACGGTTCGAGCGCTGTTCGATGCCCCGCATCCGTTTACCGTCCATGCGCTTGGTCCAGATCAGAAGTTACATCCTCAGGCGGTCGTTGATCTGGTTTCCAATGGTCGAAAGCCCGTCTTCGAGATGCGCACGATGCTCGGGAAGCGCGTCACGACGACAGGCAATCACCCATTCCTGACCCTGACTGGCTGGAGGAACTTGGAGGACCTGAGGCCGGGCGATCGCATTGCTGTTCCGAGACGGCTGACCGTGAAAAAAGGCGACGCCTGGCCACAACATGAAATAATCGTGCTAGCGGGGTTACTGTCGGAAGGCCATACCTGTCACCCGACGTGCCTATATTTCTACGGCAACGGCACCGTTCTGGTTCAGGATTTTGCCCGTGCAGGAGCCTGCTTTGCGGACACGGTAGCTCGCACAACCACCCGAGCCAACGGATGCCTGGAAGTGTGTTTGAGTACAGGGCGAGATACTCGGTTCAAGAAAGGCATGAGGCCGTGGAACGCGCCGAATATAGAAACAGGAGGCGCCTCGATTGCCAATCCTGGTGCGTGCCTGAGTACCGAGAGGCGCCTGTCGGGAGTATTCCGCTGGGCCGAGCATCTCGGGATTCTGGGGTGCCGTGCACCTGAGAAGCGGGTGCCGGCTTCCCTCTTCCGGGTGCAGGACGCGGACCTTGAACTCTTCCTCGGACGACTCTGGGCCGGCGACGGCTTCATTGCCAACGAGACTCTGGCCGTTCCATTCTACGCAACCTCTTCGGCCCGGCTTGCCCAAGACGTTCAAACCCTCCTGTTGCGGCTCGGCATTGTCAGCAGGATCCACCACAAGCAGTTTAAGTACCGAGGCGGACTGCGCCCAGGGTACACGGTGCACCTGTTAGGCGAACACTCCATCGAGACGTTCGCCGACAGGATCCTCTCTCACTGCCTCGGGCGTGAAAAACAGGCCGAGCAGCTCGCTCAGCATCTAGGATCGACAGCGCGTGGGCTCACGAGTAAGGATACGGTTCCGTCGGAAGTCCGTCGATGGGTGGATGAGGAGCGCCGACGACGGGGATTGACTTGGAAGGAGCTGGAAGCACGATCCGGTGTGTCCATGAAGGAATTTCTGGGAAAGGGATCGCGAGTCAAACGCGGGTTTTATCGTTCGACTCTTGCGCGGTTGGCCGCCTTCTTTGGCTGTCAACGTCTTGAGGACATCGCTACGTCGGACATCTTCTGGGATAGGATTGTCGCCATCGAAGCTCGCGGGGAACAGGAGACGTACGACCTTACTGTTGAAGAAGACGCTAATTTCGTCGCGGACGGCTTGATCGTTCACAACTCGCATTCCGCCGCGTACGCGCTGGTGACGTACCAGACCGCCTATCTCAAGGCGCATGCTCCCACCGAGTTTCTCGCTGCGCTGCTGACGAGCGAGATGGGGAACGCCGACAAGATGGTCGGCTATTTCACGGAATGCCGCGACCTCGGCCTGCGCGTGCTTCCGCCGGATGTGAATGAGAGCCAGAAAGACTTTACGGTCGTGGAAGACGGCATCCGCTTCGGCCTCGCAGCCATCAAGAATGTCGGTGAGGGAGCGGTCGAGTCCATCATCGCGACCCGGAATGAGACCGGCCGGTTCCGCTCGTTCTCGGATTTCTGCCGGCGCATTGATCTGCGCAAGGTCAACAAACGCGTCCTGGAAGGCCTGATCAAGGTCGGCGCGTTCGACTCCACGGGGGCGCGCAGAGCCCAATTGGCCGCGGCGCTGGACCAGACGCTCGACGACGCGGCCGCGGTCCAGCGTGAGCGCGAGTGCGGGCAGACCAGCATCTTCGGCGAGACGGGAGGTGAGGGCGCCGTGGCGGCGGACCTGGCCGCCCCGGCGCTGCTGGATCTCCCGGAATGGGACCAGGATCAGATGCTGAAGTACGAGCGTGAGCTGACCGGCTTCTATATCAGTTCTCACCCGCTCGCGCGCTATGCCGGCGCGATCCAAAAATTCGCCACGTCCAGCTCGGAGGGCCTCTCCGAGGTGGGGGATGGGAGAGAGGTGAAACTCTGCGGCATCATCACCGGCATCCGGACCATGATGACCAAGAAGGGCGACCGGATGGCCTACTTTCAGCTTGAGGATATGCATGGGCTGGTGGAAGTCATTGCCTTTCCGGACCTCTACAAGGCCGCCGGCGCGCTCATCGTGCCGGAGAGCGTGATTCGCGTGACCGGGACAGTGGAGCGGGCGGAAAAGGGGACACGGCTCAAAGGCACCCGTATCGAGTCCCTCACGGAGTTGCAGGCTCGAGCCGTGGCGCGGGTGAACATCCGGTTCGAAGACCGTCCGATGACCTCGGCCCGCCTGGCCGAGCTCCGGGAGGTCCTGCGCCGGTACCCGGGCCCTGCCTCGATTTACTTCACGTTCTACCTCTCCTCCAATCTTGAAGCCGATACGGCTCCTCTTCCCGATCTCACGGTGTTGCCCACTGCGACCTTCGTGGCCGAGGTGGAAGAGGTGCTCGGCAAAGGCGCCGTCGCCTTGTTGTAGGCGGCCAGATGATCGTCGGATGATCGGAGTGCGATGAGAGACTATTTAGAGTTTGAACAGCCGATCCGGGAAATCGAGGAGCGGATCGAAAAGCTGACCGGGTCTGGGGCCACGCGCGGGTCGGTCCAGGACGAGATCCGCAAACTGAAAACCCGTCTGGCCCACACCGAAATCGAGTTGTACAGCCGGTTGACGCCCTGGCAGCGGACCCAGCTGGCCCGGCATGCACTGCGGCCGTCGGTGCTGGATTACGTGGGGGCCATGTGCCGGGACTTTGTGGAGCTGCACGGTGACCGCGCCTTCGGGGACGACCGGGCGATCGTGGGCGGGCTGGCCCGATTCAACGGGCGATCCGTCATGGTGATCGGCCACCAGAAGGGCAAGACCCTCAAGGAGCGGATGCAGCGCAACTTCGGCATGCCGAACCCCGAGGGCTACCGGAAGGCGTTGCGCCTGATGAAGCTGGCCGAGAAGTTCAAGCGCCCTCTCCTGACGTTCATCGATACGCCGGGCGCCTATCCCGGGATCGGGGCGGAGGAGCGAGGGCAGGCCGAGGCCATCGCGCGCAATCTCCTGGTGATGGCAAGGCTGAAGGTCCCGATCGTGTCGGTGGTTATCGGCGAGGGAGGGAGCGGTGGGGCCCTGGCGCTCGCCGTGGCCGACCGCGTGCTGATGTTAGAACATGCGGTCTACTCGGTCATTTCTCCGGAGGGGTGTGCCGCCATCCTGTGGAACAATCCCGCGAAAGCTCCCGAGGCCGCCGCGGCGCTCAAGATGACCGCGCATGATCTGCTGAACCTGAGGGTCATCGATGAGGTCATTCCCGAGCCGGTCGGTGGCGCGCACCGGGACCCGCACGGCATGGCTGAACGCGCGGCCAAGGTCCTGTCCGCTCATCTCAGCCAGCTCGAGGAGTTACCGGTGGCGGAGCTGCTCGCCCGACGGTACGAGAAGTACCGTCGGATGGGCGCCGTCGCCGAACCACCCCCGCCCGCCAGTTGATCGGGCCCGCCCGCGGGAACCGTCAGTAGCGCCTCATGGATTATGCCACGCCGCGCCGTCATAGGTCGGGTTGAACTGGTGCGTGAGCTTGACCGTGTCACCGTCCTGCACGGGGGAGTCCAGGGTCCCGACTTTGCGATTGACGGTGACCAGCAGCTCGCCCGTGCCCATGAACTGGATCACCCCGCCGAGTCGGCTCCGATTCGCCTCCAGTAGGCCCTTCACGGTCGTTGGCCCGGTCACTTCGAATTGAAACTCGGCCTCCTCCGCGCTCTGCAGCAAGGTCTGCCCGAACAGCAACACCGTCACCATGCCGTCACCATGAGGTGTGCGCTCCCCTCCCCTGCTCCGCGACGGTCAGGATCCAGGCAGCCTGGATCGGAGCTGCCCTCCCCGCGTCGTTCGATTGGGCCCGCCGGTGACAACGCGCGCAGTCCCGGCGCTTTGGATGTCGGTCAGGCAACGGCCGACTCTGTCCGATGACATGACAGCGCAGACAGTCCATGTCGGCTGCGAGGGCCCGATGGTCCGGGTCGCCGGGAATCGGCGGATTCCTGTCGCGCGGCGAGGGCAGCAACGACACGCCCAGCACGACCAGTCCCGCCGCCAGCACATAGAGCCAGTCCGCCTTCCGGAATGTCATGGGTCCGGCGCCCGGCGGTCTTCCGTCGGTGGACGTGCCCCCGTGTACGCGTCACGCAGCAGCTCCGCAATGTGCGCGACCCGCACCCGGCCACGCAGCCCGTTGGTGAGCTGGATCATGCAGGCGGGGCAGCTGGTGGCCACGACGTCCGCTCCGCTCTGGTCAATCGCCTGTCTCTTCCGCTCGAAAATTTTGAGCGCCGTGTCGTAGTCCTTCAGGATGTAGGTGCCGGCGCCCCCCGCGCACCGGTCGGCGTCCTGCATCTCGATCAGCTCCACGCCCGGCAGCGCCGCCAGGACCTGGCGTGGCTGTTTCGTGACCCCCGCCGCTCGGAGGTGGCAGGAGGAATGATACGTGACCTTGAGCGCAGGGGCGGTGGTCCCGTCCCGCTCCATCCTCACCGGCGGCGACTCGGCGACAAACTCGGCGATGTGTTTCACGCGGCGGGCGAGGTGTTCCGCGGCCTCCTGTTCGGGCTGCCCTGCAAAGAGCTTGGGATAATCCTTGAGCATGAGCGTGCACGACGCGCAGCCGGTCACCACTGTCTCGTACGGCGCCAAGGCGGTGAGGTTGTCGCGGGCGCCTTCGGCGACGAGGCCGACATGTCCGTAGGTCTGGATCGGGGTCCCGGAGCAGCGCTGAGGCGGGAGCGCCGGTTCGACCCCATGCCGTCGGAGGACGGCAATGACCGCGTCGCCCACGCCGTCATCGAAGTAGTTGGCCGCGCACCCATGGAAATAGGCGACCCGCCTCCCGTTGGTGGAGCCGGCGTGCTCCGTCAACTCCGGGTACCGGTCGCGCAGGTGTCTGATCGCCAGGCGCGGGAGCACCATCTCGCGCGGAATGCGGGCGGTGTCGGCAATGCGGCGCAGGAGCGGGCGGGTCAGCCATTCCAGCCAGGCCCGAGGCCGGGGCCGGTCCCAGAGCCACTGCGTGCGGGCCGCCGCTTTGAGCAGGGGTTCGAACAGCCACGGGCGCGCGTGCAATGCGAACACGTACCCCGCCATGCGGTTCGGGTGCTCGGCGCGGCGCTTGAGGATCAGGTCGGAGACGTCCACATCGGCCGGGCAGATGGTCCGACAGGACTTGCAGTTCAGACAGGCTTCCACCACCCGCCGGGAATTCAGGTAGCTATAGTCCTTCGCGGTGACGATCTCGAACCAGCCCCGTGAGCTCATGTCCTCGGATTGGAAGACGTCGTACACCGGACAGACCGAATTGCATTTCCCGCAGGTCGCGCAGGCTTTGGAGAGGCGGGTGTAGTCGATATGCGCGGTGAACGGGGTGTCGCTGATTTTTACCCCGGGATTCAGCACGCCGGCCGGGTCCAGACTTCGCTTCACGCGCACGAACAGGTCGTAGAGCTCTTCGCCGAACATGCGCCGGACGAACTCGGCGCGCACCCGGCCGTCCCCATGTTCCCCGCAGATGGAGCCGCCAAACCGCGTGAGGACCGTCTGATGAATCTCCCGGTATCCCTCCACCATCCGGGCAAAGTCTTCCGGGTCGTTCACGTCGAGGAGCGGGACGATATGGGCATTGCCGTTCCCGATATGGCCGAAGATGGCGACCCGGACCCGCTGCCCGCTAAAAAATTCCTCGAGATACCGGATGAGTTCGCTGAGCCGCTCGGCCCGCACCACCACATCATCCACGTAGTTGATCGGCTTCTTCCGCTGGTCATAGCGGTAGAGCGTGGGATACAGCGCTTTGCGCGCCTTCCACAGCGCCTCGCGTTGTTCACGATCAAACGCCACCACCGGGTCGGCCGCGAGGCGGTACCGGCGGCACAGGTCGGTCATGCGCGCCGCCTGCGCCGTGATGCTCTCCTCGACGCCGTGGGACCCGCTCTCCTGATCGAACTCGGCCAGGAGCGTGGCCGCCGCGTCGGGCGGAATCCCGTGCTGTGCGCGCCCGATCAGGTCCAAGGTATTGCGGTCCATCACCTCCAAGGCGCTTGGCGACAGCGTCAGCAGATCGACCACGGCGCCGCCCACCTCGTCCAACGAACGGAAGTGGAGAAGGGCCGTCGCGGTGGCCTGTGGACGGTCCACCAAGCGAACCGTCGCCTCACTGATCACGCCGAGCGTCCCCTCGCTGCCGACGAACAGCTTCGGGAGATCGAACACGGCCCGGTCCAGCCCATCCACCAGGCCGAACAGATTGTACCCACAACTGTTCTTGCTCACGGCGGGTCGTCTGGCTCGGATGAGCGCCGCATGCTCCCGAACCAGCGCTAAGACGTCTCGGAGCGGAGGGAATCCAGCCAGGAGGTCCACCAGCCCGGGATCGGCGAGGCCATAGGGACGCGCGTCCAGCCAGCCGCATGCCTCAACGTACAGCCTGACCGCGCGCACGTTATCCTTCACCGAGCCGTACCGGAGGGTGTGTGGCCCGGAGGAATTGTTGCCCAGCATGCCGCCCAGCTTGCACATGTCGCCGCTGGACGGGTCGGGGCCGAACAGCAGGTTGGACGATGCCAATCGCTTGTTCAGTTCGGCGTAGACGATCCCCGGCTGGACGCGCGCCCATTTTTCTTCCTGGTTCAGTTCCAGGATCTGATTCAGGCGCGAAATGTCCAGGATGATGCCGGAGCCGATCGCGGAGCCGGTCAAGTTGGTGCCGGCCGCCCGTGGCGTGACCGGCACCCCGGTCCGGGCCGCATAGTCCACCACGGTCTGGATGTCGCTCTCCGACTCCGCCACCACAACGGCCTGGGGCGTGATCTTGTAGATGCTGGCGTCCACCGCATACGCGGTCCGGGTGGGAAAATCGTCTTTGACCTTCTCAGGCCCGATCGCCCGGCGCAAGTCCGCGGTCACCGGGTGCGTCTTGCCGGGTAACACCAGTTCCATGCGACCTTCCACCCTGCTCACGTCCAGTGGGTCATTCTAGTCGGAGATCGTCCTGCGGGACAAGAGGCGGACGGAAGGGCCAGACGACGCGGGACAGATGCGGCGGCTCAAGGGAGCGAGGAGGCCGGGTCTTCCTCGACCGGTAAGGAGGCCTGCTCCGACTCGCCCAGTTCCTTGAATTCGTGCAAGGGAGGCAGTTCCGAGAGATCCCGCAGGCCGAAATGCTGCAAGAACGTCTTGGTGGTGCCGTACAGAATCGGCCTTCCGGGCGAGTCCTTCCGACCCACCAGCCGCACGAGCTTGCGTTCAAGCAGCGTCCGCAGGACGCTCGACGTCTCCACGCCTCGAATCTGCTCGATGTCCGCCCGGACGATCGGTTGCTTATACGCGATGATCGCGAGCGACTCCAGCGCGGAGCGAGAGAGTTTGGGGACCGACCTGGCTCGGTCCAGCCGCTTGATCCACGGCGCATAGTCGGGTCGGGTGACCAGTTGGAACCCGCCGGCCACCTCGACGAGCTGCAGGCCGCGTCCCTCCCGGTCGAAGTCCTCCCCCAGGTGCTGCAACGCCTGTCTCACCTCGGGTGGAGACGTGTGCCCCAGCGCGGCCACCAACCGATCGGCGGCGACCGGCTCGTGCGAGACGAAGAGCAAGGCTTCGAGAAGGGCCTTCAGCTCGCGTTCTTCCAGGACCGCCGTGCGATCGTCTCCGTTCCCGTTCGCAGCGGCGGGATCGCCGGCCCCGTGGGTCGCCGCGTCTTGTGCCGGCACCGGTCCGGAGGGAGCGTCTTCCTGCACGGCAAAATCTTGTGGTGGATTGGTTGTTGTGCTCATCCCGTCCTCCTAGAGGCCGTCCGGTTCCTCCCCGATGATGGGGGAGAATGCCCGTGTCACCAGGATGGGGCCGAAGACCTCACCCTGAAACACACGCACCAGCTTGATCCGGATCAACTCGAGCAGCGCCAAAAACGTCACGATGATCAGCAGCCGATGAGTCTGCTCCTCGAACAGTGAGAGGAACGTGACCGACTCCTTCCGGTCCAGTACGTCGATGATCAGGTTCATCCTGTCCTTGACCGTCAGGTTGTCCGGCGTAATTTCGAGCAGCCGCTGATCCGGGATGCGCGCCACCACGCTCTGCAGCGCGTCGACCAGGTCGAACAGCGTGATCTCCTCCAGCCACGCCTCGCCGGACGGGGTCGGCGCCGTCGGCGGTTCGTTCCGCCCGAAGACCTCCCTCCACACCCGTTCCCTGTCATCGAGTCGGCGCGCGGCCTCCTTGTACCGCTTGTATTCCAGCAGCCGCCGAACCAGTTCATCGCGCGGGTCCGGACCATCTTCTTCGTCGGTCTCAGCCTGATCGTCCGGGAGCAACATCCGGGATTTGATCTGCACCAGCGTCGCCGCCATCACCAGGAACTCGCCGGCCACCGTGAGGTTCAGCGACTTCATCAGGCTCAGATACTCCAGATACTGTTGCGCGATGAGCGCAATCGGGATGTCGCAGATATTGATCTCGTTCTTCTTGATGAGGTACAGGAGCAGATCCAACGGCCCTTCAAACTTGTCGAGCCGCACCTGATACGGGCTCTCGATCTGCTCCACGCAACCCTCCCGGCCCTTCGCCCGCCGCGCAAGAAACCGAGCCCTTATACCATTCTGTGTGGCTGGAGGCAAGTGAAATTCAATATATAGGGGGTGAGGGCCCCTTTCGGGGTTAGCGCCTTCGTAGCATCAAAATGAAGACAGCGGAGAAGACCAGCAAGGCAGCCCCGATCCCATACAGGAACCGAGGGTCCTGAAGTCCGCCGGGGGAAGGCCGGGATCCGCTGACCTTGGTGCGGGTGAAGCGAGGCTCGACGTTGAAGAGCACCTTCGAGAAGTCGTCAACTCCTTTAAACTGGGCATCCGTAAAGTTGGCCTCGGCTCGAAACGTGGTGCGGCGAAAATACGCGTCGCCGTCGAACACGGTAAACATGAAGAACGCGGCCCGGTCGAACACCGCCTCGGAAAAGTCGAGAGGTCCGTGGAAATGGCTGCCGGAAAAACCGGTGCCCATCTTGAAGTACGTCTGTGAGAACCGGGCGTCTTTTTCGAACGAGACCTGGATAAACTCGGCGGGGCCGTTGAACCCGGCCCGATGAAACGTCACGGTCTCTGCGAACACCGCTTTGTGGAACCGCGAATGCACCCCGAAGGCGGTCTTCTCGAAACGCGCCGCTTGATCGAACAGCCCCTCGATGAAGAAGGCTTCGCGCAGGAGGATGGCCTCCGAGAAGTCCACCGGCCCGAGAAAGGCCGTGCGTGACAAATCCACCGCGCGTTCGAACGTGCTGCCGGTCATGGTGACCGGTCCCTTTACGAGCAGGAGCCCGTCTTTCACGTTGGTGGCCAGGATGCCGCGCATCACCGAGTTCCGGATCGAGATCGGCCCTGGAATCACCCGGATCTTCTTCACGTGCGATTTCAGGATCGCGGCCTGGATCCGTGGCGAGGGAATGGCGAGGGTCTCCACGGCGACGAGCGGCAGCTCATCCAGCATCAGATCCCCCGTGATCACCACCCCAGAGAGATCGACCCCGTTGCCCTCCTTGAGCGCCGTCAAGAGTTCACCGGCCCTGACCGCCTGGGTGTCACGCTCTCGCTCGCTGCAGTCTTTCCCCAGGTGCCGCAGGAAGGGAGCGGCGGGGTCCGACGGGGCACGCTCCATCACGCAGTCACCAGGGACCCGCGACTCCGCGAAGCGGAGAGGGATGAGAAGGAACAGGAGCGGGACGAGTCGGAGAAGGCACGTCGCGGAACGCCTCGATCGGTCGAGGAGCGTCATAGCCGGACGTTATACGGAACGCCGGTGAAAATGCAAGGCGCGCGTGCCGGGGCTTTACAAGGACCGGCGCGCTTCTTACAATCCTCTCACACAGCGTCACGATGGACAGGAGGTGATGATGAGCGCGGAGCCTCGGCCAGATTCCCGAACGGCCCTCCTTGGCGTCGTCAGGGCAGCCGCGACCTTCTTGGCCCTTGCGGCCGGTCCGGCGACGGCCGAGAATATCGTTGAAGTGCCCGTCCTTGCGGCGATCCAGGCCAACAACCGCGGGGTGTTTGAGGTCATGATGGTGATGTGGGATCAGAAACCAGAGCCCGACCCCGTCGCGCTCCGGTGGCACGATGCCGGCGTCAGTCTTCAAGACGCTCTCTTGGACTCGATGGCCCATGCCTTCCGCTATGCGGTTGATCGCACGCCCACGGTCCGACACACCGGGACAGTCTCGGTGCAGGGGCTCGCCTACGCCCGTACCAGCACAGACGGGACCAGCGCCGGAGCGGCGATGGCCGTGGGGTTTATTGCAGTCCTGAAAGGGGAGCCGATTCTTCGCGGCGTGGCATTGACCGGCACGTTCCAGCCCGATGGCCGCATTGGACCGGTCGGTGCGGTGCCGGACAAGATCCGGGCCGCCGCGCGCGAGGGCTACCGCACCGTCCTGATTCCCGCTGGGCAACTCGTCGATCCCCGCTGGAATCTCACCGGTCTGGCGCTGGAGTTGAACGTCACGGTGAAAGAAGTGGCGACGATTGACGAAGCGTACGAACTGATGACAGGTCGGCGGCTGTGAGGGACACGCGGGGGCGGGGGGTTACCCCAAACCCTTCACGAGGGCCTCGTACTGGCCTTGGGTCAGCCGGTGCATCCCCAGGTTCAGGCGACGCGCGAGTTCCGTCTGATCGGGAACTTCCAGCACCATATGGAGCAGCGCCAGGCTTTCCTCGGCAGTCGTCCTCCAAGTCTGCAGGGGTGTGACCCGCACAAAGCCGTACCGGGTCTCGGCGCGTAGCTCGTCCCTCGCGAACTGGTCCAGACTGTCGGGCGGGAGAATCCCTGACACGATCTTGAACCCGGCACAGATGCCCATCTTGAGGACGTACACGAGTCCACAGGATTGGTCCGTGCGATAAGCTCCTAGATTATCTCGAATCAGCGCGGTCCGGAGACCCCAGAGTTCATGCGCGAGTTGGAGTTCGGCGCTGGCCAACGAATCTCGTTCTCGCAGCGCGCCGCTGACAAAGAGGAAATGGCTCATGGCGGCAGGAATCGAATGGTTGGGTCAGTGGCGGCCGCCCTACCCTCCCTGGGCTCATCACTCCTGAGGGCGTTAGGGTTTGCGGAACTCGTCGTCGTCCGATGTCTCTTCAGCCTTCTCAAAAAAGTCCGAGTCGGCCTCCTCGTCTTCCAAGGGTGTCTCCTCCGGCAGGTCTTCTTCCATCTCTTCTGGAAGAATGTCCTCGGGCAGTTCCTCCCGCGTGCGCGGGAGTCCGCCTGCGCGGACGGCCCTCTGCGGCCCTGCGTGCACAGCCTTGGCCGCCGGCATGGCGGGCCGTGGTGCTTTCCGTTTCGTTTTTCTGGCGGCCGGTTTCCTGCGCGCCGCCCGCCGGGTCGCTGCCGTCTTCTTCCGCTTGCCTTTGCGAGTCAGCTTTCGTGCAGCGGAGGCTCGTCCCGCCCGTTTTGCAGATGTTTTTCGTTTCTTCTTCTTGGCCATCGTCTCTCCTCCTCTGTCGCGATCCGCGCCCGATGACATGGTGCGTGGCATCCATCTAGCATGAATCGGCTCCTCCTTGCAACCCGACTCCGCAAAGCTCCCTAAGGCCTTGGAAAACTGAAGTGATTGGCACAGATTCTGGCATGAAGATCGTAGACGGTCCGTCAATTTCGCGCGGGCCTGGACAGGCGGCGCTTCCGGTCAAGACGGACCGGCCCCCCTATTGAACATTGGCCGTGGAAAGCAGTATCGTAGTGGAGACCTCTCCCCAGGAGATCATTCACCGTATTAACCAGTTTGATGAAAGGAGACACCCGATGGCACTCCGATTAGGCGATGAGGCACCGAATTTCACCGCGGAAACCACTGAGGGGACCGTCAATTTCCACGAATGGCTCGGGAGTGGTTGGGGGATCCTGTTCTCTCACCCGAAAGACTTCACGCCGGTCTGCACCACCGAGCTGGGCGCCATGGCCAAGATTACGAACGAGTTCAAAAAGCGCAATGTCAAGGTGCTCGCCATCAGCGTGGATCCATTGGATGCTCACAAGGGGTGGATCAAGGATATCAATGAAACCCAGAACGCCAATGTGAATTTTCCTATGATTGCGGACCCTGAGCGCAAGGTGGCCACGCTCTATGACATGATCCACCCCAACGCCCTGGACAACATGACCGTGCGGTCGGTCTTCATCATCGGGCCGGACAAAAAGATCAAGCTCACGCTGACCTACCCCGCTTCCTGCGGCCGGAACTTCGATGAGCTGCTGCGGGTGGTCGACTCCCTGCAACTCACGTCCAAATACAAGGTGGCGACCCCGGTGAACTGGAAGGAGGGCGAGGACTGCATCATCGTGCCTGCCGTGACCGACGCCGAGGCCAAGTCTCTATTCCCCAAGGGATACCGAGCGGTCAAGCCGTACCTGCGCTATACGCCGCAGCCGAACAGGTAATTGATTATCACGATTTAACACGGATCAGGAGGGGGAAAGGAAGGAGCCGCTTCGAGGCGGCTCCTTCTTTCAGGGCTCCACCCACACGTTTACGAACGCCGGAAAACTATCGGCTCCTTTCACCGTATCGGGCCCTCTCATATCGGTGACTCGGAGCTTGAACCGCAGGAGACGCCTGGTCGAGACATTGGGCGCCACGAAGGTGGCCTTGGCAGTGTCCAGGTCCAAGAGCGAGACTTTATGCCCTCGGATCTGAGCCCACTCGTACTTCAAGGGGTCTCCATCAGGATCGGTACTCTTCAGCCCGTTCAGCAAGACCGTGGTTCCTCCTTTGACGGTCAGGTCCGGTCCCGCGTGGGCGGTCGGTGGCCGATTGGGCTCCACGTCCGATCGGACCACCACCTCGAGGACTCCTTGCTTCCCCTGGTTGGTGACGGTGAGGGCGGCCTTCCCATTCCCGACCACCTGGAGGAGACCGTCGGGATACACCTTGATCACCTGCTCGTTTGACGATTGATAGGTGCTCCCTGCCGACGCTCCTCCGATCCGCCGAGTGACCTGGTCGGCGAACTGCCCGACGACCGGCACCTCAAGAATTTTCCCCATGGTGCCCAGCCTCCACGGCTTCTCCGCCTCGAATTCGATGGCCGTCAAGGGCGCGGTGGGCTCCACCTGGACGATGATTTCATCGAACTCCTCCCGCCCGGCCAACCGACCCCTGGCCACTTCCCCGACCGCCAGCAGCCGCATCTTGCCGATGGCGTCAATGGGCACGGTGAGGGTCCCGCCGTAAGGTGGGCTTGAGGAGGCCGTGGCCACGAGGGCAGGACCCGCCTGCTGAAGCACGAGGGGTTCCTCGCCCTGACGATACCAATAGTACCGAACCCGCAGCATCCCGATCTCGGTCCCCAGGTCTACGGTGGCCATAACCTCTTGACCGGACCGCAGATGGGACTCCCCGGCCGGCGCCGTGATCATGAAGGCGTGGGCGGGAACATTCACGGCGCACAGGCTCAGGACGAGGAACGGAAGTGCCCGGCAGGAAGAACGCATGATGGCCCTCCACTAAAGAATGCGACGTATGAGAGGCCTTTCAGTAGCATGCGGCGAAGGGGACGTCAATAAGCCGGTTCGGAATCGCGGGCGCCGTGGGGATGGGGCACCTCGCACCCAACGGTCGGCGAACGGCTGAGGGTCTCCCGGCGGGACCCCCCGCCAGGCGTCTTGCCTCGACCAGTCTCCTCGTGTACCCTTGCGGCATGTGCCCCACCCGTGATCGCGTTCTGGAATCGCTGGTTGCCGAGCTGGAACAGCATCCGGTCAATTCCAACGTCTTTTTTCAGGCGTTCAGAGACCAATACGTGCAGCGTGGGCAGTTGCAGTCCTTCCTGACGCAGTATCGGTACTTCTGCAAGCATTTCGTCAAGCTCCTGGAAGGGCTCCTCGACAAGACCCCGGTGGATCAAGTCGGGATGCGCATTGAATTGGTCAAGACGTTGCATTCTGAACTGGGAAGCGGCCGGAGCGAGCGCGCTCATATCAGGTTGCTTGACCGGTTTGCCAATGCGCTTGGGCTGAGCGAGACGGAGTTGGATCGGACGCAGCCGATCGCGGAGGTGGAGACTTACATGCAGGTCCTGCAGCGGCTGTTTATCGAATCGGATTATCTGGTGGCGCTGGGCGCCGAACTGGCCGTTGAAAAAACGGCTGCCGCTGAATTCAAGTACCTGTATCCAGGACTCAAGAAATATGAGTGGCTTCAGGAGGATGATTTAGAATTCTTCACCCTGCACTTGAAGGAAGAGGAGTGTCACGGCGCATGGCTGATCGAGGCGGTGCAGCACACCGCGAGAACGTCGAGCGATTATGAAAAGGTGGCGGCCGGGGCACGGGAGACGGCCGATGCCTGGCATGGATTCTGGTTGGGGTTGCATCGGGAAATCTTCGGGCCGGAGCGGGCCACGACATGAAACTCACCACCGTCCCACAGGCGCCGCTCGAACTGACCGACGAGGTGCTCGCGCTCCGGGCTTGGCGGATGCCGGATATGGTGGTCTATCAGCACGCGCCCGATGAGTGGTGGGTAACCCCGCTCGATGATGAGTTGCCGCTCATTCGCCTGAACCGGGTGGGGGCAGAACTCCTGGCCGCCATTGATGGTCAGGCGAGCGTGGGCGTGCTGCTTCAGAAGTTCGGCAAGTGGGTCTGCGGACCCGACGGGGAAACCGGCCGATGGCACCTCGAACGATGGTCGCTGCCCCGGTATTCCCTGTGTTATTTCGGGATGGAGCCACCGACGGCGGATCGGCATGGAGCCAAATGGGATCTGCTGCTGCAGCAGATCCGTGAAGGATGGTCGGGCCGGCACGGGTTTGAGGGAGAAGCGGAGCTCTCGGCCTTTCACGTCCGCGAAATCACGAAGCGAGAGGGCCACTTCGACACGGTCGAAACCACGGTGTCCCATCTGTTTCGTGAACCCTGCGACGCCCTGCAGGGCTCGACCTATGGGCGGCTGCTGGCCAAGCACCTTCGCCGGCTTGGCTGGTGGACTCCCAAGCCACGGTACCTCGTCGAGGTGGGGGCCGGGTTGGGCTACGTGGCGCGCGAGATGGCGAAGGAGCTGTTGCCCTTCGAACGGCAAGGCATCCGCTACCTCTTTCTGGACTTGGCCAAGCCGTTTCTGGAGTCGCAATTGGCGCTGGCGCAGGAGGCGGGATGGAGGAGCGGCGGGATGCAGGCCAACGCGGAATGGTGGCCCTTGCGGGACGCCAGCGTGGACCTGGTCATTGACAACGAAAATCTGGCCGACATGACGCCGGTGCAATTGAGCCGGGAAGAAGTGACGTCCAACCGAGGCGCCACGCCCTTACACCAGGAGGCGGTAGATTGGATCCGTCGCCTCAGATTGCCCTTGGAGGGCAACCTGCCTTCGGAGTTCATCTTCAACCTCGGCCCCGTGCGCTTTCTGGCGGAGTTGTGGCGGGTGCTGAAGCCGGGCGGCCGCGCCGTGCTGATTGAGTTCGGCATCGAAGATGGGTGGCCCTCTCCCGTCAAGCTGCCCGGGCATACCGAGTACGAGGTCCAATACACCCACCTCCGGCATGCCGCGCGCTGGCTGGGATTTCAGGAACGCTACGTGGAGTTGCCCAGGTTTTTCGGGCTGCGGCCCGACACGCGGCTGCTCTGTACCGGGGCGGCCTATGCCATTCAACGGGTGTGTGCGGCCATCGGCAAGCCGTTCGCCATCCGGGCCTACACGGAGGGAGAACTCCTGAAGGTCCTGGGAGACATGCTACCGAAGCTGCTGGGATGCCATTATCATGAGCTGATCGATCCGGCGTGGTTCGGGCTGTGGGACTTCAAGGTCCTGCTCCTGGAGAAGCCGGGCGGCACTCCCCGGGCGTCCTATCAGGAGACCAAAGGGTTTCGTTGGTATTCGCAGCGCTAGAAGCGTGACGAGTAACGGGTAACGAGTGACGAGTAATGAGATGAAGACCGAAGTCTTTAGTCGGCATTCCCAGTCACGCGTGACGGTCTTTCCGTTCAAGGCGGCCGGTGCTCGGTGGATGCGCGCAGTGGGAGATCAACAACACTACCTTTAGACAAGGCAGGAATTTCCCGCTATAATTGCAACGATCATGAGCACACGATCTTCTGTGCATCCTAGATCATCCTCCAAACGTAGCCGCCAAGGGCGCCGCCGTCTCAAGATAAGAAAGTCTCGCCCGGTGTGGGAGGAGGTGCTGCGCATTGCCCGATCTATTCCTGAGCCTGACCTCCACAAACTGCCCACGGATCTTGCGGCCCGTCACGACCGCTACCTCTATGGCAGCAGCGAGACGTGAAACGTCTCTTCGCAGACACATCCTACTGGATCGCCCTGACCAATTCATTCGATCAATACCACGTCAAGGCTGTTGAAGTGTCTTCTGCGTTGGGCAACTGCCGCCTCTTCACAACGGAGGCAGTCCTCACCGAGTTCCTCAACGCCTTGGCCGACAAAGCGCCCCTTGTCCGTGCCGCCGCAGTCGAAACGGTAGAGACCATTCTGAAGAATTCCCAGGTCACAGTGATTCCTCATAGCCGACGCACATTCAGCCGAAGTCTCGCCTTCTACAAAGCCAGACCCGATAAGGGATATAGCCTGACCGACTGCGGTTCGATGCTGCTCATGCGTGAGCGCCGTCTGAGAGAGGCGCTGACGACAGATCGGCATTTTGAGCAGGAAGGGTTTATCGCGTTGCTCCGCAATAGATAGAGACCGCTTCTATCCTGTCACTAAGGCTATCCGTGGTATTCGCAGCGGTGAAGAGGCTAGGGCAGCGTGCATGCCCTTTATGCTCGCGCACCGCGCAAACCTTCAGCGTTCTTCGTCGTTCGTGAAGCGTCCGAATTTCAGAACGAGATACGCTTCACGAGGTGCGCTTCACGGGACTCAGTGCCGATGCGCGCAGTTATGAATGGAATGCCTCAGCCAACGTGGAGGAAGGGAGGGATTGTGTCTCGATGTTGGATGGCAAGACCAGGGCCCTAGCTTCTCTTCTTCGCCCGCAATCTTTGAGCGCTGTACAGGATGACGGGCACAGGGAATTCATGTATGATGATCTCAGATTAGAGACGGAGGAGACCGTATGCGAAGGTCCACCGCGAAGGCCACTATCGAAATCCCAAGAACAGTCTGGGAAACGGCAGACAGCAAGGATGAGCTGGAGGACTGGCTCCTCAGCCAGAATCCCAAACTGGTCAAGAGCCTGCGTCAGATTCGAAAGGGGGAAGACTTGGCAGGAAGGGGGAAGTCGTTGGATGAGGTTGCCCGCCGTTGGAATATCAAATTGTAGTCCTGCCCGCCGCCGAAACTGATCTTGAACATCTTTCCCCGGACGTCCGGACAGGTATCCTTCGTCGGATCAAGTGGCTCAAAGAGAATGCACCTCACATTATCCATCATCGGCTGCAGAACATGCCTGACGATCTGTCCGGCCTATGCCGACTTCGACATTCGGACTACCGTATCCTGTACTGGCACTCCCCCTCTGACCGGATGATTAAAGATCTACCGTGTCCAACACCGATCGGAGGTCTACCGGGATCTGTAGCCCTTTGGCATCACATGTAGGAACCGGGACCGTCTGTGTCTTGGTCATGACAGAGAATCGCCGAACACGCCGGGCGTACTGGGCACGCGCGGGAAGCGGTGTTTGGTCTTGCAATCCAACCCGAACGAAGATTTCGAACTTCAGCGGTCTGGCGCAGGCACTCCATGCCGGTGCGGAATTTAAAGGGTCTGACCCCTCTCTTCCCTTGCAAGACCTGGCCCTGATTCTTGACTGCCCTCCTGCCCGCTACGAGGAGACCATGCGAAGCCGCGATCCCCATTGTCCTTCAAGTGCAAACGGGTGATGACGCGCGCAGTTGGGATCACCCAGGCCGCCCTCTGCCGAGGGAAGCAGGAGGAAGAAGGAGTGACGAGCAGGCGAGATGTGTGATTGCAAGGCCTGGCCACGCTCTACGAGGCGCAGGTTCTCCGTGCTTCAGCAATCCAGTTTGGTGTAGAATGCCCCCATGAGTATTGAGGAACTCGAGACTGAAGCGCTGAGACTCGATCCGAAAGCGCGGGCTCGTTTGGCCGGGAAGCTGCTCGAGAGCCTGGAGAACCTCTCCGAAGCGGAGAACGCTCGGCTTTGGGCGGAAGAAGCCCAGCGGCGGGATGCGGAAATGGATACGACCCCGGACTCTAGGTGCTCTGCCGGAGAGGTCTTCCGTAGCCATCCTTGAATATCCTGAGGCGGGTCAGTTGATCCTCGGGGCGATACGACGCCGACTCGTTCCCCGATTCCCCTACGCCCTCCTGTATTCCATCAAACAGGACAAGCTGCGAGTGCTTGCGGTGATGAATCTGAAACGCCGGCCCATGTACTGGGTGGGCCGTGAATGAAAGATTAGTGATGGGGTAGGCAGTCAGCATGCCCTTGGTGCTCACGGACCCCTCACCTCAGAAGGTGATCGGTCGATGCGCGAAGTGGAGGAACAACCAGGCCGCCCTCTGCAGGGAGAAATAGTAGGAAGAAGAACGTGAGTGAAAGGTGAGATGTGTGATTGCAAGCCCTGGCTCCACCCTATGGCCCCACGCAACCCTGTCCCCTTAAATCCCTTATAGATCTGTCTTGTCTCCCTCTTATTGAGAGCTTAGCAGGCCGCTTTTGCCTTTGGAGGCGCCAGAGGTAATATGTTGCACCACTCCTTTGGTGTCGTATCCCACTTGGAAGTAGTCTGACTCATACGTGGAGCCGCCGAGAAACCAACCAACAAAGGGAATAAAACTCTTGGCATCCGTCTGGGCGCTGGCATGGGTGTACGACCACCATTCGACGATCATGACCATTTGCGAGGGATTTCCCGCACTGGCCACTTGGGACGAGGTTCTGGTGACGCTGTCCGGTTCTCCGAATAGCCGTCGCACATCCTCTTTGGTGGATTTCCCCATCTGCACCTGAGCGATCAACTCTTGGTTCTTGATGCTAGCGTTTCCCGATGAATAGCAGCCCGCAAGACTCAATACGGCGATGAGCAGTACATGAATCATGAATTCCTCCTTACTTATTTGAGAATGTTAGTTGCCCCGAGGCCACGACTGGCACATCCAACGACAAATGGTGTCTGAGCTGGCCCCGTTTCTCTGCCTCTAAAGATTCGGCTTTTGCTGCTGTGCCTGCTTGATCCAAAATTAGGTGGGGGAGTACATTATTCCTATAATTAGTTAATCTCGAGTGTCTTTTGCGGAATCGACATGAGGAAATACAAACATTTAATTTCAGCTGATTCTAAATACAAATCAATTACTTCTCTTTCGCCACTATCTGATCCTTGATCTTGTCGTACGTGGTCTGTGGGATGACCTTCTTCTGGACCAGCTCATCCTTCCGCGTGTACGGACGGCCCTCGATGATCTTCCTTGATTTAGCATAGCCAATGCCATGCAGGGCCTTCAGTTGGTCGGCGGTGGCCGTGTTGATGTCGAGAGGTTCAGCAGCGTGAAGCACTGAGGTGTCGATCATGGGAAGGGACAGCAGGGGGAGTGCAAGCAGAAGCACGCCGACTAGTCCAACATGAAGCGTCCAATTCACAAACTTTGATACCATGGGAACCGCCTTGGTAGAGTCAGATTAACGACGCGGGTCTCCGTTGTCTGGTTTTTCAGAAGGAGGTCAACCCTGTTGCATGGTAACTGACTCATCGATCAACCAGACACGTCCGTCGGGAACATGGAAGCTAAAACCCATGTCTAGGAGCACATTGCCAACCATAATGGTGTCATAGCTGAACTGAAACATGTATAAGGGTTGAGGAAGCGGTGTACCCGGCGGATTGGGGCCAGTAGTTCGTTTGCTGCCAGTGTTAGCTTGGATGCGTGCCATATTCGATGTCGGCGACATTCCCCATCTAGCAACGCCAGCGTAGCCAATGTTATAGCGCATCTCGCTCAAGCACCAATTGAACGGGGCAATGTCTTCGCTTCGAGCCGGGCCAGTCCACACCTTCGCACGCAAGCGCCAGCAACGGTCCGAGGTGGTCTTGCCCCCGCGGTTATATTCGTCGGCGATGATGCCGCCTTTTTGGGGTCTTTCCTCCACGATGAGTGCAACACGTGGCCAGACCGTCGTGCGGTCTTGGTAATGAACCGGTTTGAACAGATCCGACAACCCGGTATCTCGAACCCCTCGGTAATAGGTTTCAAAGTCCGCTGGTCTGTCTGGCCCTCGGACAATGGCTCGTTCTTGATCCCACGCGGCTTGTCTCTGGTAGTCTGAATGGTCGATCATGCTTTTCCACATGCCTCTGGCGGCATCGTAGCCGGGAGCGGTGGATGGAATACGGTCGGCCCAACCTTTCCAGCCTTCCTCTGTGGGGATCGCCCCAGAAGGCAATACCGCTTTGGCAGTTCCGTATCGATCCTGAGCCGCAATCAGCTTCGCTTCGGCTGAACCTCCAGCTTCGGCCCCTGCGACCGACTCAAAGGAAATTTGGGTCATTTCAAGCACTGGCTGACGATGACCCTTTCGCGTCACAAGGCGCCCCCGGACGAACACATTCTTACAGACTTCCCGACACATATTTCGTGCCATCCAACTGATCGTTTGCTTGTCTACCAAGTCGAAGACGACCGTAACCGCCTTCGCATCCATACGGCGAGGGTCGACGCTCGGATTGCTGATGAGCCCCCGGGAGAAGTCGCTTTTGGGGTTCACGAGGATTGGTGAGTAGAAGTTCCCCGAGAGCTCTACTTGCTGATTGAGAAGCGATTGGCCTCGCTCCGGGAAATCAGCGGCCTTCAGCGGCACGAAACTCCCTCCCGGACTTGATGCTGGCGTGGTATTGCCTGTGTTCGCAGACTCATTCTTCGGGGTGGTTCCGAGTTGCTTTTGCTCCTTGGACTGCTGCTCTAGGGAAGTCGAGCCTTGAGGCCCACTTGCTCCGGCCGGTTGCGCCGGCTGTTGTTGCCCCTGGCGAATGCCCGAGAAGTTGAACCCACGGACAGTTGGCTGATGGCGGCCGGGAATAACCTCGCCGCGAGAATCTACTTTGAGGATCGCGACCTCTCCGCGCATTGAGAAGGTCAAGTCAGCAGGAGCCTGCCCACTCCCACTGCGGTTAAATGAAAATGCACTCTGTGAATCAACGTTAGGTTCCAATGATAATGGAGTACCGCCGATTCCGGTGACATTGCTATTAGCCCATTTCGTTCCACTGCTGTCGGTGAGAAACGGCTGACTTACCATTGTAAGGTAGAGCCTTCGGCCGGTTCGGTTCACAATCGTTGCACTGACATTCGCTTCGGTGTTACGATTCACGACGCGCAGTTCGGTCACATACAGACAGAACTCGGGCGCCGGGCTCACGGGGCCGGCTCCCGGCGGGCACCCTCCTGAGACCATGGCTTGGGTAGTATTTTGCAGGAGTTGCTCCATTTGTTCCTTCGTACAGGAGGCGAGCGCAACAGTTGCGACTAGAATCCCGCACGTGGACCACAATTGACGAGTCCTCATAGTCCCTTCCTTCCCTTAGCCCCTTTTCTTGATTTCACGAACACCAGCCGCCAGGTTTGAAAAGGCAGCCACCCACTAAAATTCGACGTCCCAATCACTTCTTTGCGGTGCCCAGAACAGCGAAACAGACCCTGGAATTATTTTTCGGCTCTCGAGTATATCGAACGGAAAATGGTGCCTGAGCAGGCCCCACTTTGAAATCATGACATCTCCTCTTTACTGATTGACCGCAGCGCGCGACAGGCCTCAACTGACTCACGTGTAGAGATACCTCTCGAACCCAGAAGCGGCGGAGACTGAGGAATCAGTCGCGCAGGAAGGAATCAGGACGCGCGAGAGTAGGACAGTCAGGGGAGCTTAGACCGGCAGGCGCGATGCTATACGGTGGGGGACGGTGTGTCAAGCTCTCTAAATTGGTCGGACCAGAAACAGGGACAGCTACGTCTTGCAGAGAATCGTGTCAACTCTCAGACTTGCAGACCTTTTCTCAAACCCCGGCAGCGTGGAGTGAGGGGAGGGATACCAGGGCGCGGCGGATGGTGTGACTAATCGTCAAACAGCGCGCATCGACAGAGCCCTGCTGTTCTCCCCACACCTTCTCCCCGCTCGCTGTCGCTGTTGATCTCAAGGCCCGCTCGTTCACACCAGCGGGCACGTCCTTGTCCGT
>JAHFEU010000165.1 GCA_023248295.1 Nitrospirota bacterium | reverse complement strand
GACGGCGAGGTAGACCGGTACCATGATCGCGGCCAGCAGGACCCCCCGGGCGAGGCCCTTGTGTATCACCACCGTGATGTCCATGAGCCGGTACCGGACGATGGCGTGTGCGACCATGACCGTATAGACCGTGACGAGGATGGTGCCGTCCGGGGGAAGCGGAATCCCGTACCAGAGAGGAAAGTTGGTAGCCCCACCGCCAAACCCGATCACGGATGCGGCGAGGAGGTACAGATACTGGTTACGCCGTATGCCAGTGGCTCCGTGCCATGCCCTGGCGATCAGGTAGGAGGCATAAACCACGGCGGCGGTGAACCAGGCCAGGTAGAAGTGAAACATTGGACCGGGTTGCGGCCAGTGGCGGAAGAACAGAGCCGGCCCGACGCCCGCGATGAACAGAGGGGTGAGGTCGGACAACAGGAAGATGCCGGTCAGCAGATACCCGGCTTTGATCGCGAGTCGGTGGTCTTTGGCCAGATCGAGAATGGTCAGGGTATGGTGCAAGTACAGGATCGGGATCAGGATCGCGCCTGCCATGAGGTAGCGCACGAAGAGCAGGGCCAGCTCGTGCGAGTCTGTGAGGTGCCAGGCGAAATAGAAGTAGCTCCAGACCGAAATGCTGAAACAATACGCACCGTAGATGCGGTGCCGCGGATCGCGCGGGGCCTGAAGATACACGAAGATCCCGAGGGCGGTGGCGGTGAGACCGTTGACGAGCCCGCTCAGGGCGTAGAAATTCATGCTTCTGTCCGAGGCTGTGGGGGCAGTCGGAGAGCACCAACCCGCGCCTTGCGCACTGTGCCGGGTTTTTCGGCCACGGCGATGAAGGCCTGATTCGCAAAGGTGGAATAAATTCGAGGCTGGACGGCTCCACTGGACATCAACAGCATGGTGAGCTCCTGCTTGTCAAAGAAGCGGAAAATCCCATCACTCTCACCCTGCATAATCCTTCCTGAATTGTTCAAGAGCTGCTTGGCTTCCTCCACCTCTTCCGGTCGTTGAGCGGTGTTGAGAAAGTTGCGATAAACCTGGGATAAGTCAGCATGAGGTTTCAAATTTGTCAATATCAATCTGCCGTTTGGTGCCAGGACCCGGAGCAGCTCTCGCAGGGTAAATAAGGGATCGTCGAGGTACGAGAGGACCAGATTGCAAACGATACGATCAAACTGGTCGTTGCGGAACGGAAGGGGCATGTGGAGATCCACGAGGCCGAGAGAAGTTCTGAGGAGTGAGTGTGGCATGAGTATGGTCGGAAACTTTCCTTGAAGCTCGGCGGTCACTTTTCTCAGGTTGCGCCGTGCTTGGAGGAGCGCGCTCGGAACAAAGTCTATTCCCACATACCGAGGTGGGTCGAACTTCCCCCTGGGAATGTTCTGTTGGCGATAGGCGTGGTTAATCACGAGAAACATACCGAAATTACCATTGCCGCAGCCAACGTCCAATATCCGCTCTCCTTCATCGAGTCTTCCCATCAGGCTGTAGATTTGGTCCAGGAGATGCCAATAATCAGAAATATTCCCAATGTAGTGAAAATGAGAGAGGTAATCTCGCCAGAACTCAACTGCGTCAGTTTTCGCCATGTGATGCTGAGCTCTCGCTCGTTCGCGCTCGAGCCTGTGTTGAAGACCGATTTCCCGCTGTGACGGTTCTTGAATCTCCCCTCCGTGGGATAGGGGATAGCACGCTTCCAGGCAGCACGAGACGAGTTGTCGGAACACCGCGCGTGCCTTTCGTGGATTTTCCTGCAGCCGATGCAACGCTTCGGGAATCAAATAGAGGTGGCGCACATTCGGACCAAGGGCGGTCTGGACGTCTTTGACAGATTCCATCCTGACCCAGGCATCCTGTTCGGCGGCAAACAGGATGACCGGGGTCTTCACCAGCCTGGCATCTCGGATCGTCGTCTGCAAGTCGGCATACCCTTCCTTCGAGGCGTCCGCCAACCAGCCGTCGGCATCGATGTTGAACCCCAGCATGTTGATGACGCCGCGGCGGACGCCTCGCAGGTACGACCCGATGAGATCCTCCTGGTGCACCGCCAACAGGGTCGCCTGGACATCCACCACGCATGTCAGGAGGACCAACAACTTGACGCGAGGGTCCTGCCCCAGAGCCTTGAGCGCCACACGTCCGGCCAGGCTGGTGGCGACCACGCTCATAGGGCTGGCAGGCCAGGTGTGTTCCACGAACGAGAGCAGGGCGCTGAGGTCCTGCCTCATGCTGCTGAGAGTCGAATGTTCGATCCCCCCCTCGCTTTCGCCCACATGGTTGGTGAGGTCGTAGCGGAGGACGTGAAACCCGTTACTGGCGAAATAATAGGCGAGTGTGAGGTACTCCTTTTTTGTCTCCCCGTAGCCAGGCGAAATGATGACAACCGGAGAGCCCGGAGGAAGTGTTTTCCGGGGAGAATCGTGGTAGACCGCGATACGCTGTCCCCTCTCATTCCTGCACTCCATCAGCTCACTGACCAACTTGGTTTCCTCACTCCATTCTTCGAGACGAGCGGGGGAGGTCAAGAACCGTCCGATGAGCTCGGCGAGCCTCCGCTGCCCCTCGTCATTAAAACGCAGGAACCGGAGACCGAGACGAATCGTGCCGGCTGAAGAGCCTCCCCCGAGCTCCGCCGGCTCCGTGGTCTCGGGGGCGCTCCAGACAATCTCTCCCGCCACAGTATAGTCAGAACTGTCCACCGACCTTTTCGCGTGCTGAGCGGCCAATGCGGGGGGCGGGAGAAGACGCACCAGAAATCTGCGCCCAAGCGGTTTCAACGGTGATTGGAGCCGAAGGCATGCGCCGTGGACGCTGAGATTCGTGGTGAGAGCCGTATATTGAGAACCGGGCGCAGATGGCTCACCCGGTTCCACACGTGCCGGGATCGCCACTTTGACCCGAGCGGCAAACCGGCGTTCCGGGTTGAGGTTTTCCTCGACAGGGGACGGGCCGGGATGAATCGCGGCATGGTGATCGGCGGCGCCGAGCGAACTGACTTCCAGCAGAAGGTCACCCGTTTCTTGAGAGGTCAGCTGTGCTCGAAGCTTGACCTTGCCCGGCTGATCGCGGAGATTGTCCAGGAGGGAAGCCAGAATCAATTCCTCGGTGGTCTGGAGCCCTGTGAATTGGACAGCCAACCCCAGCGCAGGTTTTCCCCGTGGTTCACTTTCCGGGCCTGAGACCTCCCGGATCCCCCGCACCGTGCCTCGGATCTCCAACACTCCCACCTCGCTCATCAAGCCCAATCGAATGGGTTGATTCTCGCTGACGGGGACAATTCCATCGAAGACCAGGAAGATTCCGCTCAGACTGATGTTCAGGGCGATACCATTCCAGGCTGATCCGTTCAGGCTCAGACGGGCGTCTATGTGAAGGGCGATCCGGGGCGAGCGCCGTCGTTCGGCCTTCGGCAGAGTTAGGGTCTCATGGAGAAGAGAGCGGGTGTCAGGCGGACGAAGCGGTGATGCGCTCGGCGATACCGTGCTAATGGAAGATGGGTGACTTGGGCTCGCTGTTTGACCGGGGGATTGTACCGATTGTCGTGCCGGTGATCTTCTCAGCACCCCGACTGTCCCGAGGAGCTGCTGTTGATGGTACAGACCGATGGCGTTGATCTCGACGGTGATGGCCGTAGACGGGATGCCACCTTTGGGCACCAGACGAAGTTCGACTTGACGGGTGGCTCTCTCGGCTGTGCGTCGCTCATCGAATCGTCGCGCAGCGTTCTGTAGTTCGTCGGGGTGCAACAGCTTCGAGTAGTGGGCTCCGGTCAGCTCTTGCGGGGTGTAGCCCAGGAGCGAGACCATCGCCGGGCTCACAGCGGTGAACCGCCCCTCCGCATCCAGTTCATAGGCCACATCCGTCAGGATCTCGATCAGACGAGAATACCGGTCTTGTGCCAAAGCCAGGCGGGCGCGGAGCTCCCGTTTTTCCAGCACCTCTTTCGTGACCATCGGCAATTCCGACAGGTAGACCGCTGATTTCTTAAAGAGATAAAAGTCGGCTCCGGCGCGCATCACCTGGACCGCGGCTGAGATATCCTCGCGTTCGGCCAACACGATCATCGCGGCGTTGGGAGCGCGGCGTCTGAGTTCTGGAAGAATATCCTGCTCGGTCTGACGGGGGAGCTGCTCATCCACCAAGATGACGTGCCAATCCTGTTTAACGGCCCACTCGAGCGCCTCCTCCCCTGAATACACGGCTTCCACCCGACAGCCCGGGTAATACTTGCGCATGGTCAAGGTGATCAGCTTAATCTCTTCGGGGTGCTCGTTGGCGAGGAGTAAGGTCAGAGGGTTAGGCGGTCGCATCCGCAGGCTCCGGGGTCGTGGCCAAGATGGGTTCCGGAAGGACCGGTGACTCTCGCCGGGCTCCCTCGACGCTCGAGTAACTCATGCGAAGGTCACACAGCTTCGGTTCTTGTGATGCCCCGGCTTAGTAGAGAAGATCCGTCTTGCGCCGGACGAGGCCCTTTCACCAACGTTGCCGCGTATGCCTATGCCATATCAAGATGTTGTAGTCAATACAAAAATTTTGGTGCTGGCACACAATATGCTGTGGATGAAGGACAGGCTCGCCCACCTGTGGTCAGAGGAGCGCGACAGGCAGGCCGAGCCCCGCGCCGACCGAGACAAATTGAGCAATCCCGAGGGGTCCGTGACTCCCTGGTTCCCAACTTCTCGGTCATTTCGCCGTGAACGCGGCTTCCAGGGCCGCCGCCAGCCGCACCTGCTTGCGTCTGCAGCGGCTACCCGACAAGTCGGCCCTGACGATACTGCGGCACGTGATCGAGACGTGTCGGCGCTATAACACGCCGAGGTGGTTGCGGACCGATAACGAAGCGATCTTCACGTCTCAGCGATTCCGCGTGGCGCTGCGGCTCCTGGGCATCCGCCCGCAACGGACCGACCCCGGCTGTCCCTGGCAGAATGGCCGAGTCGAGCGCTTCATCGGGACGGTGAAACGGGCCTTGGCCGACTGGGACATGGCGCACGGCGCTGGGCTGGAGGAGGCGCTCCGGCGGATGCGGACC
>JAHFEU010000164.1 GCA_023248295.1 Nitrospirota bacterium | reverse complement strand
CCCGCCATTTTTCACGGGCGGGTGCGGTGCTCTCGGTGCAGGGCGGGTCCATCAGCGCGGGAGGAGATGCGCAAGCCCGGATTATTCATGACGGTTCATCGCGCCCACCCAGTGCAGTCTGATGAGCAATGGGTCCCCGGCAGTCGCGTCGCGTTGCACCCATTGCAACAGAAGCGCAATGGGTACCCGGCGATCCGCCGCGAGGGAAAGAGGCGTACCGGGGACCCGTTGCTCTACCACGTGCAACGGGTGGTCAGTACGTTGAGGGACTGAGCGGCGAGCCCGCCCGCGTGCCCGCTGTCCACAGCGCGGGAAGGCTGGTCGCAGCAGCGAATGGGCGATTGCAGCAGAAGCGTTCATGAATAATCCGGGCTAAGGCAATGATGTTTCAAGCCGGTCCCATGGGGCTCTTGGGTTCGCTCGGGGCGGTGTCAAAGATCGTTCTTCTGGTTCTCTTCCTCTTCTCGGTCATTTCTTGGGCCATCATCCTGTACAAGTGGCGCGCGTTCCGTTCGAGTGATGAGGAAGATCAACGCTTCCTGACCGCCTACTCGCGGGCTCGGGATAAAGACGAGCTGCGCCGCCGCGCGCGACGCCTGGCGGCCAGTCCGAGCGCGGCGGTGTTCGTGGGGGTCATGGACCGGATCACTCCTGAGGGCGAGGGCTCAGCGAGAGATCAATTTGCCATCGGGGCAAATCTTGAACAGCCAGGCGAGCTAGCCAGTGCCGACCGGCCTTACTTGGATCGCGTCGTGACACTCATTCTGCAGGGCCAAATATCCAAACAGGAAGCATACTTGCACTTTCTGGCCACCACCGGGAACATCGCGCCCTTCATCGGCCTGTTCGGGACGGTGATAGGCATCATTAATGCATTTCAAGAGATCGGCAAACAGGGAACCGCCAACATTGCGGCGGTCGCGCCAGGCGTCGCGGAAGCCCTCGTCGCCACAGCGGCCGGGCTTTTCACGGCGATTCCGGCGGTGATTGCCTATAACTATTACTTAACCCGGATTCGGCGGACGGCCTTCCGGGTGGAAGCGTTCAGCATCGAGTTTCTGAAGTCACTCGACTCCTGGGTCAAACAGGTGAGTGTGCGCGCGTGATCTTCGAAAGCCGACGTCGGCGGTTTCTGGCCGAGATCAACGTGATCCCGTTGGTGGATGTGGTGCTGGTCCTGCTGGTGATCTTCATGGTGACGGCACCGATGCTGTATCGTGGAATGGACATCAAGCTTCCCACCTCCACGAGCAACACCATCACGCCGGAAGAGCGCATCGTCCTGACGATCGAGCGAGACCAGAAGCTGTACCTGGATAAAGATCCGGTGAGTGCGGGGCAGATGGAGTTCAAGCTCAGGTCGGCGAAACAACGGAACGCCGAGGTGGCCGTGTACCTTCGTGCTGACCGGGATGTCCCATACGGGACTGTGGTGCAGGTCATGGACGGGGTCAAGCGGTCGGGGATCGAAAAGCTGGGCATGGTCACGGATCCTCAAGGGCCGGAGCGTCTAACGGAAGACCTCATCAAGATCCAAGCGCCGGGACTCCGGTAACAAGCCACGGGGTCCTCCGTGTGAGCAATCGGGGATAACAGGACCGTGATGTCGGGAGAATCGTATCAACGTCTCGAAGCCCTGTTGGAAGACCAGCCTGCGCTGGTCGGAAAGATGCTGGCCGTTTCACTGGCGCTGCATCTGTGCTTCCTGGCGCTGGTCACCGGCTTGCGCTTCTCGCCGGCGGGTGAGCGGCCGCTGACCTCGTACCAGGTCTCGCTGGTCTCCATGCCACGGCCGGCCCGGTCGGCGCCGCCGCCGGCCTTGCGTGCCACGGAGCCGGACCGGCGCCGGGAACCAGCCGAGTCTCCTCCCGTACGCGCGAGCAAACCGGCCACGACGCCTCCGGCGAGGCCGAGCGCGCCGAAAGTTGCGCCCGACATCGTCGCACTGCCTCTCCGCAAGGGTCCGGACATCACGCGTCAGCCGAAGACCCAGATGCAGGATGTGCTGCGCACGATTGAGCTGCCACCCGAAGCACCCAAGTTGGGTAAGCTCAGTCCGGCGTCGCCGCTCGACCGGGCCGAGACGTCCAAGAGAGACATTGCAAAGCTCTTGGACACATTGAAAGTGCCGGAGGTGCAGGCCCTGCCGCCCTCTCCGATCGAGTTGTCCGTGGCGGCAAAGGAGGCCCGGCCGCAGCGAGAGCAGGTGCCCTCCCGGTCCTCATCGCAGCAGCCGACGGAGCAAGCCGCAACCGAACCGATCGTGGCTGCCAAGCCGGCGGGTCTCACCCAGCCAACGACCGCGATCCAGGTGCCAGGGATCGTTCCGGGATTGAACCGATACTTGGCTCTCGTCCAGAGCAAGATCAGCAGCCAGTGGGTTGCGCCGCAGGTTGACCTCACGGGGCGATCGCTCCAGGTGGTGATCAAGTTCAGGCTGGACCGATCCGGCGTCGTGAGTCACGTGGCGATCGAAAAGTCGTCGGGAAACGAGTATTACGACCTGGCGGGCACGCGCGCGGTCCTCTCGGCCAATCCTTTGCCGCCGTTCCCGCAGGACATGTCGGACACGACTGTGGACGCGCATTTCAGTTTCACCGTGGGAGATCAAGCCGGGTGAGGCAGATCAGAACTGTACCCCTCATCGCGTACCTCGTTCTTGGCGCGGGGTTGGTCGGAATCATGGAGTCCGCCGCCACGGACGTGTTCCTGGAGGCCACGCGTCCTGATTTTCAGAAGATCCCGATCGGGGTGCTGGAGTTTGAGGGCGTGATGGCCTCTGGCAACGCGGCAGAACGCGTCGCCGAGGTCCTGAAAGCGGATCTCCGGCGCTCCCAGATCTTCTCGGTCACCGATCTGGTCAAGCTGGGAATCAAGGTGGACGAGAAGCTGGATCTGCTCAACGGTGCCGAGCTGCCGCTGTTCAAGCAGGCTGCTGACAACGGGGTGGCCGTGCTGGTCTGGGGAAAGATGGCGACCCGCGACGCTGACCTCGTGTTTGACGGATACGTCTATGATGGCGGGAGCGCCGAGTTGCTGGTCGGAAAACGTTATGTCGGAGGCCCGCCTGCCGTGCGGCTGATGGCGCACCGACTGGCAGACGAGTTGGTCTCTCGTTACACCGGGGAAGCCGGCATCGCGAGGACGAAGATCGCCTATGTCTCGGATCAGGGGGGTGGTCGAGAACTGTTCGTCATGGATTACGACGGACATGCCCCTCGCCAGGTCACCGCGGATGGCTTTCTCGACCTGACGCCGCAATGGTCTCCGGATCGGCGGTCCCTGGTCTTCACGGCCTATCGCAACCGCAGAAACCAGACCATCGACATGATTGAGCTGGCAACCGGCAAACGCCGGACGCTGGTCGCCTTGGCCGGGTTGAACATCACACCCGCCCTGTCCCCGGATGGCCGCTATCTGGCGTTCGCCACCAGCCAGGACGGCAACTCGGAGATCTACACGCTCGACACGCGGACCAATGCGCTGCAACGGCTAACGTTTCAGCCGGCAGGGGACCTCTCTCCATTCTGGTCGCCCTCGGGCCGAGAACTCGCCTTCACCTCGGATCGAGGAGGCGGCCCTCAGATCTATGTCATGAACGCAGACGGCTCGAACGTGCGTCGCCTGACGTTCGAGGGCGACTACAATGCGGCTCCGGCCTGGTCGCCCCGTGGAGACTGGATCGCGTTCGTCTGCCGGACCCAGGGGTTTCAGTTTAAACTGTGCTTGATCACCCCGGACGGGCAGAAGCGCCTCCAAATCACCACGGGTCCTGGTATTGACGACTCTCCGTCTTGGTCGCCGGATGGCCGTCATGTGGTCTTCAGCTCGATGGTCAATGACCAGAGTCATATCTTCATGATCAACAGGGACGGGACTGAGCAGGAACGCCTGACATCCGGCGGAATGCGCCACAGCTCACCGTCCTGGTCTCCGGCGTGATAACCTATAGGCACGTCGATGCCCCGAAAGAGGCAAGTCGGGGTCACAACCTCAACAAGGAGTAGAGCCGATGAACACACACTCTCGAATGGCGGGCCTGGCGGCAACAGTCGGGTTGCTGCTCGTGATCGCAGCAGGCTGCAGCTCGAAAGCGATTCAGACGGCCTCGGATTCGTCAACCGAACCGGGCGTCGTGAAGGAACCTCGCGTTGCGGAACAAGACCTCCTGGGGAAATCCCCGTCTGCCCCGGGGCAGGGGCGCGGGTCCGAGGAGATCCAGGTCGCGAAGGTTGCGCCGTCCGATGCCGGCCGTCGGCATGCGGAAGATATCCGGCGGGAGCAGGTTGCCACGGCCATCGCAGGGCTCAAGGACGTCTTTTTCACGTTCGACAGTTGGAACATCTCTGATGAAGCCAGGCACGCGCTCGAATTGGACGCCCAATGGCTCCAGTCCAATCCGGAGAAGGTGGTCACGATTGAGGGACACTGTGATGAGCGGGGCACGCAGGCCTATAACCTCGTGCTGGGTGAGAAGCGGGCCAAGGCCGTGCGGAACTATCTTGTCGAGCTTGGCGTAGGCACCGGGCGGCTGACCGTCGCCTCATACGGGAAAGAGCGGCCATTCTGTAAGGAGCACGACGAGACCTGCTATCAAGAGAATCGGCGCGGGCATATGACCCTCCGCGTGAGGTAAGTGGCGGTTGCTCTAAAGGGGATCTCGAGGGAGGGTCGGTTGGTCAGGCAGGGCGGAACGCGGGCGGTTCGGATGGCGGTCACGTGTGCGCTGGGCGGGACGCTCCTCTCCGGCTGTCTCGCCCAACAGGCAGACGTGAAACAGGTTCACCAACGGGTGAGCGAGACCAGCGCCAAACTCCGCAGCGAGATTACCGAGCTTCGGGAAGCGGATCTGTCCCGGGTCCAGGGCAGGTTGGATGAGAACGCGCATCAGATCGCCGCACTGGGCAACCGCCTGGACGATCTGGAGCATCGGGCGGCAGGCCAGCAACTCATGAAGGAGCAGTTGGATCGTATCGTCGCACGGCTGGACACGATCAGCGCGACGGTCGCGTCGGTGACGAAAGCTGACGAG
>JAHFEU010000002.1:9857-49209 GCA_023248295.1 Nitrospirota bacterium | reverse complement strand
TCCCCTTTGGCGTTCTCCTAAAAACCCCAAGTCCCTAGGGCTTCGTCTCCTCGACAAGCAATCCCAGCCGCACGATGTCCTTTTCGGTGAGGTCCACTGGATCGGAATATACCAGCAGCCCCCGGCCGAAACAGTGTTTGAGCCGCTTCAACACCGCCTGATGGGAGACACCATCCTTGGTGAAAAAGGTCACCAGGGAGCCGCTTCGGGTCCGCAACCAGGTAGACAACCTGGCCTGATCCTGAGCCCGGTGGTGGTGCACGATCGCGTATCGGATGGGATCCGGCGCCGCCCCGGGCATCGCCATCGCACCCGACCCTTCCAACACTTCTGCCTCCATCATGAGGGTCCCGCCCCATGCCGGACCAAGCAGGCCGGGACACCACCCCGCTAACCCCAAGATGACGAGACCCGTCAAAAGCCAAAGGCTATTGGCTGCCGGCTGTTCGCCGCTGGCTCGATTTGTCATGGTTTCACGACCTCCAGCACCACAGTCATTTCTTCGCAGACATTCCACAATTACCGGCGGCAGCGCTTCTGGAAATAGGCTGGCAGGAACTTGAACGGCTTTCGCATGTTGTAGGTAATCGAGTGGACCTCGAAGTGGGTTTTCAGCCCGTAGTAGTTCGGAGACGTGAAGTATCCGAAGCTCTCCTCGGTCATAAATCGGACGTGCGTCGGATCCATAAACGCCTTCCGAGAAGCGTAATAGGGCGTCTTCACGTACACTTTCGCCCCAGGGGCGCACACCCGGTACAACTCTTCCATGAACGTGATCAGGTCCCGCATGTGCTCAATCGAATGAATCGAATAGGCCGCCGTTACGCTCCCCTCCCGAAACGGTAAGCCACGCTCAAAGTCACAGACCACATCAACACCGGGGAGCGGCCTCCGGTCGATTCAGATTGTCCCCGGCTGTTTGTGGGAGCCGCATCCGATGTCCAGTGTCAGGCCCATGTCCTCAGCGCGCGCAGCCATCGTGTGTACCCCCGCAGCCGGAACGGGGCCTTCCTGATCGCCTGCCAGTAGAAGCGCCGGGCCTCCGCCCGCCGTCCCGACCGCTCGGCGACGACACCCCGCGAAAGAAAATAATTCGCCCACTCGCGGTCTAGGGCCGCCTGCTGCAGGTCGGTTAACGGGTGCATCCGTTCAAGGCATTCCAAAAAGAGTTTCCGACTGGACAGCACTTTCTCCCGGTGCAGCGCCTCATCAAATGCCATGTCGCGATAGCCGTGGCCACGCTGGAGCTTCCGGACCAGGACCCGATCCACGCACTCGAACTGCGTAACGGTGTACAGCCGGATGGTCAGTTCCGAATCTTCCGATCCGTACAGATCGGGATTAAGCGCGCCGGCCTTCTCCAGTACAGGCCGTCGGATCAGCAGGGAGGACGGCAGGGCCGTGTGTCCACCCACGAAAGCCTCCACCAACGGCTCGCCGCTGAATCGGGCCCGGATGCGTTCCAGGACCACGCCGTTCTGATCCACCACTTCATAATCCGTATGCACCACCCCCACCTCCGGCCGCGCGCGCACGATGGCGAGCTGGGCCTCCAGCTTGTCGGGCAGCCATATATCATCACAATCCAGCAGCGCGACGAACTCTCCCCGCGCGGCCGCAATGCCCCGGTTCCGGGAGCGGGCCGGCCCGCCATGCTCCTGTTGAAGCCAGATGATGCCCTTGCTCTCCTGCAACTCGGCGAGCACCGCCTGCGTGCCATCGGTCGAGCCATCGTCCACGACGATGATTTCAACGTCCTTGATGGTCTGCGCGCGTACGCTCTCCACCGCCTTCTCCACGAATGGCGCGCCGTTGAACACGGGGATGACCACGCTCACCAACGGATTCGCCATACCCATCGGTTCGTATCTCGTTTCTCGTCGTTCGTATCTCGTGAAGAATCAGACGAGATACGCTTCACGCTAGCGCGCCGGGCTCTCCGCCGAAGGCTTCGGCCCGCAGGCGGAAGCGCTCCAGCGCGCAGGCACGAGCGACGCTTCACGTTTTCTCAAGGAGCCGTTGGACTGCCGCGAACACCTCTTCGACAGAAATCTGTTTCATGCAGTTGTCCTCGCCCCGCTCACACGTCGGGTGAAAGCACCGGCGGCAGTCAAGTCCCTTGTAAAGGACCTCTGCTCTCTCTCCACGTGGCCCCCAGACCGAGGGGTCTGAGGGCCCAAAGAGCGCCACCACCGGGGTGCCCAACGCTGCCGCCATGTGCATGGGGCCGTTGTCATTGCCGATGAATAGGGCGCATCGTTTGAGAAGGGCGGCGAGCTGCAGAAGCGTCGTGCGCCCGGCCAGCACGGTTGGGGCCGAGCGGGCCCGCGCCCGGATCACTTCTGCCACACCTCTGTCGCTGGCGTCGCCGCCCACTAGCACCCGGCAGCCACAGGCATCGGTCAGACGGTCGGCCAGTTCGGCAAATCGCTCTGCGGGCCACGCCTTGAACCAATACCTGGCGCCCGGGTGCAGGAGCACCAGTGGCCGAGTGCCGCCAACATGCGCCTCTCCCACACCTACTTCCACCAAGAGCCTGGCTGCTTCCTTGTCGTCCTCTGAAGAGGTGCGTAACACCAACGGGCTGGCCTTGGGCTCCATCCCCAACGCCCGCACCGCCTCGAGGTCCCGCTCCACCCGGTGCATCGGAGCGGTGGCCTGTACCACTGCGGTGTACAAGAGCCCGCGCCAGCGGCGTTCCTCATTAAACCCGACCCTGACAGGCGCGCCGCTCAGCCTCGCCAGGATCGCTGACCGATCGCCATCGGTCAGATCGAGCAGGCAGTCGAAGCGGCGCCGGCGAAGCTCGCCCAGCAATCGGAGCTGCGCGGCGAGAGTCCCACGATCCACCGTCAGCACCTCGTTCACGTCCCGGTTCCATTTCAGGATATCTTGCGTCCCGCGGTTCACCAGCATCGTCAGACGCGCGTCGGGAAACCGGTCCCGCAGGGCGTGCAGCAGGGGTGTTGCCAGGAGCACATCCCCGATATACCGGAGCTTGATGACGAGAATATTCTTCATCGCTAACTCAGTAATTGAGTAAGTAAGTAAATGAGTAATTGCCTGACGCCATCCTTAGTTACTTAATTACTCAGTTGCTCATTTACCCTTGCGCCTTTGCACACAGCTCCCGGTACACCGCCATCGTCTGGTGCGCCGCCCGCTCCCAGGTAAACTGCTTCACGCGCTCAAACCCTTTCGTCCTCAACGTATCGCGGAGCGCCGAGTTCTCAAGCACCCGGATCATCGCATCGGCCAGTTCCTCCGCGTCTTCCGGATTGACCAGCACCGCCGCATCACCCGCCACTTCCGGCAGCGCCGTTCTGCTGGACGTCATCACCGGCGCGCCGCAGGCCATCGCCTCCAGCACCGGCATGCCGAAGCCCTCATAGACCGAGGGAAACACGAACAGGTCGGCATGGGAATAGAGCAGCCGCAGATCGGCCATCGGCACGATCCCTGCGCAGACCACGCGCCGGTCCAACCCCAGGGCACGCACCGTCTCTCGCATGTCCCCGAACTGGTGGAGCTGGTCCCCCACCAGGATGACGCTATGATCAGGCAACCCCGCGGCGCAACGCGCGAACGCCTGCAGAAACGTCCGATGGTTCTTTCGCGGGTCCGCGCCGCCCACGAACAGCAGGAAGCGCTCGGTCGGGACCGCCAGGCGGCGGGCCAGTTCGGCCAGGGCCCTCCGGTCGGGAGTCGGCCGAAATTCTTCCGAGACCCCGCAGGGAATCACCACGATCCGATCACGGGGAAGACCGTAGAGGGATTCAATCTCGCGGGCGGAGTACTCGGAGATGGTGATCACCAGACGGGCCCGCCAGGCGGTCCGTCTGGTCCGAAGATGCGACGCCCGCTGGCCGAACAGTTTCCTGGAATAGTGGGGGGCCCGGTCCAACCAGAGGTCGTAGATCGTCACAAGGCCGCCGGCGCGCCCGACGGTCCGCATCTTGTAGTTCGTCCCGTGAAACAGATCCAGCCGATCCAGCTTGCCGCGCCAGGGCATCATCATTTTTCCGGCTTCCACCCAGCGAAACCCGGAACCGTGCTCCCAGCCTGGGACCGCCCCACCCTTCAGGGAGCCCGGGGGGACATAGGCGATCAATTCGAGGTCCTCCTTGAGATTCACGAGGGCCCGCAGCAGGTAGTAGGTATGCCAGCCTACCCCTCCGCGATCGCCCAGGATCGGATTCGCATCAAATCCGACCCTCATCGGTCTTCCTCTCGTGTCACCCTCGCCGTCCCATGGTTCAATGAAGCCATCACGTTCTCACATTCTGCACGGCGATCGATTTAAGTCGAATCACCCGCGCGGGGTTCCCGGCGACGATAGCATGGTCAGGCACATGGCTCGTGACGACGCTGCCGGCTCCGACGACAGCATTGGCACCGATGACCACATTGCTCATGATGATCGCCCCGCTCCCGATCGACGCGTTCCGTTTCACCAGTGTGGGCTCCACGGTCCAGTCATTCTCCGTCTGAAGCTCGCCCTCCTCATTGGTGGCAAGCGGATATTTATCGTTAATAAAGACAACATGATGTCCGACGAAAACATTGTCCTCTATGGTGACGCCCTCGCAGATAAAGCTGTGGCTGGAGATCTTACAATTCTTCCCGACTCGGGCCCCTTTCTGAATTTCCACGAACGCACCGATTTTCGTATTGTCGTCAATTCGGCACCCGTAGAGATTCACGAATCCGAAGATTCTGACGTTCCTGCCGAGCTTCACGTCGCGCGCAATCAACTGAAAGGGAGTTCGACTTTGTCTCAAAGCTTGACCGCCTTCCCCTGATTCTCCATTGACTGCTGAGCAGCCTCAAGCAGCTTGACCACTTGCAACCCCGCGTGTCCATCCGTCAGAGGCCGTTTACGGTTCGTGACGCAGTCGACAAAATGCCGGCATGCAAATTCGAGCGCTTCCGTTTGGTCAATCTTTGGCGCCCGCATGTCCCCGGTTCTGTATTGGACAAGCGTCTGGTAGCGCTCGGAATCGGTGCGGATATCTACACCCTTGTCGAAGATCTTGACCTGATTGTCGGGATCAAGATGATCGTAGACGATCATCTTCTTGCTGCCTCCGATCAGCGTTCTGCGAATCTTCACCGGTGAGAGCCAATTCAGATGAAAGTGGGCCAGGATGCCATGGGCGAGCTCTACGGTGACATACGCGAGGCTTTCTGCCTGCCAGTTCTCAGACCGCAACAACCGCGCTCCCACCGCGGAGACACTCGTGGCTTTTCTATCCAACAGGTGCGTCATGATCGAGAAATCATGCGGTCCCAGGTCCCAGAGGACGTTCACATCGTGCTGAAACAGGCCCAAGTTGACGCGCACAGAATCATAATAATAGGTCTCGCCGATCTCGCCGGACTCGATCACGCTTTTAATGGTTCTCACCGCGCCACTGTAAATGAAGGTGTGGTCGACCATGAGGACGCGGTGCGTCCGGCCCGCTAACTCAATCAGTTTCTCCGCCTCGGCCACGGTGGCTGTCATCGGCTTTTCCACGAACACATGCTTGCCTCGACGCAACGCCTCGCGTGCCAGATTATAGTGCGTGGAGATCGGCGTGGTGATCACGACCGCATCAATACCCTTCCGTGAAAGGAGGTCCTCTGCGGAGGTGATGGTCTCAATGCGCGGGTAGAGCCTGGAGACCGCCTTGAGCTTGCTCGGCTCGTGATCCGCGACGGCGACCACCTGGCATTCTTCGAGTTTGCTGAAATTTCGAATGAGATTCGGCCCCCAGTAGCCGCACCCGATGACGCCGATTCGAATCACGCTGACGCTGTCTTTCTTCCTGGTCATGATCAGCCGACCGTTTCCACGTAGTGGTGGATCTGTTCGACCACGTACCCGACCTGCTCCGGTTTCATTTCCGGGTACATAGGGAGCGATACGATCTCGTTCGCGCAGTCCTCGGCGACAGGACACTCTCCTGCTTTATACCCCAAGTAAGAAAAGGCGGGAACGAGATGGAGTGGCGTGGGATAATGAATTCCGGTGGCAATGTGTCGTTGGTGCAAATATTGCCGCAGCGCATCTCGGCTGCCGCGTCTGACCCGTATGACGTAGAGATGATAGACATGCGTGTTTCCTTCTCGCACCGATGGCGGCACAATCCCCGGAACGTCGGACAGGAGTTTGGTGTACAACTGCGCATGTTGGCGACGCATCTCATTCCACTGGTCAAGATGCTTGAGTTTCACCAGTAGCACGGCGGCCTGAAGGGAATCGAGGCGACTGTTGTAGCCGACCAGATCGTGCTGGTATTTTTGAATCCCGCCGTGGTCTCTCAGCTTTCGCACGGTACCGGCAATCTCATCGTCGTCTGTCACAACGGCTCCAGCGTCACCATAGGCACCTAAGTTCTTGCCGGGATAAAAGCTGAAGCAGGCCGCATCGCCAAACGTTCCCACCCGTCGCGTGTGATACTTGGCACCATGCGCCTGAGCAGCATCTTCCACAACCCTGACCCCGCGGCTCCTTGCAAGACGGAGAACCGAGTCCATATCCGAGGGGTGACCGTACAGATGCACCGGTATAATCGCTTGTGTTCTCTCCGTGAGTTTGGCCTTGATGTCAGAAACGTTCAGCGTATACGTGTCGGGGTCGATGTCGGCGAAGACGGGCTTCGCACCGGCGTGAACGATGGCTTCCGCCGTGGCAACGAAAGAGTTCGCCGCCGTGATGACTTCATCGCCCGGCCCTATCCCAATCGCTTTCAAGGCAATGGTCAGCGCATCGGTCCCATTGGCCACCCCTATCGCAGAGCGGCAGCCGAGAAAGCGACTGAACGCCTGTTCGAACTCCTCCACCTGTGTTCCGAGAATGAAGGAAGCGCTGCCGAGCACCGCGTCGAGCTTTTGATGCACCTCCTGCTTGATGGCCGCATACTGTCCGAGCAGGTCCAGAAACGGGACGTTCATGCGGCTCCTCGCCATCTCGCGCCGGTCCAGGATTCGCCGCTCCCCGGCGCTTCAACGCTCATCGTTGACCGACATTGAGCCGTTCCCAGGCTTTTGCATATTTGACAAATGTGTGCATGCCGGCAAACCCGGCCACGATCAGTCCATGGATCCCATCCCGGTACCCCTTCCGCAGAAGGTAGGTCTTCAGAGCCGTGCCAAGATGATTGCCGGCCAGATTCAACATGGTGATGCGGGAGCGGAGCTTCAACTTCTCGATCGCACCCAGCGTCGTATAGCGCGTCATCTTCCGGACATGCTCATGGATGGTTGGCATGCTGTAGTGATCCAGCGGGCTGAAAAGCCTGGCGGTCCTGCCGTTGATTATCAAGTTTTCATGCAACTGGATGTCGCCATCGTACCGCCCAGCCGACCGCCGGAAGAGACGCATGCCGTAATCCGGAAACAGCCCTCCGCCCTGAATCCATCGGCCGTAAAAAAAATTGTGCCGCGGAATTTCGAAGCAGGCCAGATCGGGAGGCGGTTCGGCCTTGATAACTTGCAAGATCTCCTCCTTTAGCGCGGGGGGCACGCGTTCATCTGCATCCACGATGAGGATCCATTCCGACTTTGCCTGGGCGATGCCGAAATTTCTTTGCGCCGCATAGCCCGGCCACGCCCTGACGAAGACCCGATCGGTATACCCGCGGGCGATCTCAGCAGTACGGTCGGTGCTGCATGCATCCACCACAATGATCTCATTCGCCCATTGGAGCGACTCCAGACAGGCGGCGATGTTTCGCTCCTCATTGTTTGTGATGACGACCGCTGCAATGCTCATCGTAAAACCCAGGTTGAGGTTAAGGTTGAGGCTGAGTCGAAGCAAAAAAACAGATCCGTGCTACGTCGAGCCTTATGGGAGAGTCCGCGTCCTTCATCCGTTGGAGCCTTCTAACCGTCAACCTCGATCTCAACCTTAACCTAAAACTAGCCTCGAAATCCTCTCTTCAAGACCGCCCGGTAGAAGGCCGGCTCGAGCCAGCGATTTCGTCCCGGTCTCAGAATCGGATACTGCGCAACTCGGTCCGCCATCACAGCCGGATGCGTCCCTCGAAACGTCTTCAGGATCCCGTACTCTTCGAACACGACATGGTCCTGAAGCAACCACTTCTCTTCCGATGGCGGGGGAGAGTCCCCGTGGTAGACCCTCGTCTGCTCCTGCTTCTTGGCCTGGAGGGTTCGCGGGCCTTTCACCCATCCGTAATGGAAGATTCGCCCGCGCGAAGGAGCCAGCCACTCCTCCCATCCACTCTGTAAGTATTGTCCGGTGCTCTTCAAGTGAAAGCCCACCGCGTCCCCGCAGGACTCGATCTCGCCGTTATTCCTGATGATCCGGACGGCCTTGTGGTAAAACCACGGATTGGTGGACCGATAATCTCCAACGAAATGGAGGTAGCGAAAGAGCAGGCCTTTGACCTTCTGGTTGGTGAGATGTGCGCGCGTCGCGTCCACGATTTTGGGCAAATCGTCCTCATGGACCACCTCGTCGGCCTGCAGGTAGAAGGCCCAGTCCCCGGTACAGAGGGAGAGCGCGATGTTCGTTTGCTGGGAGTAGATCAACCCGTCTTTTTGCAGCGCGTCGTCCCAGACGGATTCCACAATTCGGATCTTGGGATCCTCGATCGACCGCACCAGCTCAAGCGTGCCGTCGTCACACCGACCGACATTCACGATGAATTCGTCCACGATCGGAAGGATGGATCGGATGGATTCCCTGAGCGGATAGTCGTACCGCACCGCATTTCGGCAGAAAGTAAACCCGCTGATCTTCATGGCCCTCAACAGCAGAGAAGTAATTAAGTAAATGAGTAATTCAGTAATTGTTTCTCGGAAAGTTTTCCCCCAATTACTCAATTACTTACTTACTGAATTACTTTGCCCCTCGCTGCGAGACAATTCCCAGAACTTCGCATATTTGACGAACGTGTAATAGGCATAGAGGCCGGACAGGATCAGCCCCGGCATGCCGTCCAGGAAACCGGCCCGGCCGAGATACATCTTGGCGAAGGTGAAGCATGGGTGGGTCACCAGTTGGTGCGTCCGGAACCGCCGACCCTGCTCGACCATGCGACGCGCCATGAGGTCCGTGTATCGGTCCATTTTGGCCAGGTAATGGTCGAGATCTCTGAAGGGGTACTGCAGGACGTGCGCCTTGAGATAACCGGTCCGTCCTTCCAGGTCGAAACCCTCATGGACGATCTCTTCACGATAGCGCATCCGATCCCGACGGAACAATTGAGGCTGCCGGTAGTCCGGATACCAGCCAGAGTGCCGGATCCACCGTCCTAGGAAGTAGTTCCGACGTGGGACGAAGTAGGCATCAGCCCGCGGTCCGCTCTCGAGTACCCGTCGGACCTCGTCACGGAGCTCCGGCGACATGCGCTCGTCGGTATCCAGGCTGAACACCCACTCATGCGTCGCGTGGGCCACCGCTTCGTTCCTCAAGCGTCCGAACCCCTTGAACTCGTGCTGGTACACCTTGTCGGTGAACTCCCGGCTGATCTTCTCGGTCGCGTCGGTGCTGTACGAGTCCACCACGATCAGCTCGTCGGCCCAGCTCACGCTCTCCAAGCAAGCCCTGATGTTGGGCTCGTCGTTGTAAGCGATCACGTACACGGAGACTTTGGTCTGGCTCATCTCGTTTCCTGGGTTTATCTGGTTTGCCTCGTTGATCTGATCGAACCAGAGAAACAAAACAAACCAGACAAACCAAATAAACCCGGCCGCTTAGACATGCAGCACCGTCATGGGTTCCGCGTGGCCCACCACCTGCCGCACCCTGGCGCTCACCTGATCGACCGTAATCCGATCGAGGCAGTCCCAGTAGGGACAGGCTTCGTAGATGCACTTTTCGCAGGTCGGGACGTCCGGTCTCAGCACCATTCCAGTCCCCAACGGCCGCCAACGGATCGGAAGATTGTTCCGGCGAGGATCGAACAGGCTCACGGTGGCGACGCCCAACGCCGCTGCAAGGTGGGCGGGACCGGTGGCCCCCGAGACCACCACTTGACAGGCCCCGATCACGGCCATCAGCTCCCGCACCGTCAAGCGGTTCATGAGATCCAGCATCCCCTTCCCCAAGGATCCTGCTTCCGGCGCCTCAGCAAAAAACCGCTCCCGCTCGGCGGCATTCCCGGTGAAGATCACCCCGCACCCCTCGTGAGCGAGCTGATGCGCGAGGCCCCAATAATGCCCGCCTCGCCAGTGACGAGCGGCGAATCCTCCCGGATGCAGAACGGCGCGGGGCGACGGCACCTCGCTCAGCGTCGCCCGAGCCCATTGCCGCTCGGCGTCAGTCACCACCAATGCCGGCCGGTGGGGTGTCCCGGCCTCCAGCCCAAGCCCGGCCAGCAGCCCGAGGTTATACTCGCTCTCGTGCTTTGAGAAATCGCTCCGGTGTTGATACACACGTCGATTGGCCAGCAGACTGTACCAGCGATAGCCGGTCGCCACGCGAAGCGGCACGCGGGCCACGAACGCCGCCAGCATCAGGCGGCGGAACGGCTTCAGGAACAGAGCCGCGTCAAACCCTTGCCGAAACAGCGCCACCAGCTCTCCGAAGCGTTCCCGACCGGTGACCGTCAGCACCTCATCCACATGGGGGTGGTGTTCCAGAATGGGCGCCGCCGCCTCGCTGGAGAGAAAGGCGATCTGCGCCTTCGGCATCAGACGGCGAAGCGCCGACGCCACTGGCAGACACAAGATCTCGTCGCCGATCCCATCGGGTCTGACGAGGAGAATCCTCATGGGTAGGGCTTTGCTCATTCCGGGGCAGCGGGGTAGCCGGACACCGGCGTAGAAGTAGGAAGCAAGAGATCCGTTACCCCGCTTAACCCTTTTACCCCGTTACCCCGTTTCAGGAGATCGCGCACCGCCTCAATCACCTGGTCGGGCGAAATCGTCTTCAGACACTCCAGGTACACCGTGTTCCGACAGGTTCGGCTGAAGCAGGGGCTGCAGGGGACCCCGCTCCTCAACACGCGATGCCCGTTTGCATAGGGACCGGTGCGGGTCGGACTGGTCGGACCGAAGAGCGCGACCACCGGAGTCCCCATGGCCGCTGCAACGTGCATGGGACCGGAATCGTTGGTCAACAGGAGCGCGGCCGATTCCAGCAAGGCCGGTAGTAAGGCTGGCGCGGTGGCTCCGGCCAGGTCTGCCGGCACGGTCCGCATCAGACCCTTGACGGCCTGTACCGCAGCCCGATCATCCGGTCCACCCATGAGCACGACACGCCCCAACCCTTTCTTTTGAAGGTGATCCGCTGCGGTCGCAAAAAACCCCGGCGGCCAACGCTTGGTCGGCCACCGGGCAGCGACGCTCACCCCGATCCACGGCTCGCGCGCAGGCAGGCCATGTCGGCTCAGGAGGACGGCGACCTCCTGCCGGTCCGCCGGCAAGGGACGGAGTCGGAACTCCGGGGCTCCCTGTGCCGATGCCCCACACGCGGCCGCGACGAGCAGGTAGCGATCGACCGCGTGCATCTCCGTGGTCGGGACCGACACCCGATGGGTATAACAAAACGGACTGCCCTCCCGGGCGTTGGCGAAGCCGATCCGGGTCGGGCAGCCGGCCAGCCACGCCATGGCGCCGCTGCGCAGCAGGCCTTGCAGGTCCACCGCCAGGTCGAAGCCGGCCGCACGAAGTCGCGGAATCACCGACAACCAGCCTGTCACGCCGGACTCGACGGGCCACACCGCGTCGAGTCCCTCCACTCGTTCCAAGAGACCCGCCCATCGCCGCTTCACCAACCACGCGATGTGCGCATGTGGAAACCTATCCCGCAGAGCTGCCAGCGTGGGAAGCGCGTGCACCACATCCCCCATCGAACTGGGCTTGATGATCAGGATACGCCGGTAGTCTGGCATCGTATCTCGTATCTCGTCGCTCGTATCTCGTGAAGACTCAGACGAGATACGCTTCACGCTTCACGAGGTGCGCTCCGCGCGCGGCGCTTTATCGACGCGGCGGCAGCCACGTTTCCGGTCCACGGCATACCGGGCGCCGCACGCCTCGCAATTCGCCCGCCCCTTCAGCACGTTGAGTGTGACCCCGCATTCGCACATCCATCCCACCTGGCGGGCCGGATTGCCGACCACCAGCGCATGATCCGCGACGTCTCTGATGACGACCGTTCCCGCTCCCACGAAGGCGTGCCGGCCTACCGTCACGCCGCACACGATCGTGCAGTTGGCGCCCATCGTCGCGCCATGCCTGACCAACGTCTGCTTGATTTCGGATTTCCTCGGGATCGCACTTCTGGGGTTGATGACGTTGGTGAACACCATCGAAGGGCCGCAAAAGACGAAATCCTCAAGTGTGACTCCTTCGTAGACCGACACGTTGTTCTGGATCTTGACACGCGTTCCGATCGTCACGTTGGGTCCGATCACCACGTTCTGCCCGATGTTGCAGTCCGCCCCAATCCGGCAGCCGGCATGCACGTGCGAAAAGTGCCAGATCTTGGTACCCGGCAGGATCTCGCAGGGCTGGTCCACGATCGCGGTGGGATGAACCTGAACCCCTCGGTTCGTAGGCTCGCTCACAGTCCCCAGCCGCACCGCTGCCCCTTCGCGGTCGAGCGAGAGCTGACCGGCCTGCAGCACTTCCAGGACTCGAAGCGCCTCACGCCCATCGGTATGCGGCTGGATGCGGCGTTCCACGCAGTCCAGAAAATGGCGACATTCGTTCGCCAGCGGCTCCTCGGCCGGGACTGGCACCACCTCGGCCTCCGCTTTCCGGGCGACTGGTGCGCGGTCAATCCAGTCCACATGATGCGGGTACAGGACGAGCTTCTCCTTCGAGAGATCGTCGAGCACCGCCATTTTTTCGTTCCCGACCACCACCAGCTTCTGCTCCTTGAAGGGATGCAGCCAGCTCACGAACACATGGCCCTTCACCCCGTTGGGGAAGGCCATCGACGTGATCGTCACGTCGGGGATCCCCTGCTGGAGATAGGTTCCTCCACTGGCCTGTACCGTCGAAGGCATCTGGCCCACCAGCAGAAGCATGGTGGAAATGTCATGGGGAGCGAAACTCCAGAGGATGTTCTCTTCGCGACGAAACTTCCCGATATTCAGTCTGGTGGAGTACACGTATTGGACCTTGCCGAGCTCTCCCCGAGCGATCAGCCCGTTCAGGACTCGCACGGCTGGATGGTACTGCAGGACGTGGCCGACCATGAGAATCCGGGAGGCGCGCTCAGCCATCTCGACTACCTCACGCCCTTCCGACAGCGTGAGGGCCAGAGGCTTCTCCACGAACACGTCTTTTCTGGCCTCCAGTGCCTGCTTGACCATGGAGGCGTGCTGCCCTGCAGGGGTCGCAATCACGACCGCATCGAGCGCCGGGTCCTTCAAGAGCGAGGTGAAGGACTCATTCACCGCCGCCTGCGGGTAGGCCTTCGCATGCCGCTTCAGGGTTTCGGGATCGCTGTCACAGATCGCGTGCAGGGCGCCGAGAGCGGAAAAGTTCCGGATCAGGTTCGCCCCCCAGGCCCCTCCTCCGATGCAGGCGACTCTTACCATTGCGGGCTCCCGGGGAACGACCACTGCCGGTCTTCCATCTTCGCCGCGTCCTGCATGATCCAATCTACCGCCTCGTCCAGTCTGGCCGCCACGTGATCCGGCCGCAGTCCATCCGACTTCATCAGGCCGAGGGCCTCCTGGCTCGTCGGACCGGTCATCACCAGGACGCTTCGCGCTCCAATCCTTCGGGCCAACTCCATGTCTCGGTTCTGATCCCCCACCACGTAGGCCCGTGACGGGTCAAGGCCGAGTTCACCAACCGCCCGGTCCACCAGACCGGTCTGGGGCTTCCGGCAGGAGCAGGCATCATCGGGATGGTGAGGGCAATAGTAGATCGCGTCGAGCGACGCGCCGCCTGCCTCCAGGAGCGCGCGCAGTCGCGCGTGAATGGCGTCCAGCGCGGCAGTCGTGAGCAGTCCACGGGCGACCCCGGACTGATTCGTGGTCAGTACGACGCGCGCGCCGGCCCGCTTCAAGCGAGCCACGGCCCTGACCGAGCCGGGGAACAGCTCAAGCTCCTCCGGCGTCTTGACATAGCCGGTGTCCCGGTTCAGCGTGCCGTCCCGGTCCAGAAAGACGGTCACTCCGTTCAGACGGTTTGTTTGGTTTGTCTGGTTTATTTGGTTTGTTCCGCTAGAACGAGATAAACCAGACGAACCAGACAAACTAGATAACCCTTTGACTGCCGCTGCATAGACCTGTTCGACCGAGACCCGCGTCATGCACCGGTGGTCGATCGGGCACTCGCGCAAGAGACAGGGGGAGCACTCAACCGGATGACGCACGATGGTGTGCCCGTTCCCGAACGGCGAGGTGGTCCGTGAATCGGTCGGCCCGAACACGGCGACGACCGGGATGCCGAACGCGGCCGCGATATGCATCGGCCCGGTGTCGTTGGTGATGAACAGCCCGCAGCGGTTGATCACCGCCATCAGTTCTCGGATGGAGGTGTGGCCCGAAAGCAAGACCGGCTTGGCCTGCATCTTCTCGGCGATGGCCCGGCCCAGAGCTTCTTCGCCCCGTGCTCCCACGATCACCACCCGCAAGCCCTTGCCCCCGTGCTCCAGCGCCAGCCGGTCCGCCGTCTCGGCAAAGCGTTCCGGCAGCCACCGCTTGGCGCTTCCGTAGGTGGAGCCTGGATTGAGTCCCACGACGAGGTCGGTCTCGCCGATGCCGGCTTGAGCGAGCCTGCGGCGCATCGCATCCACCTCGCCATCCGAGAGAAACAGTCGGGGGGAGGCGGACGGCCCGTCCGCGCCCAGCGGCCGAAGGAGTTCCAGGTAATACTCGGTTTGATGAACAACCCTTGTCCGTTCCGGTACCGCGATCGGATCCGTCAGCAGCAGGCTCCTGCCGTCGGTCGCGTAGCCGTACCGGCGCGGAATCCCAGCCAGGAAGGTCAGCAAGGCGGCCTCAAAGGCGTTCTGAAACAGGATCGCCAGATCGAACCGCAGGCGGCGTAGTGCGCGCGCCAGTCCCCACTTGCCGGTGAGCCCGGCATGCTGGCGGCGGCTGTCATAGACCAGAATCCGGTCCAGCCCCGGATGGTTACCCAGCAACTCCGCGATCGTCGGCTTGACCAGCAACGTGATCTCGGCGGCCGGAAACAGCCCGCGCAGCGCGCTCAGCGCAGGCTCGCCCATGACGGCGTCGCCGATCCAGTTAGGTCCCCGCACGACGATTCGCTTGATCGAATCCTTCTTCATACGCAATGGGAACGAGTCTTGAGTTTTGAATTGTAAGTTCTTAGTGGTCTGAAGAAAACTCAAAACACAAAACTCACACTGGTTCTCCCAGGAGCAACCCCTCCAGCCGCTCTTGTCCTTCCATGATCTCGGTGCGGAGCCGTAGCGCCCAGAGCCGGTCCGTCCGGGAAACCAGCGTCGCCACCTTCACGGCGTCCTTTTCTGTCGTCACGATCATGTCCGCGCCGCACCGCCCTGCCCGGTCTCTGATCAGGTTCAGGTCTCCGGCGGTATAGGCGTGATGATCCGGAAAGACCAAGTCGTCGAGGATCTTCACCCCCTGGTCAGCCAGCAATGTCCGGAACGAGGCGGCATTCGCGATCCCGCTGAAGGTCACCGCCGTGCGCCCCGACACGGACGCCACCTCCTCGATTCCCCCCGTGACCATGTTCACGAAGGCCTCAGGCCTGAACCGGATGAGGATCGGCCGACTGTCGCGCCCGGTCGCCGCTCGGATCGGAGCCAAGAGCGTATTCGGACCGGCAGCCACATCGGCTCGCGTCAGCAGCAGCGCGCTGGCGCGGGACGCTGCTGCCAGCGGCTCCCGGAGACGGCCGGCCGGCAGCAGCGCCTCCAGCCCCGCCGGATCGGAGGCATCGATCAGCAGCAGATCCACATCGCGGTGCAACGCGAGATGCTGGAAGCCGTCGTCCAGCACGAAATAATCGATCGGAAACCGCTCCAGAACCCATCGGCCCAGGCGGTACCGATCCGACCCGACCGCGACGACCGCCCCGGGGCATCGCCACGCGATCAGATGCGGCTCATCTCCCGCATCAGCCGGCCCCTCCAGGATCGTCCGGCCGTCCGAGACCAGCAGCCGCGGCGCCCGGCTCCGCCGGCGATAGCCCCGGCTCAGCACCCCGACCCGTTTGCCGCGGGCGAGCAGCCATTCCGCGATCGAGATCACGACCGGAGTCTTTCCGGTTCCCCCGACAGTCAGGTTGCCGACGCTCACCACACGACAGGGCAGCCTTCGCCGGGGCAGCCAGCCTCGCTCGTACAGCGCGGCGCGCGCCCGGACCGCGAGCCCATAGGGCAAGGCCAGCGCCCGAAGCGGCCACCTGAGGAATGAGGAACGACGCTCGCTAATCCCGGGTCCTATGAGACCGGTAACAGGCAATGCGCGGGACCTCTCCTGATAACCGCCCAGAGCCTTGCGCTCGCTGAGGTCCATCATGCTCTCTTCATCGCTCAACCTTCGCCATGCCCGCGGCATGGGAGGATTGGCCGACCGGCAGCTTCCCATCAGAGCGCTCACGGCTCCCCAGTACGCGTCCGATCAGCTCGAGGCTTCGCTCGACCGCCCCCTGGTTTTCGATGACCACTCCCCGGGCCGCCGCACCCATGCGGTGCAGACCCGCCCGGTCTCGAAGCAGCCCGGCCATCTCGGCAGCCAGTTCAACCCCGTCGCGGACCCGCACCGCGCCGCCGGCCCGGACTAGAAGTTCGGCCACCTCCGCGCAATGGTCGGTGTGGGGTCCGAAGAACACAGGCTTGCTCCAGACCGCAGGCTCCAGGAGATTATGGCCCCCCACCGGTAGCAGCGTCCCGCCCACGAATGAAAGGACCGCATGCTGGTAGACAGCCGCCAGCTCCCCTCGCGTGTCCAGGATCACCACTCGGGGAGCCCCGTGTTGACGCGAGGTCGCGCCGAGTTCACGGAATGCGCTCCGACGCACAGCCGCCAACCCTCTCGACCTCACGGCGGCTTCGACGGCAGCCGCTCGTTCTACGTGACGGGGGGCGAGCAGGAGGACCAACGAAGGGAACTCCCGGAGCAGGGTCTGGTAGCAGGACAAGAGTTGCTCCTCTTCCCCCGGGTGGGTGCTCCCGGCCACGATCAACTCTTCATGCTCGGCCAGATTGATCTCGCGACGCGAGAGCCCATCCTGCTGGCCCGCGTGGCCGGGGACGGGCTGATCGAATTTCATGTTCCCGGTGCGCAGCACGCGGGTCGGCGCGGCGCCCAGTGCGACCATGCGTTCGGCGTCCCGTCCAGACTGCATCAAGCAGAACGTGACGGTCTCGAGCACCCGACTGATGAAGGGCCGGACGAGCCCGTACCCTTTGAACGACTGGGACGACAATCGGCCGTTGACCAAGATGGACGGCACGCCGCGCCGCGAGAGCGCTCTGAGAAGATTCGGCCACAGCTCCGTCTCGACGAAGAGAAAGGCGGCCGGGTTCAGCCTCCCCACGACGCGCGAGACGACCCACGGAAAATCCAACGGAGCATAACGGTGTTCGGCCACGCCGGCGAGCCGCTGCTCCACCGCCTCCCGTCCGGTGTCGGTGACCGTCGAGACCACCAGTCGATACTCCGGGTACCGACTGTGGAGCAGGCGCACCAGCGGCACAACCGCCACCACCTCGCCGAGCGACACGGCGTGGACCCACAAAACCGGTTTGTCCGGTTTATTTGGTTTGTCTAGTTTCTCTAGTTTTTTTAGTCCTAACCAACCAAACAAACCAGATGAGCGAAACAAACCAAACAAACCGCCGGACCAACCCAGTCGCTGGGCGAGACCAGGCCGACATCGCTTCTTGGCCAGGAGGATCAAGGCGATGAACGGCGAAGCCAGGATCAGCAGGATATTGTATGCGAGATACCACATGGATTTCGTCGTTCGTATCTCGTATCTCGTGAAGACTCCGACGAGATACGCTTCACCCTTCACGCATCACGGCCGCGTCGGCTTCCGCCGTGATCCGGTTCAGGGCCTCCTCAAGCTCGACCCGCTTGGATTCCAGATCGGCCTCCGTCGCCTCAGGCGAGACCCAGATCGGCTTCCCCCACAGGAACAGTCCTCGGCCGAACGGATACGGCAGCAGGAACCGGTCCCAACTCACGAAGACTTTTTTTTTGAGCAGCTGAACGTGAGCGGAACGATCGGGAGGCCGGTGGCCTTCGCCAGGTGGATCACCCCGATCTGGACCACCTGCCGCGGGCCCTGGGGTCCGTCTGGTGTGACCACCAGGTCCACGCCTGAATGCCCGAGCTCGATGAGCTGTCGGAGGGCCGCGGCACCGCCGCGGGTCGTGGATCCCCTCACCGAACGGAACCCGAAGCGGCTCACGATACGATGGATCAACTCTCCGTCGCGGTGCTGACTGATGAGGATATGCGCCTGTGCTCCACGATAGGTAAGGGGCATCATGAGCTGCCGCCCGTGCCAGAACGCGATGATCATGCGCCGGCCTTGACGGTACAGCTCATCCACGGTCTCGGCTCCTTCCGTCCGGATGCGGACGGCCTTCCCCAAGAGCCGGATCAGCCAGGCCCCGATGGGCGGGAGCAGCGTCTGTTTTAGCCACGTGACCATGTCGTTGAACGTGAATCGTGAACCCCAGTGTACGTCACATCCTGACTTGTTGTGAAGTCTGTCGCATCCTTCGATGGTCCACGGTTCACTATTGATGCGTGCCGTTTAACGAGGCGCGTCCATGTCCTGGAACTGCACCGCATGGAACCGCTTGTACAGTCCCCCTCGCTGCAGCAACTCCTCATGTGACCCGGATTCCACGATACTGCCTCGGTCCAGGACCACGATCCGATCCGCGCTCTGCACCGTGGAGAGCCGGTGCGCGATCACGAGCGTGGTCCGGTTCCTCATCAAGTTGGAGAACGCGAGCTGGACCATCCGCTCGGACTCGGAATCCAATGAGGAAGTCGCCTCGTCCAAGATCAAAATGGGCGGGTCCCGCAAGATGGCCCGGGCGATCGCCAACCGCTGCCGCTCTCCCCCCGAGAGCTTGATCCCGTTTTCTCCGATGAGCGTGTGATATCCCTCCGGCAGCCGAGTGATGAACTCGTGCGCGTAGGCCAGTCTTGCCGCCTTCTCCACGTCTTGGTCCGTGGCCCCCGCCCGTCCGTAGGCGATGTTGTTCTTCACGGTGTCATCGAACAGCACGGTGTCCTGTGAGACGATCCCGATCTGACTGCGGAGAGACCGGAGCGTGCACTGCCGGATATCCTGGCCGTCGATCAGGATAGAGCCTTCGGCAGGCTCGTAGAAACGTGGCACGAGGCTGGCCAGCGTGGTCTTTCCGCTCCCGCTGCTGCCGACCAGCGCCAGGACTTCTCCAGCCTTCACCGACAGATGAATGCCCATGAGAGCCGGCGCGCCGCTCCCTTCATAGCGGAAACTCACCCCTCTGAACTCCAGCGAGCGGGTGAGGGGCTGCAGCTCGTGGCCCCCCCGGTCCCGGTCCAGCTCGTTCGGCAGATCCAGGACCTGGAAGACCCGTTCGGCAGCCGCGAGCGCCTGCTGAATGGTATTGTTGGCTCCCGCCAGGCGTTTGATCGGGGTGTAGGCCATGAACATCGCCGCCAGGAACGAGAAGAAGGCGCCCGGCGTCATCGTGCCATCGATCACCAGGTAGCCCCCGTACCAGATGATCGTGACGACGCCCAGGACACCGATCACCTCCATTCGCGAAGACGCGAGGGACGAGACCTGCGTCGCCTTCATGGTGGCGCGTAGATACGCTTTATTGCTGTCACGAAACCGCAGCGCTTCGGAGTCCTCTCGACCAAAGGCCTTCACGATCCGGATTCCGGCGAGGGTCTCCTGCAACGCCGAGGCCATATCGCCGATCTTTTCCTGCCCGCGCGTTGACAATCCCCGCAGGCGCTGGCCCATCCGGACCATGGTCACGAACGAGAGCGGGGTCACGATGACCGAGACCGCCGCCAGCTTCCAGTTCTGATAGAAGATCACTCCCATCATTGCGACGAAGGTCAACCCCTGCTGGAAGAGATCCTTCAGGACACCCGCAACGGCGTTGGCCATCAAATTCACGTCGTTGATCACGCGCGACATCAGCCGCCCGGAGGTCGTGGAATCGTGGAATCCGACCGGCAGGCGCATGAGCTGAAGGAACAGCTCCTGACGGACGTCGGTGATCACCTGATTGCCGACGTAGCTCATCAGGTAGTTCTGCCCGTAGCTGAAGATTCCTTTGAGCACGGCCACACCCAGGATCGCCAGCGGCAGCACCATCAGCAGGAATTGATCCTTGCTGATGAAGATGCCGTCCAGCACCGGCCGGACCAGCCAGGCATAGGCCGCCGTCAGGCCGGCCACCAGCGCGGAACAGAGGAAGGCGGCCACCAGGCGCAGCCGATACTGCCACAGATAGCGAAGGAGCCGGAGAAACAGCGTCATGCCCGGCACTCCTTCAGCACCGCTTCCGCGGCGCGCCGTGAAGCGCCCGGTGAGCCGAGCGAGTCCCGCACCGCCCGGAAGGCCGCACGCATTCCGCCGAGGGCCGCCTCGTCGCGGAGCAGCCGGTGGCCTTCTTCGCTCAGCCGCTCGGCGGTGGCCTCATGCTGGACGAGCTCCGGCACGATCCCGCGGCCCGCCACGATATTGACCAGCCCGATCCAGTTAACCCGGATCAGCAGGCGCGCCAGCCAATATGAGATCCACGACGTTCGGTAGGTGATCACCATCGGGGTGCCAATTACGGCCGCCTGGAGCGTGGCGGTTCCTGACGCGACCAACAGGAGATCCGAGGCGGCCATGACCTCGTTGGGCTGGTCGCAGACGACTCGCACGCCCAAACCGCCGCCGGCCGCCAACTCCTCGATGAGGCCCTCCCTGATCCAAGAGGCCTGCGCGACCACGACCTGGAGCCCCGGATGCCACCGCGCCATCCGCGCCGCGGCTTCCATCATCACCGGTACCAACGACCGGACCTCCCGCTCGCGGCTTCCGGGCAGCAGTCCGACCACCGGGGCAGACGTCTTGAACCCGAACCGCTTGCGCAGTTCAGCCCGATCATACGACGGGGCCACGGCGTCCAACAGCGGGTGCCCCACGAACGTGCAGGGAACTCCCGCCTGCCGGTACAGAGCCTCCTCGAACGGCAGGATGACGATCATGCGGTCCACCACGCGCGAGATGAGCCGGATCCGGCCAGGGCGCCAGGCCCAAATTTGGGGAGCGATGTAATAGACGACCCGATGCCCCGCCCCCTTTGCCACACGGGCCAGCCGCAGGTTCAACCCCGGGTTATCCACGAAGACCACGGCGTCGAAGGACTCCCGGCGCAGAAAGCGGGCCAGCGTGGCGTAGTTGCGGAGCGCGACCCGCAGCTCGGCCAGCCTGATCATCCCCATCACATCCAGGCGCTCGATGCCCTGGACCAACCGGACGCCGGCGGCTCTCAGCTTGGGTCCCCCCACGCCCAGGATGTCCACGTCGGGTCTGAGCGCTCGGAGGGCCGCCGCCAAGTTGGCGCCGTGCAGGTCGCCGGATGCCTCACCGGTCACGATCAGAATGCGCGGCATGACAACACCCGTTACGCGTGACGCGTCACTCGTTACGCGCTCCTGTGTGGCGTCGCAGAAACTCGCCGATCGCCTCCAATACCTGGTGCGCCAGTTCCAGCGCCGCGACGCCGTCTTCACCGGAGACCGGGGGAGGGGTTCCGGTCGCGATGGCGTGCAGGAACGCCTCGAGCTGCAGCTTGAGCGGCTCCTCATCTCCCCCCTTGACGTGCTCGATCTCGATCTCGGGTCGCCCATGGCGCCCGATCATCCGTCGACAGATCATCCCCTGACGAGTCTGATAGTCAACTGAGACGTAGGCGTCGCGCTGAAACAGGCGGAGCCTCCGCATACGAGTCGTCGAGACGCGGCTGGCGGTCAGATTGGCGACGCACCCGCTGCCAAACACGATTCGGGCGTTGGCGATGTCGATGTTCGAGGACAGCACCGGAACTCCGGCGGCGCGGACTTCTTCGACCGGCCCCGGGTGAAACGACAGGACCATGTCAAGGTCGTGGATCATCAAGTCCAGCACCACGTCCACGTCGGTGCCCCGCTCCCCGAACGGACTCAGGCGGTGGCACTCGACGAAGCCCGGTTTCCCGATATGCGGACGTACTGACCGAATCCCCGGATTGAACCGTTCGATGTGCCCCACCTGGAGCACGCGCCCGCGTGTTCGCGCCAGATCCACCAGTTCGCGGGCCTCACCCGGCGTGATGGCAATCGGTTTCTCTACCAGCACGTGGACGCCCGCCGCCAGGCAGGCCTTGACCACCACGTAGTGCGACGAGGTCGGCACCGCCACGCTGACGGCGTCCACCTTCGCTAGCAGCGCAGCGGGGTCCCCGAACACCGATGCGCCATACCGCTCCGCCACGAGCCGAGCCCGATCCGGATCGGCGTCCACCACGCCCGCCAGGACCGACCCGGCCAGGCTGGCATACAGGCGGGCGTGGTGCTGTCCCAGGTGCCCGACGCCGATGACGCCGACCCGGATCCGTTTCATGCCTTCAGTGATGAGTCATGAGTACTGAGTGACGAGTCACGAGTACCGGCCGCCCTGCTCTTGTGTTCATCGCTCATCGCTCGTTGCTCATCACTACTGCTCAGTCCGACGATCGCGATCCCTGCCCGATCAGCCTTGCGAAGAGTCATCTCCCGATCCAGGAGCACGCTTCGGCCGGCCTCCACCGCCAGGACCGACGCCTTCACCGACGCCATCGTCTCGACCGTGGCCGGTCCCACCGCCGGAAGATCGAACCGGAGATCCTGCTGAGGTTTGCTTCGCTTGACCACCACTGCTCCATCGCGGGCCAGAGCCCCGCCCCGGCGGATCGTCTCGTCCGTCCCCTCCGCAGCCTCCACCGCCACCACCGCTCGATCCTTGATCACGACGCACTGGCCGATGTCGAGCCGCCCAACCTCGCCGGCCACCTCCCATCCGTACCGGATGTCCTCCCACTCTTTCTTGCCGGGAACGCGCCTCGTGAGCGCGCCGCTCTCAACCAGGATGCCGTGGAGTCCGAAGGTGGACTCTCGGATCGTGATCCCCTCCTTCTCCAGCTCGGCCGCCACCTCGCGCAAGATCGCATCGTCCTTCAACCCTCTGAGACGGCTTGCCATAGCCAGCGTTCGCAGGTCCGGCCTGACGGTGGTGAACACGTGCGTCTTCTTGATCCCCCCGAGCATCACCGCCTGGCGCACCCCGTCTTCTTTCAGCGCTTTGATCAGTTTATTGAACTGCCCGATCTTGACCCAGTGGATGTGGTCGACATGCCGTTCAAGCTCGGGCGCAGTTTCTCCGATATGGGCCACCGCCGACACGTGATACCCTAATCGCCTCGCATTCTCCGCGAAGATGATCGGAAACCGTCCATTCCCGGCGATGAGCCCGATCCGCTCTCCAGCGAGAGCCGGCGCCGTTCCGTCACGATCCCCGCGCATCCTCGCTATTCCTCGCTCTCCAGATCCTTCCCCACGGATCGGCACACGCCCCGTCTGGAGCCCTCTAAAAAGGCGATCACTTCCAGCACATCTGCGCTCTCCCGAAACTGCTCCCGCGCCCGCTTCATGGCTTCGGCCAGCCGGTGTCCGGACCGGAACAACGCCTCATAGGCCTGCTTGAGCACCCCGATCCGCGCGTTGGAGAATCCGTGACGCTTGAGCCCGATTGAGTTCAGCCCGTAGAGCCGCGCACGGTAACCGCCCGCCGCGCGCATGAACGGGGGAACATCCTGGCCCACCGCCGAGCACCCTCCGATCATCGCGTAGGCGCCCACCCGGACGTGCTGATGGATCCCGACCAGTCCTCCGATGATCGCGTGATCGCCGATCGTAATGTGGCCCGCCAGGGTCGCCGCGTTGGCCATGATGAGGTGGCTGCCCAAGTGACAGTCGTGCGCCACGTGGACATAGGCCATGAGAAAATTATGATGCCCGATCGTGGTGACTCCGCCACCGGACGCCGTGGCGCGGTTCACCGTCACATACTCGCGCAGGATATTGTCGTTTCCGATGACCACGCGGGTCGGCTCGCCCTGGTACTGAAGATGCTGCGGCGGTGTGCCGATGGAGGCATAGGGATAGAGCTGGCAGCGCTCGCCAATCTCGGTCCACCCTTCCACATAGACATGGGACAAGAGACGGGTCCCGCGGCCGATCTTCGTATGCTCGCCGACCACGGAGAACGGCCCGATCACCACGTCCTCGTCGAGCTTGGCGTGGGGATGCACCACCGCCGTCGGATGGATCTGCATGCGATTGGCCTCCAACAAACCTTACACGTGAATCGTTGTCGGTTAATCGACTGGGCGACCCGCGTTCTGATCCTACGGTGAACGGGTCACGACTAACGATTAACGGTTCTCGGACTTCTCCTCCGTCACCATGGCCGTCAGCTCGGCCTCACAGACCAGGTCGGTCTCCACGTACGCCTTGCCCTGCATCTTCCAAAACGGAGGCCGCCGGTTGAGCACTTCCACCTCGAGACGCAGCTGGTCACCCGGTACAACCGGCTTTCGGAACCTGGCCTTGTCCACCCCCGTAAGATACACCACGGGACGACCGGTCGGAGGGACCGACTTGAACGCCAGCACGCCCCCCACCTGAGCCATCGCCTCGATGATCAACACTCCGGGCATGATCGGGCGATCCGGAAAATGTCCCTGAAAGAACGGTTCATTGGCAGTCACGTTCTTGATCCCCACGATCCGCAGGCCGGCCTCGAGTTCGCTGATGCGGTCGACAAGAAGAAAGGGATACCGGTGGGGCAGCATCGCCCGGATCGCCGCGATATCCATAACCGACTTCAGTCCCGCCTCCTCTCTCGCACGCTCCATGGCAGCCCTACGGATACCGACGATCGAATTCCTTCACCACCTGATCAGTCAGATCAATCGCCTTGTGATTATAAAGGACGATCCGGAGCGACGCGTCACTGCCCTTATCCAGCACCATCGAATAGCCGGCCTTCTCCGCCACGGCCGCGGCCGCTTTATCTATTTTTTTCTGGTACTCTTCCACCAGCTCCTTCTGTTTAGCCTGAATCTCACGGTTGAAGTCCTGAAGGCGGCGTTGGTAGCTTTCGAGCTTGGTCCGGAACAGCTCCTGCTTTTCCCGTCTGGCCGCCTCGCTGAGCCCCGCCTCCTGAGCCTTCAGCTCCTTCTCGAGCTTCTTCAACTCCTCGTCATCGGCGGAGACGATCCGTTGGCGGCTGGCGGAAAACTCCTTGATTGCCTCCAGCGCACGCTTGCCGGATTTCGACTTTGCCAACACCGCCTGCTGATCGATCACCGCGACCTTGACCGACTCCGCCGACAGGCATGGCCCCTCCAGGCTGAGCGTCAGCACCACCGCTCCGGCCATCGCAAACCATGTTCTACGCTTCATCCTCTCAAGCTCCTTTCTCTTCCGCACGCAGCAGGACAGGTCATGAGGATATCATGCGAGCAGCGGTCCGCCTGCATCGTTTCAGGGCTCTCGCTCTCGCCTCGAGGCATTACGGGGCCTCTTTACCGAACTCCTCGATCACCTTGGCGGAAAGGTCCAACGAGGAGTCATTGTACACCGTGGAGCCGGCCCGACCTTTTTCGATGACCACCAGCAGTCCCATGTGCTGCGCCACCTTCGCCACCACCTTCTCCACCTTCTCCCTGAACGCCTCGAGCACCTCTTTCTGCTTCTCCTGGACTTCCCGGTTCATCTCGTTCACCTTCTGCTGAAACTCCATCGCTCGACGGCGCAGTTGATCCTCCCGATCCTTTTTCGCGTTGGCGCTGAGCACGCTCGCCTGCTTGATGAGATCATCTTCCATGCGTTTCAGCTCCTTCTCCTCCAGCTCGATGAGCGACTGCCGATTCTTCATGAACGAATTGAGCGACCCCGTCGCTTTTTTGCCGGCGTCCGTCTCATTGAGCACCTTCTGGCTATCGACGACCCCAAGGCGGGCCGAGGCCGGGGCGGAGGAACCGCTGGCACATCCCCCCACAAGAAGGAGCACAGTCATCGCCGCCATCCAGGACACGAGAACGTTCACCTGCTTCTCACGACCCGACCGGTTCCCTACTGTCAGCTTCATAGATCCACGTGCTCCCCTGTTTTTCTCTGCACACCCTTCATACAGATATACGGATGCTCGATGCCGTTCATCGTTGACCGATTTCGAACAGGAATTGCTTCTCTCACGATTCACGACTAGCGTGTAACGAATCCCGTCCTCCTAGAACAGCGATCCGACCGAAAATTCAAAAACGCCCTTCCGTTCCAACGGGTTCGGGTCGAGGTTGATTCCGTAGGCGGCACGAAGGGGGCCGAATGGCGAGATCCAGCGGGCCTCTATCCCGGCCGACGACCGGAGCTTCGTGCTCAACCCCTCACCGTCGGCGAAGCCTTTGCCATAGTCGAAGAAGAGCACCCCATTGAGCTTCGCTTCCGAGGAAATCGGAAAGATGAAGTCGTTATTGATGATGATCTGCCGATCCGCGCCCAGCAGTGAGCCGGTGCCGGTGACGACCGGGCCGGCGCGGCCGAACACGAACCCGCGCATGGTGTTGATGCCGCCCACGTAGAACCGTTCCGTGAGGGGAATCGGTTTGCCTCCCAAGCCTTCAGTAATGCCGAACCGTCCGCGAATCGAATGGCGGGTGTCCCAAAACAGCGGGGTATACTTGACGACATCAACCATGAACTTGTAAAAATTATTCGTTCCCCCCAACGCCGGCGTCCCGAAATCCAGGTTGACGGCGCTGCGCAGGCCCGTCCTGGGATCCAGGTAATAGTCTCTCGTGTCCCGGCTCAGCCCAGAACGAAATCCGGTTGTGGACTGGCTTCCGATTTGTGCGAGAACGAACGGGGGAGCGTCGATCGGGTCTTTGAGCTCAAGACTCTCCGCCACCAAACTGAGGTTCCCCGAGGTGTATTCGGAAAACCACCGGCCAAACGACACACTGGCCCCCGATTTGTCCTCATGGTACGTCGTGTAGTTCGTAATGGTCCGGTACAGATCTCCCTGCAAGGAGGTCAGCGAATCATAGAGATAGGGGTCCCGAAAGGAGAGAAGTCCCAGGGACCGGCGCTGACCTAATTGGCCTCGGACCCGCACCACTTGCCCGCGCCCTCCCAGGTTGCCTTCCGTGATGTCGGCAACCCCCACGAATTGGTCCAGGGTGCTGTACCCGCCGCCGATACTGAAGGACCCGGTGGGTTTTTCCTTCACCTTGACCTCGATGTCCACCTTGTCCGGCTCCACTTGCTTGGGCAAGAGCTCGACCGTTTCAAAATAGTTGAGGTTGGTCAATCGCTGGTAGCTCCGTTTCATCGCCACCGTGTCGGTGACTTCCTGTTCGTTGACCCTGAGCTCACGGCGGATGACGTTGTCCCGGGTCTTGTCGTTGCCGGTAATCTGGATCTGCCGGATCCGAATGAGGTCCCCTTCCTTGATGTGGAAGATGATCGCGGCTGTCTTCGTCTGAGGATCCGGGGTGACCGAGGGATTGACGTCCGTAAAGGCATACCCCTTTATTCCATACAGCTCGGTCAGTCTGGTCAGCTCTTCGCGAATCTTGGCGCGTTGGAAGATTTCCCCCGGAGTGATTTTCATCCCCGCGTTCAGCTCTGCCTCCTCGAAAATCGTGTTGCCCCGAAACCCGACCTCTCCGACGGTGTACGGGTCCCCTTCCGCGATCACAAAGGTGACCGTGAACCATTTCTTGCCTTCAGTCAGCTCGACGACCGGCAGACCCACCTGGACGTTGAGGTAGCCTTTGTTCATGTACACTTCCTTGATGCGCTCGACATCGTTGCCCAGTTCCTCGCGCTTGAGAATGCCCGCATCCGTAAAGACCGAGGGGAGGCGGCCCAACAAGATGCCGTAGAGCGGGACCCATTCGCGTGTGGCGATCACCTTGAACACGTCTTTCTTCTTCACGACCGTCATGCCATCAAAATTGACGGTCTTGATCCTGGCCCGCTCCCCTTCCTTGATGAAGAAGGTGAGCCGCTTTCGATCCTCCTCCAACGCAAGAATGATCGGGATCACCTCCGCGTTGTAGTACCCGTCCTCCTGATAGGCCAGCCGAATCCGCTCGGCGCTTTCCTTCGCCTGTTGCTGGTCCAGAAAGGACTGACTCCGGATGGTGATCTTCTCCTTCAGCTTATCCTCGCCGAGGTTCTCGTTTCCGTCAAACACAATCTCGGTGATGAACGGCTTCTCCCGGACCACGAACACCACCGCCACCCCCCCGACGACCGGATCAGTCTCGATCCGCACGTCCTCGAAGAAGCCCATCTCGTAGATCAGTCTGATCTGAGTCCGGACGGCCTCTCCCGTATACGGATCATCCACTTTGAGCGTGAGGCGGCCGCGGATGGCCGACTCCTCGATGCGCTTGTTTCCCCGCACCTCGATGGACTTGACCTTCTGGACGCCGGCTTGGGCATGCAGACTGCCCGCGGACGAAACCAGGAGCGAGACGGTCATCGCGACGACGAGAAAAAGTGATCGACTCACGACCCGATTGGTCACCGCGGCCCTTCTGCCCGGACCCGCTGACCAATGCGCATGGTGACCGATCCCGAGGTTAGGCAATCCGCGAGAGGAACATATCGGATGACGCTCGAATCGTCGAACTATGAACTCATGGCGTCCGGCAGATCACCTGGAGCGACGGCCCGCCGGCGAGCCCCTCCTTCCAGGCAGACGCGAACACTCCGCACACCCGGGGCGCCCGAGACCTGGTGAAAAATCTTGAAAAAACTAAGGAATTATAGGGGCCCTCTCCAGCAATGTAAAGGGAATTTCTCCTGTCTCGGGTTCCCGGAACAGGTCGTCCCGCTCGCCTCGAATCCTTGACTTCCGCCTACCCATCACATAGTATCCAAACGATGTCATCTGCAATGATCAGGAAAGCCATCATCCCGGCCGCCGGGCTCGGCACCCGCTTCCTCCCGGCAACCAAGGCCTCCCCCAAGGAAATGCTTCCGCTGGTGGACAAACCGTTGATCCAATACGCGGTGGAGGAGGCGGTCGCTTCCGGGATCGAGGACATCATCATCGTGACTGGACGCGGAAAGCGCGCGATCGAGGACCATTTCGACCGCTCGTTCGAACTCGAAGAGAACCTGAAGGGAAATGGGAAAGCTCAGCTCCTGAAAGACGTCCGACGAATCTCCGAACTCGCGAACTTTTGCTACGTCCGGCAGTCCCAGGCACTCGGCCTCGGGCACGCCGTGTTATGCGCCCAGCGCCTCGTTGGAAATGAACCCTTCGCCGTCATTTTAGGCGATGAGGTGATCGATGCGCCCATCCCGGCCTTGGCCCAACTCATTCGGGTGTACGACGTCGGCAACGGGGCGGTGCTCGGCGTGCAGAAGGTGCACCCGAGCGAGGTGAGCCAGTACGGGATCGTCGCCACTCGGCGCGTGGCCGCGGGTCTTCATCGAGTCCTTGACCTCGTGGAGAAACCGTCCCCCGCAAGCGCGCCTTCCCGATACGCGGTGATCGGTCGGTACGTGCTCTCACCCGACATCTTCGCGGTTCTGGAGCACACCGCTCCCGGCAAGAATCATGAAATTCAGCTCACCGACGCGCTGCGCCTCCTCGCCCAGAAGGCCCCGATCTATGCCCAGGAGATTCGAGGACAGCGCCACGACGCAGGGGATAAGCTGGGGTTTCTGAAAGCCACCGTCGCGTTCGCGCTCAAAGACCCCGTACTCGGTCCGACATTTTCTCGCTACCTGAAAGAAATGCGCTGACGCAAAAGCAGGTCCGGTGCGAACCACGTGCTCGTGTCTGATGCAGCGGGATCTCTCATCGCGCTGACCTGTCTCAGCGGTTCAGCCTCAAGAGGGACGTGACCCTGATGCCAACGGAACCGAACGAACGCGAGACTCAACACCTCGAGACACCGGAGCAACTTCCCCTTCTTCCGGTCCGGGATATCGTCGTCTTCCCGTACATGGTGCTGCCCCTGTTCGTTGGGCGCGACATGTCCATCAAGGCGATCGAGGCGGCGCTAGCCGGCAACCGCATGATCTTCCTGGCTACCCAGAAAGCGCTCGACGTGGAGAATCCGAAGCCGGAGGATATCCACACCGTCGGCACGGTCGGGATTATTATGCGCATGCTCAAGCTGCCGGACGAGCGCATCAAGATCCTCGTCCAGGGGCTGTCGAAGGCCAAGGTTCAGGAATACATCCAAACCGAGCCGTATTATTCGGTCCGGATCACCAAGGTCGTGGAAGCCAAACCGCCCACACCATCCCTTGAGGCCGAAGCGGTGATGCGGACCGTCAAGGAACAGCTCGAGCGGATGATCAGCCTGGGCAAGGTTCTCATGCCGGATGTGATGGTGGTCATCGAGAACCTGGAAGACCCGGGCCGCCTCGCTGACATGGTGGTGTCCAACCTTGGCCTGAAAGTGGAAGTGACGCAGGAGGTCCTGGAGGTGGAGGACCCCGTCGCGCGGCTCAGGCGGGTCAGCGAGATTCTGTCCAAAGAAGTCGAAGTCCTCTCCATGCAGCAGAAGATTCAGGCCCAGGCGAAGGGCGAGATGGACAAAACCCAGCGCGAATATTTCCTCCGGGAGCAACTGAAGGCCATCCAGAAGGAACTCGGGGAACTGGATGAACGGGGCGAGGAGATCGCGGAGTTCCGCAAGCGCATCAAAGACGCCAAGATGCCCGACAAGGTGTTCAAGGAATGCGAGAAGCAGCTCAAGCGCCTGGAGAAGATGCACCCGGACACGGCCGAGTCAGCGACGGTCCGGACCTACATGGAATGGATAGTCGAGCTGCCGTGGAGCAAGAAATCAAAGGACAATCTGGACATCAAGACGGCGGCGAAAGTGCTCGACGAGGACCATTACGACCTGGAAAAGGTCAAGGAACGCATCCTCGAATACCTGGCCGTCCGCAAATTGAAGGACAAAATGAAGGGGCCGATCCTGTGTTTCGTAGGCCCCCCGGGTGTGGGGAAAACCTCGCTCGGCAAGTCGATTGCCCGGGCGCTGGGGCGCGAATTCGTGCGCATCAGCTTGGGAGGAGTCCGTGACGAGGCTGAAATCCGAGGCCACCGTCGCACCTATGTCGGCGCATTGCCCGGACGCATCATCCAGGGTATCAAACAGGCCGGCACGAACAACCCGGTCTTCATGATGGACGAAGTGGACAAGGTGGGAATGGACTTTCGCGGGGACCCGTCGGCTGCCCTTCTCGAGGTCCTGGACCCGGAGCAGAACCATGCCTTCAGCGATCACTATCTGGGAGTGCCGTTTGACCTGACCGAGGTGATGTTCATCACCACCGCGAACCTCATCGATCCGATCCTCCCGGCCCTCAAAGACCGGATGGAAATCATCGAAATCCCCGGATACACCGAGGAAGAGAAACTGGGCATCGCCCTACGGTATCTGATCCCGAAGCAACTCAAGGAACACGGCATCACCGAGGAACACATCCGCATCACCGAGGCGGGCCTGGCCCAGATCGTGTCTCAGTACACGCGGGAAGCGGGTGTCCGGAACCTGGAACGCGAGATCGCCAACGTGATGAGGAAGGTCGCCAAACAGGTGGCCGAAGGGAAGTCGGAGTGTCACACGATCACGCCGGCCAACCTGCATAAGTACCTCGGCGTCCCCAAGTTTCTGCCCGAGGCGGAGCAGGAAAAAGACGAGGTCGGGGTGGCAACCGGCCTCGCCTGGACTGAGACCGGCGGAGATGTCCTGTACATCGAAGCGACCGTGATGAAAGGGAAGGGGCAACTGACGCTCACCGGCCACCTGGGCGACGTGATGAAAGAGTCGGCCCACGCCGCGTTGAGCTATGTGCGCTCGCGGGAGAAACTGCTGGGCATCAGCCCGGACATCTTCTCAAAAACCGATATCCATATTCATGTGCCAGCCGGCGCGATCCCCAAGGACGGACCATCGGCCGGCATCACGATGGCAGCGGCTTTGGCGTCCCTCCTCTCAAACATCCCGATCCGCCGCGATGTGGGAATGACGGGAGAGGTTACCCTTCGCGGACGCGTGCTGCCCATCGGCGGCCTCAAAGCGAAGATCCTCGCGGCCAAGCGGGCGAAGCTCTCCACCGTGATCCTGCCCAGGCGCAACGAAAAAGACCTCGAGGAGATTCCCAAGCACCTCTTGCGCGGCATTCAGTTCGTCTTTGCCGAGACGATGGACGACGTGATCAAGGCCAGTCTGCGCCGAGGGACGACGCAGGGGTCGAAAGCCAAGCCGGCGGATGATCGGCGCGGACCAGGCCGCACCAAGACCGGCCGAATCGAAAAGCCTTCACGCGCCTCTCGTTCGCGCCCCTTGCAGCCGGCCGTTCCGGTCTCCCTCCCGTCTCCCCCGGCCCCCTGAGATGTCGTCCGGATCTGCACGCCTCTCCGCCTCCCACCTTGGCGAGTTCCGGCTTATCCGGCACCTTCGCCGCCGTTTCGGGCGGACCGGACGATCAGTGCTGCGCGGGATCGGTGATGATGCCGCGGTGATCAGACCGTCATCCGGACACGCGCTGCTGCTGACCACCGATCTCCTCGCCGAAGGCATCCATTTCGACCTCCGAACGGCCACGTTCGAGGACATCGGCTACAAGGCCGCGGTCGCAAATCTCAGCGACATCGCGGCCATGGGCGGCACACCGCAATATCTGTTGGTGGCGGTGGCCATTCCCGCCTCGCGGACCTCGTCTGACGTCGACCAACTGTATCGCGGGATGATGCGTGCCTGCCGTCTTTACAAGGTGGAACTGGTGGGAGGGGATACCTCGGCGTCCCGGCACGGATTGTTCCTCAGCATCACCCTGACGGGCTTCGTTCAGCCCGGCCGGGTCCTCACGCGGGACGGCGCCCGTGTCGGAGACCTGCTTTATGTCACCGGCACGTTGGGCGATTCCCTGGCGGGGCTGACCCTGCTCGAGCGCGGACGCACCAGGCGGCCTGCCGCCGGTGACCGGATGAACGAGCGTCATCGCCGCTACCGGAGCTACCTCATCGACCGGCACCTGCACCCGACACCGCGGATCAAGGAGGGACAACTGCTCGCGGCCCACCGCCTGGCCACGGCCGCGATCGACCTGTCGGATGGACTCTCCGGCGATCTGAGGCACATCTGTGAACAGAGCGGCGTCGGGGCTGAGATCGAAACGTCTGCGCTTCCACTCTCACCAGCCTGCCTGGCCTACGCGGCGGCGAGTCGTCTGGACCCCGTCCGTCTCGCGTTGACCGGGGGGGAAGATTACGAACTCCTGTTCAGCGTCTCTTCCGGCAACCGTGCGAAGCTGGAACGGTTGGCTCGACGGTCGGGATGCCGCTTTTCCCGCATCGGCACGGTCCGGACAAAGAGGGTGGGGCTGCGCCTGAGGAGAGGGAACGGCTCGTCGACGAGGCTGGCGATCGCGGGCTACCAGCATTTTCAGGACCCGCGCATGATCCCTCACGAGGCAGTGTGGTCTCGCTAGCGCGCATCGGCTCGCAGCTCAGTCAGATCCTCCACCTGCACGAATCTCCCCACCGGACCGCCTTCGCCTTCTCCGTCGGCGCCTTCATCGCATTTTCGCCGACCTACGGCCTCCACACTCTCAGCGTGATGTTCTGTACCTGGGCCTTCCGGCTGAACGGTGTGGCGCTGCTGGCAGGCTCGCTCATCAACAATCCATGGACCGTCCTGCCGATCGTGGGCGCGACCTTTTGGACCGGGTGCCAAGTCCTCGGCTTCCCGGAGGTTGCCCCATTTAACTGGACCGATCTCAGCCCCATGTCCCTGTACGAACAGATCTGGCCCTACGCCCTCCCGTTCTTCGTCGGCGGGTTCGTCTTGAGCCTCCTGAGCGCGATGCTGTGCTATCCGGCCGCGTACCTGTTCATTTCACAGTATCGCGCACGGCTCGGACGACCGGCGGTCGGCGGGAGGCCGTTGCCACCACGAACCGGCTTGAGTTAAGATAGGCGCCAAGGAAAAAGCGAATAGCTAACAGCAAATAGCTCAGAGCTTTGAGCTGCTCGCTACTCGCTAAGAATTCATGACGCCCCAGGCTCCCGCTCTCAGCGCCCCATACGACGGATCGGCGCTGATCGCCGACCCGATTCATGAGTACATCTCGTTTACGGTCCCCTATTCGACACCCAACCACTCGGAACGCACGGAAAAGGACCTCATCGATTCGCCGTGGGTGCAGCGGCTGCGCTCCATCTACCAACTACAAAGCGCCCGCTGGGTGTACCCCTCGGCAGAACACAGCCGGTTCGTGCACTCACTGGGCACGATGCACGTGGCAGGTCAATTCGCCCGACACCTCCACCCGTTCCTGGAGGAAGCCGCCAAGGACGTCCCGTCAGCGAATTACGTCGAAGCACTCCTTCGAGTCACCGCGCTGGTGCACGACATCGGCCACGGCCCGTTCTGCCACTTCTTTGACGACAACTTCCTCAAGTCGTTCCATCTGACCCATGAGAAGCTCGGACAGCTCATCATCCGCGAGCACCTGGGCTCGATTATTCGGAAGATTCGGCGGAGTCCATCCGGCCCGTTCGCCGCGGGGGAAGAGCTGGACCCCGATCAGATCGCGCATCTCATCCTGAAAGACAAGGGGAAAGACAACTCGCGGATGCCGCCGTGGCTCAATTGGCTGCAGCCGGTCATTTCAGGGAGCTACACCGGGGATAACCTGGACTACGTGCTTCGCGATTCGTACATGTGCGGCGTCGCGGTCGGCCCGGTGGACCTGACCAGGCTCATCCACTACACGCTGATCACCGGCAAAGGTTTCACGATTCACAAGACCGGCCTGCCGGCGCTCCAGATGTTCCTGAACACCCGGATGTACCTGTATTCCAACGTGTACTACCACCGGACGACGCGCGCCATCGACATCCATTTGCGGGAGATCTTTGGCGACACGATGCGCCTGCTCTTCCCTCACGACCCGCGAACGAAGATGGAAGGATACCTGACCCTCACCGACTGGTCCCTGTTGGAAGAGGTCCGTGGATGGACCAAGTCCCGGCAAGCGACGAGACGAGCTCTCGGCGAGGAGTGGGGACGCATCCTGGGCCGAGACGTGAAGTGGAAGATGGCCTACAGCACGGTCCTGAAAGAGAAAGGTCGAGAACGCGGGATGGATTTTCCGACTCGTGACCAGTTCGAGAAACAGCTCCAGAAGGAGTTACCGGCCAAACTGCAAACCCTGCCTTTCAGGGTGGACATGGCTCCCTTGGACCCTCGACCGGATCCCAAGGACGCGCGCGGCGTCCCTCTCTTCGTCTACGATCCGGGCACGCGAACCGTCTCAACGGAGCCGCTGGAGGAGTTCCTCGATCTCCTGCCGACTCGGCTGATCCAATTTCGCATCTACGCCCTGAACCATGACACCGACGCGGACCTCTCGCGCGCAGCGGCCACGGTGCTGAACAAAACCCCCTCCAGCATCGAGACAAACGTCTAGCCTCTTGTCTTTTCTTTTTCAACGATCGGTGAGGGCTCTCTGACGGAGAGGGTCCCAGGAGGGATCGCTCCACTTACTGGGGTTTGACTTTCAGAGGAGTCGAAAGCCTGACGCTGGCAGCATGAGTATCCTCCCAGACTTCCTCCTGCAAGCCGTAGCCACCCATCCGACTGCCCCACCCGTGTAAATACATTGCGGCAAGCACCGGCTCCTTGCCCGTCCCACGCTCATGTTGGAGAGGCGGTTCATCAGAGACCCAACCGACCACGGTGAGCCGAGACCAGTTTCGAGACGTTTTAGGCAGACCTTCCGGAGCGACCATGATCCAGTATTCGCCAGCCTCGGGATCGTCAGGCGAGGTAGGGAGGTGAGGGACATAATCGGCGTCCAGCGGTCTGTTCTCCACGAGGAGCCATAGGCGCCCGCTCTCTTCTTTCTGTGTCACGACCGTTCCGCCTAAAATGACGACCTTCCCGCGGTAGGTGTCGGGGTGACTCGCGAGCATCGTGAGTGTAACGCCCGGTTCCGCTTGCCTGACGAACTTGCCGGGAATCGTGGCGCAGGCCCCGAACCCCGAGAGCACCATGAACCCGACGATCCCGGGGAACCACCGCGCGCGCACGGAGCCGACCACCGGCTGGCGGCAAGTACCCTGGGTTCTGAACACGTGGATGTGCTCCATGTCTCGCTGGGCGCCCTCGCTGAAGGATCAGAGTGCTTCTCGCGCCCGCTCCTGCTACCGGGTGGCCGTCGTGATGCTGTCCAGCGGCAGCTTGACGAGGGAATAGGGGTCCACACGCGCCCCGTTGAGACGAACGGCCCAATGGAGGTGGGGCCCGGTGGCCCGACCAGACTCGCCCACCCTGCCGACCACTTGACCGCGCTTGACCGCCTCACCGTCCTGCACCGTCACCTCAGAAAGGTGGAAATACATGGAGTAGAGGCCGAGGCCATGATCCACGTACACCGCTTTGCCGGAAAAAAAGTGCTCAGCCGTCAACCGTGCGATCCCGTCGTTCGCCGCCACGACCGCGGTTCCGAAGGGGGCGGTGATATCTTCCCCGTTGTGAGGGCTTCGTGACTGGCCGTTGATGATCCGTACCCGGCCGAATGCGCCCGTCACCTGCCCGCTCACTGGCTCGATAAATCGTCCGTTCCAGAATCGATCCCGGGACACTGCGTCCAGCACCGCTCGCACCTGTTCTTGCTCGGCCTTGACTCGGACCAGGTTGTCTTCATTCAGATCCACCATCCCCTTCGGCAGGGTGAGGTGCTGAAGCGGGTACTTTTCTTTCATCACCAGCACGTTGTAGCTCAACCGGCGTGGCCCCTCAGGATGTCTCATCTCGACCGCGAGCTCATGTGTGCCGGGCGCATCCTGCATGTCGATACCCAACAGCCCGGCATAGCGTGCCCCGGTATCGGGAAAGAACAGAACCCGCCGGCCGAGAAATTGCCCGACCACCTCGGTCGGGCGTCCGTCGGCCAGGACTGTCACCAGCAACACCTGACCCTGCTTGCCGCTGAACTGCCCGTCGGTGCCTCGGAGCTCATTGGGAGCGCTGGGCAGGAGATTGACCGGGAATACGCTGGCGAAGAGCACGATCGCCATGATCACCATCAGATCGGGCCGGTTCTTCGTCGCTCGTGCTCGGTCGATGCGGTGGATCATCATCGGTAGAACCGCAGGCCGGCCACTTGAGAGACCAGCTCTTCAACCCGCCGGTTGATCGCGCTGAATGGATCCATGCACAGGATCGTCTCTTCCCAGTACCCGTTCAGCTTCAGGTAGGTCCAGTCCACCGTATAAGACCGGTTCTTCGCTCTGGCGAACCGGATGAAGTCTCCACGCACTTTGGCCCGAGTCGTCTGCGGCGGCACCGACATCGCGCGCTGCACGGCATCCTCATCCACGATCCTCTCGGCCATCTCACGTGACTCCATCAAATAATACAGGCCCCGCGTCCGTTTGACATCATGATACTGGAGATCCATCAGAAAGACTCTCGGATCGTCCCACCCGCACCCTTTCTTGTCCACGAACGACTGGATCAGCAGCTTCTTGCCCACCCAATCGATCTCGCGGAACAACTGCATCGGGTCATCTTCGAGCCGGTCCAGCATACTGCTCCACCTGACCAGCACATCCTCCATGATCGGATCGTGTGGCTGCTCGCTGAGGTACTCCTGTGCCCGCTCCAGATACACGCGCTGAATCTCGATGGCGCTCATCTGTCTGCCGTCATCCAGCTTGACCTTTTTCTTCACCGTCGGATCGCGCGAGATTTCCCGGATGGCTTTCACCGGGTCCTCCAGCTCGATGCCGGTGACCGTGTACCCATCCTCGATCATGGAGAGGACCAACGCGGCGATTCCCACCTTGAGGTAGGTGGCGTACTCGGACATGTTGGAATCGCCGACGATGATGTGGAGTCGGCGGTACTTCTCGGCGTCGGCGTGCGGCTCGTCCCTCGTGTTGATGATGCTCCGAGAAGACGTGGTGGACGAGGAGGTCTTTTCGTGGATGTGTTGGGCCCGTTGGGAGATGAAATACTGCGGCTTGCCCGAGACCTTCAGGACCTTGCCCGACCCGGAGTAGATCTGGCGTGTCACAAAGAACGGAATGAGCTGTTCCGTCACCTTCCAGAAATCCACGTCCCGGCGCATCAAATAATTTTCGTGGCAGCCGTAGGTATTGCCGAGCGAGTCGGTGTTGTTCTTGAAGATGTAGATCTCTCCCGAGAGTCCCTCTTCCCTGAGCCGCTCCTCCGCGGCGGGGAGACAGGCCTCCAGCAAGCGCTCCCCGGCTTTGTCATGAACGACGAGATCCAGAATGTTGTCGCACTCGGGCGTCGAATACTCCGGGTGGCAGCCCGTGTCCTGGTAAAACCGGGCACCGTTGATCAGGAAGGCGTTCGAGGGCCAGCTGTTGGGGATGAGGCCCTCGAAGATGTACCCCAGGACCTTCTCCATCGGGAGATAGATGCGCCCGTTGGGGGAGAAGATCAGGCCGTACTCGTTCTCTAGACCGAAGATTCGCTGTTTCATAGGGCAGTCGCGGATGCTGTACGAACGACACCCTGAGCATACACTCCCGCGCGGGGTTCTTCAATATCAGGCAAGGATCTGGCGGGATTCGGCAGGCGGAATTCGTCGGAACTTGCGGCCCGAGCGGGTTCGATCTAAGGCGGCGACCTCGAGTCCCTCGATCGGGAGCTTCTGGTTCGTCACGCTCTCCAACGCCGCCACGCAGAGCGTGAGAGCCGCCTTCAACGTCGGGGGGGCGCCCTTATACCGCTCTTTGAGAAAGACCAGCAAGGCTTCAGCGCGGCCTCCGATCGCGGTGAAGCCCCGCTCATCGAAAAGGCTTCCGTCGAATGAGATGCGATACATCTCATTCGGGCTCCCTTGCTCCCCGACCTGCGCGACCAGAATTTCCACCTCCAGCGGCTTGAGCTCCTGGCTGAAGATCGTACCGACGCTTTGCGAGTAGCCGTTGGCGAGGGACCTCGCCGTGACGTCTTCGCGGCTGTACATGAACCCTTTCAAGTCCGCATGGCGGATGCCCGCCTTGCGCAGGTTCTCGAACTCGCTGTACTTGCCGGCGCCGGAGAATGCGATGCTGTCGTAAATCTCCGAAATCTTGTACAAGGACGCGCTGGGATTATCGGCGACCAGCAAGACTCCGTCCTCGTATTCCATGGCGATGATGGACCGTCCCTTCGCGATGCCCTTCTTGGCATACTCCGCCTTGTCCTGCATCATCTGCTCGGGAGAAACGTAGTAGGGTAACGGCATACCTAGACCTCTCTCTTGCGCTCCTCGATCAGCGCGGCGTAGACCATCCCGATGCGCTGGTCCTCCACGTCCGTGATGCC